>JAEUQG010000138.1 GCA_016789755.1 Bryobacterales bacterium
CGCAACAATCCACTCCATACCTCTTTTGTCTCCGCCGACATCGCATCGCGAGTCAACAGATCGGCCCCGTCCTTGTACCGGCCGATCGCTTCAAACTCCGGCAGGACCCCGAGCTTGTCCAGAGCCTTACGCGCATACAGCGATTCCACGCGCAATCCCTTCAGGTCGAGAAAATCGCCCGGAATGGCGCTCATGCGGTCGGCAACCGAGGCGACATAATAATCCCGCATGGAAGCAGTGCGCAGCATCGCATGCACGGGCTTGCCCGACTTGCGAAACTGCCGCAACGAATCGCGGATCTCCGTCAACTTGGCCCAACCCGCCTGCGGCTTGCCCGGCTCCAGCAGGATCGCGGCGATGCGTTCATCGGCAGCGGCTTTGCGCAGTACATCCCAGATGGCGAAACTCGTCAGAGGCGCTGGCAGAAACGGTTCCAGCGCGCCGCCGGGCGCTTCCCGGACCGGCCCTGAAAGCGTCAGCACCAAAGTCGTGCCGCGCGCCACCCGCGGCGGACGCTCCATCCACCAGGGAATCAGCCAGACCAGCCCGCACGCCGCCAGGATGGTCAACACGCACCCGGCGATGGCTCCGGCCAGGATCCGCATGGGACGCTAGACGCCGTTTAGAATCTGTTCAAACCGGTTGCTGACGTCTTTCAGATACGCCGCATCGCCGCCGGCAAGTTCCACCGTCGCCGTGCCCTTGTAGCCGGTGTCCGCCAGCGCGGCATGAATGGCCTTCCAGTCGATCTCCCCGTCGCGCAGATTGACGAAATCCGCCACCCGCTTCTTGATCGTGGGATCGTTCTGGAACTTGAAATCCTTGAAATGCAGTTTCACGATCCGTTTTCCCAAGGTGCGGATCCAATCCTGCGGAAAGCCGTACAACACCACGTTGCCGACATCGAAATAGGCTTTCACCCAGGGCGACTTGAAATCGTCGACGTAGCGCGCGAATTCGAGCGGACTGAGCAGAAACTTGTTCCAAACCTCTTCCACCGCGATGACGACTTTGTTCTTCTCCGCCATCGGGATCATCTTCTTAATCCGCTCCTGCGAGCGCTTCCAGGCATCGCCGTAGCTGGTTTGCGGATTCACCACCGCGGGCACCAGCAGCACCGTTTCCGCGCCCCATTCGGCCGCATTGCGAATACTGGTCTCCATCCCCTTCACCGACGTTTCCACAACCGCCGGATCGGAGGAAGACAGCGGATATTGCCAGTGATCCATATTCATCACGGAGTGGATCCGCAACCCCGTCGCCTCGGACGCCTTCCGGATCTCCCCCGCCACTTGCGGGTCTTTCACCGTCTGGCATTCGATCTCCTCGAAACCGCAGTCCTTGGCCAGTTGGAAACGGTCTTTGTAGGAAAGCGTATTGGGACGGATCATCCCGATCAGGACAGCTTTCTTGATAGGAAGACGCTGTGCCGCGGGCATGGCGAGCGGCGTGAGCGCCGCGGTAGTCAGAAACGCACGACGTTGCATGGGTGGTTATGCCTCGTGCGCTATTGTAACGCGCTACTTCACGGCGACAGTAGCCGTTGCCGGCGTAGAGCGGCCGGCGATGGCCACCACCACCGCATGATCCTTCGCCGCTTTGAGCGAGGAAGGCACAGTGACATTCAATTGGGTCAGTCCGCCCAGCGCCCCCGGCACGGCAGTGGCGGAGACCACGCTCGCTGCCTCGCCGCCGATCGTCACCGAAGGTGTATTCACCAACACCGGAATCGGACTCGTGCCGGACAGCGCGCCCTCAGGATTGGGCAGCGGATTAATCGCTCCCCCGCCGGTCAGATACAGGATCAGCAATCCGCCTTTTGCCACCGCGTTGTTCGCCGAGTTCAGACTAAAGGTGGAGGATGCGTAGTTGAGCGCCGCCGCCTGCCCCCTTCCCGAACTATCCACCGTGAACAACCCCGGATCGGCCGCCACACCGTCATACTTGAAGCTGCTCGAAGTAATATTGTTGTAGCTCACGCGCATGTTCAGATCGGTCCCCACCGGGATAGTGAACGGAACCTGACAGTTGATCTGATTGGCTTGTATGAAAATCAACGGCGCCGCCACCCATGCGTTGTTCACTTCGAACTCCACGGTCGCCGCGGGTGTCCCCAGCGTCGCAGGGAAGGCATTGTTCGCCGGTGTTGCCGTGATAGCAGTGGCCGGCCCCAGCCCGGAGCCGAAGATCGAGATGATTTCCCCCGGCGCAAGTGAAGGCTTCGAACCGCTCACGGCGAAGCTCGCCGCATTGACGATCGTCTGCAACTGCGGTCCCGGCGCCGTAATGGTGAACGGAAGTTGATTGCTCGCCGGCTGCGGCGAGTTCAACACCGTCACATTCAAGGTCCCTTGCGCATTCAGCATCGCCTTCGGCACCACCGCCAGCACCACCCCCGTGCTGATCCATGTCGCCGTCAGGTCCGTTGTGTTCGCCTTCACCACGCTCGCCTTGAACAAATGCGACCCGCGGATCGTGATCGTCGTGTCGCCCGAACCCAGCGGGGCCGCATTCGGCCACACCGATGTGAGCACAGCCGTTCCCGGATTCACGGTCAGCGAAACCCCGATCGTGATGCTCTTGTTCGACGCGTTCGTCGAAGTCAACGTGATCTTGCCCGTGTTGGTCCCCGGCAACATGCCTGTCGTGTCCACCGTGACCGCAATGGTCACAGGCGACCCCGCCAGCGCTACTCCCACCGCAGGACTGCAGGCCAGCCACGTCCCACCCGTCGCCGCCACCGTGAACGAAAGTGGCTCTCCATCCGTGGATACCGTAATCGTCTGCCCCGCCGGACTCGCCGAAGCATCGGTTTGCCACGCAAATGCCAACGAAGCCGGAGTGGCAGCCATTGCCGGCGGTGGATTCTTGATGATCAGCACCACCGTCGCGCTCACCACCCCCGCCGACCCGGTCGCATCCACGTCGATCGACGCCAGATAGGTCCCCGCCGTCAGCGACGTCGGGTTGACCCGCACATTAAACGCAGTCCCCGTCTTTCCCGTCGGCGGGGTCACAATCAACCACGGCGAGGCGGGTGTTATGGTGGTGGTGAAATCCAGTGCCGCTCCCGATCCGCTCCGCTTCACCGTCACCGTCTGCGCTGCCGGCAACGCCGTTGTCCCGATCACATACGTAAAACTCAAGGACGATGGCGTCAGACTCAGGGTCGGCAAAGTCTGCCCCCAGGCCATCCCGCTCATCGCGATCATCAACGGAAGTGCGGTGCGAATCAACATCCACGAGTCTCATCGGCGGAACCCCATTTGGGAAATATTGCACCGCAGGTTGTATGCCTCAGGAAAATCTGGGGATATAACAACTCCTGACTACCCCACCCGAGGTCGACTTGCAGATAACCGGGCTCAATCCCGGCTGGAAGCGTCCCCGATCGCCATCGCTGCCACCCGCCGCACCGTCTCCCGCACCTCCACCTCAGTAGTCCGCGGATTAATGGTGCACAACCGCAGGCACTCCACGCCCTTCAGCCGCGTCGAGGTGAGAAAGGCATACCCCTCCGCCAGCATCCCATCCACCACCTCGCCGGCGTGCCGCCGCGCTCCGGGGAAATCGAAGCACACCACGCCCAGGCGCGCCGGCGAGACAATCCGGCAGCCTTTCGTCAGACTTAGTTCCCGCTCCGCGAACTCGGCGAGGTGAAAGCCCCACGCCACCGCGCGGCGGAAAGCCTCCATCCCGAAGGTCTCGATCGACAGCCACAGCTTCAATGCCCGAAACCCGCGCGTCAATTGAATCCCGTAATCGCACGGATGGACTTCCGCCTCTCCCTTGTGGACGTCGCGCAAATACTCCGGCATCACCCGGTAAAACCGCCGCAGCAGTTCCCTGTCGCGCAGCAGAACGCAACCGCATTCAATGCTTTGGAACAGCCACTTGTGCGGATCGAGCGACAAGGAGTCCACCCGCTCCAGCCCGCGCAATTCGCCCCGGCCGCGCTCGCAAATCGCCGCAGCCGCGCCGTAGGCCCCATCGGCGTGCAGCCAGAGTTTTTCCGCCGCGCACAAGTCCGCCAGTTCCGGCAGTGGGTCCACGGCCCCAGTGTTCGTCGTGCCCGCATTGGCAATGACGCAGAAGGGACGCAGTCCCGCCGCAACATCCCGCTGCACGGCTTCGCCGAGCGCATCCACAGGCAAACGGAAGTCGCTGCCGCTTTCGATTACGCGGATCTGCGCTGCCCGCAGTCCAATTACGCGCAGAGCCCGCACCAGCGACGAATGGGTCTGATCGGAAAGATAGGCCACCGCGCCGCTCAGATCGTCGTCCAGCATCGCATGCCGGGCCACGGCCAATGCGGTCAGGTTCGCCACCGACCCGCCACTCACCAGCACTCCGCCCGCGCTCGCGGGGAGCCCGCAAAACGAGCGCAGCCAGTCGATCACCGTCAACTCCAGCATCGCCGCCGCGCTTCCTCCCAACCATGTCCCGTTGAACACGTTGCGCCCCGCGGCCAGCGCATCCGCCATCGCGCTGACGAAGTTGTTCGGCCCCGGCACAAAAGCAAAGAAGCGCGGATGATCCACTTTCAAGTTGTTGGGAAACACCTCGCGTTCCAGGAAGGAAAGCAACTCCATCGCATCGCCAGGCGCTTCCGGAGGCGGCGTCATCAGCCGCGCGCGCAGCACTTCCGGCCGCCCTCGCGCGCCCACCGGAAGGTCTTTCAGATGCGCGAAGTGCTCCACCAGCATGTCCACGACACGGTAGCCCAGCGCCCTCATCTGCTCGGGGGTGAGTTCCAAATTCGCAGGCTCTTGCATGACTCCATATTGACAGAAGCGCGAGGGTGTGCTAAATTTTTAGCATGAAACGCGCTCACGCCCTCAGCCGCCGCGAACGCCAGATCATGGACATCCTTTACCGATCCGGCAAAGCCACGGCAGCAGAAGTGCGCGACGCCATGCCCGACGCGCCGAGCTACTCCGCGGTACGAGCCATGCTGCGGATTCTGGAGGAAAAAGGCCACCTGCGCCACGAACAGGACGGCCCCCGTTACGTCTTCCTTCCCGCCGAACCGCGGGATCAGGCCAAGCGCAGCGCCCTCCGCCATCTTATGGAGACGTTCTTCGATGGTTCCGTCGAACAGACCGTAGCCGCTTTGCTCGACAGTGAGACCAGGAACATGAAACCCTCCGAACTCGACAAACTAAGCAGGCTGATTGAAGAAGCACGCAAGAAAGGGGTCTGATCATGCTCGAAGCAATGGCATGGAAAACCGCGCTGGTGGCCTTATGCGCCTGGCTGGCTGCGTTTCTACTGCGACACCGTTCGGCTGCCGAACGGCACATGGTATGGGTGGCGGCAATGGCGGTCATGCTACTGCTACCGCTAATGGAGCGCTCGGCGCCGGCGATGGTAGTGCTGGAAGCCCCGGCCGTGGCCGTACCTGCGGAAGCCGCGCCCGCCACGCCGTTCACCGCTGAGCCGCGGGAGGGGCAGGAACTGCCTCTTCGCATCTGGTACACGGGAGCATTCCTGATCGCCGCCTATCAGGCCGCCGGGCTGCTGGCGTTGGCGTGGCATCGCCGCCACCTGCGCCCGTTCCCCGGCCAGCCGCACGGGGTGTATCTCTCTGACCGCATCCGTACTCCGATGACGTGGGGCGCGCTGCGTCCGGTGATCGCCCTTCCCGCGGAGGCGGTATCCTGGAACGCCGATCGTCTCCGCATCGTGCTGCTCCATGAGCAGGCGCACGTCGCCCGCCACGATTTCCTCACCCAGTTGCTGGCCTCGGCTGCCTGCGCCGCCTATTGGTTCAATCCCCTCGTTTGGATCGGCGCCCGCGCCATGCGCCGCGAGCGCGAAAAGGCTTGCGACGACGCCGTGCTGCGTCAGGGAGCAAGGGCCTCCGAATACGCGCAGCACCTGCTGGACATCGCCGCCGCGGGCCACGCCCCAGCCATGTCGGTGCCCATGGCGCAGGCCACGCATCTCGAAGCCCGCATCCGCGCCGCGCTCAATCCTGCTATCCCCCGCCGCCGCCCCAGCCGCGCCATGTGCTCCGCCCTCACGCTCGCCGCCTTCTTCGCCGCCATGATTTTGGTGACGGTCAAAACGCAGGCGCAACCTGGAGCGGCGCGTCTTTCCGGTTCGGTGCTCGACGCCAGCAAGGCGGTCATCCCGGACGCCGAAGTGCTGCTCATTTCCAAGACGGGCAAAGAAATCACCCGCAGCGGCCCCGATGGCAAGTACAGCTTCGCGGGCATCCCCGGAGGCGATTACGCCGTTGAAGTACGCGCCCGCGGTTTTGCCGTCCTCTCGCAGCCCGGCATCCGCCTCGCCGAAACCGAAGCACGGCTACTGGATCTGACCCTCAACGTCGGCAAGATCTCCGAGACGCTCACCATTACCGGCAAGCGTCCACCGGCCGCCACGCCTCCTGCCGTCGCCACCCCGCAGCGCATCCGCGTCGGCGGCAACATCCAGGCCACCAAGGTGCTCAAAATGCAACGCCCGTCCTATCCGCAGCACTTGCAGCAGCAGGGCATCGAAGGCACGGTGTTGCTGGAAGGCATCATCGGAACGGAAGGCAATATCCTCAGCTTGCGCAGTGCGAACTCCCTGGTTCACCCGGAGCTGACCAAGGCCGCCATGGACGCCGTCAGCCAGTGGCGCTACCAGCCCACCCTGCTCAACGGCCAGCCCGTCGAAGTAATCACCACAATCACCATCAACTACAAACTGGCGGAGTAGCTCCGCAGCATCGCCGCATCACGCTCGACGCCGATTGGAGAACGCTCAAGGTCGCCTCCAGATCCAATCTCCCTTCGGCGTCGAGTTGAAGGTACTCCCCGTCGTAGATTTGGACGGTCATCGTTTTCCCCAAACCCCAACGGTCCGGCTTGCGAACGGCAAGGCCCTCAGCACCGGCGGCATCTCGAATCCTCTGCGCCCATTCTGCCCGCACCCGCCGCGGATCTGCGTCGTCCCGTGCGTCAATCTTGAAACAAAGCTTGCGGTGCTCCAACTGCAGATAGGGTTCGGGGCCTTCCGGCTGCCCTTCCATCCCCCATGCGAATCCGTAGAACCCTCCCGCCGGATTCGAAGCATGAAACCAGCCTCCCTCTCCCATTCTCTTGCGCAACTCGGAATAGAAGCCCATCCAGCAAAAATGATCCCATTCGGCGGGCGGCCGCTCCCGATAGCACGCGAACTCCCCATCCAACCCGCACAAGTGGTCATGGAAGTCGGTTGCGATCGCGTTTTCTCCGCCCCATGTCTTATAGGCATCCAACAAGCCGGTCAGATCCTTCCGCTCCACCACTTGGAACCCCGCCCGCAGCACATCTTCGAAACTGCCCTGGTCCCAGGTTTGTACATAAACCAGCAAGATACGGTCGGGAGAATACCCCATGGCCTCTACTGCCGCGCGGTAGCGCTGGAGTTGGCCGGAATGCTCCCGGCTCCCCCTCTTGTCCTCGATGCAGATCGCGGTCTGCCCATCCACAACCAGCAGGATGTCAATGTGTTCCGCCTGCCGCCGTACCTGCACTCTCGAAACGGCGGGCATCTCTCTGCCATGCAGTGTGTAGATCCTCTCCAGAAACGCCTTGCCGAGGCGATGCAGTAAGGGATTCACGGCTCCGTTATCCGCTTCGGCCCACTGGGCCAGCCAACACAAAGCAGCGTCCTGAGACAGTTCCGAAGTCGCATGATCGAAAAGGTTCGTGCTCATGAACACATGATCGTCTTCGCGGCCGATTTAGATCCAAAGGCGGGCACTTCCGATCCTTTTCGCGTAAACCACAGCCATTCCGGCTCCCGTCTTCCGGCTCCCGTCTTCCATCTCCCGGATATCAAGGGCGAAGCCCTTGCTCCTCCAACGTCCGGATCAAGCCTTCCAGTTGGGCGACGAGGCGCGCGTCTTTCTCCCCCTCTTTCACCTTGCGCACGGCCATCAGATGCGCGGTTTTGAGCGCCACTTCCTGATTCACCGCCACGTCCGGCGCGACCCCCGTTCCCTCCCAATTCGTCTTCGAGATGGGATTGATCGCCCGCCCCGACGGGATGAAGGCGCGGAAGTGCGCGCTGACGCGAGCCATGCCGCCCGGATGCGCTCCCCCGCCCGTTGTCTCGCCCACAATCGTTGCCCGCTTCAGGTTCTTCAGGTTGTAGGTGAACTCCTCGGCCGCCGAGAACGTGCGGTTACTGGTCAGCACGTAAACCGGCTTGCCGGCCAGCCGCTTGCCGGGCACAAAGGGCAGCGTCCACCACTGCCGCGTCGAATCCGCCGGCCGGAAGTAGAGATCGTTGAGATGCGTCACGTCTTCAAAGAGGTAGCTCGACAGCAGAGCTACCATGGCCGGATCGCCACCCCCGTTCTTGCGCACATCCACAATCAGCGCATCGCTGTTGGCCAGCAGATTCATCGCCGCCACAGCGGTCTCCGCCCCCAGAGCCGCCGGGAAGAAGCCGCGCAAATCAAGGTAGCCGACGTTCCCCGCCAGCCGCTCCACACGCTCAAAGCCGAAGTTGTCCCTCGCCATCCGCTGCCGCGCCTCTTCCACCTCTTCCTTGGTCGGCGGACGCCGCGCTTCGCTCCGCTCCGGAATCGGATCGTAGCTATGGCGCACACGCAAGTGCTTGTCCTTGCTCACCTGCTGCAAGTGTTCTGTGAGCCGGGAGGCGAACTCGGCGGCGCTGGCAAGGGAATCGTACTCGCCACGGCCCATCCGCTCCCGAATGGCAGCCTCCATTTGTTTGGCCTTCTCGGGAAAGACGTAGTTCTCCTCCAGCGCCTTCAGGACCCCATCGACGGCCGCCCGGCGTTCCGCCCCATCGATCGTACGGTCTTTCTCAGCAACGGGTTGCGCCGCCAGCGCGGCGGCCAAAAGGAAGGGAATCGCTCGAATCATTCCTTCAGCTTACGGGCGCGGCTGGCGGCCCGTATTGTACGGAATTCACAACATGGCGCGATATTCGCCGGGAGTAACCCCCATCACCTGGCGGAAGGCTCGTGTGAAGTGGCTCTGGTCGCAGAAGCCGGCATCGAGCGCCACGCCGGCCAACTCCGCTCCCCCGGCAATCTTCCGGCAGGCGTGTTCCACCCTTAGACGGCGCACATAGTCTCCGGCAGTGCAGCGATGAAAGCGCCGGAAAGCAGTGGCCAGATGAGAGGGACTCACGCCTAGCCGCGTGGCAATCTCAAAGAGGGAAGTGCGTCCGAGAATCGATTCCCGCAACTGCTCCCGAGCCTCCCAAAGCCACTTGGGTTCGTTTTGCACAATCTCCCATTCATCACGTTTCATCGCTTTCATCAGTTCGTAGAGCAGCGACTCGGCCCGGTCGCCATCCCCATCGAGAAACGCAGCGTACACCCTCGATGCCAGATGCGCCGCCAGACCTCCCACGAACCATCCCGGCTCGGCTGCTTCCCCCGGACCCTGGATGTTGAAAGACCGCGTCAGCCGTTGGTGAAACCGCTCCGAATGCGCTTCCCCGGCCGGATGCATCGCCACGGTCCCAGGCTGGCACAGCCTAGTCCGCCCCTCTACCGTTTCGTGATAGAACCCCTCCGGGACATAGCAAAGGTACCAGTGAGAGTGGCTGTGTGTTCGCCAAGTAAGGTCCCGGGACGGTACACCGTCTCGGTGAGATGAAAACCCGCCACCTTCATACCCCGGACCACGGTCCCGCAATAGCAACCGTCATGAAGAACGCGCCCCATGCCCGTCTTAGACGACAACCGGCCCCCGATTGTTTGCTCCCAGGCTGAACTTTCCCTGGCCCCGCGCGTACATATATATCGAGGAGACCATTGGCATGTTCACCTTCCTGGTTTGGTTGCTGCTGTTCCTGCTCTGCTGGCCGCTGGCGCTGCTGGCCCTCATCGCCTATCCGTTCGTGTGGCTGATCCTGCTGCCTTTCCGGCTGGTGGGTATTGCCGTCGGCGGCGTCCTGGAGTTGCTCAAAGCGATTCTGTTCCTGCCGGCCCGGCTTCTCGGCGGCCCCAACCGCAAAGCAGCTTGACCCTCATATTTCCACGAAACGAACCGATCTGAGATGCATCCGATACAGTAGAGCGGTTGAACCGCCACGGGCGATTGCACGGGAATAGACCGTGCTGGTAAAGTGATTAGTGGACAGAGTCGGCGTCCGGCATAAGGAATCGTATTGTCTACCCGCATCCTATCGTTGACCTTGGCACTTTCTTCCGCCCTTTTGGCGGCCGGAGGCGCCTTGGACGATGGCCCCGAAGCTCCTGGAAATGAAACAGTTCTGAGCCGTTACCTGGAAGCGTCGAAGAATCAGCAGCAGCAGATGCGCGGCGTGTCCATGGATGTAAACATGACTGCCGAACTGCCGAAAATGAAGAAGCGCGGCCGGCTGCAAGCCTTACGCTCCATCTCCCGCATCGGACGCATCACCTACGACGCCCTGCGTTTTGAAGGCGACAACACGGTGAAAAAGGAAGTCATCGCACGCTTCCTCTCCACCGAGGTGGAATCCACCGATAAGACCGCCCCCCCCATCACCCCCGATTTTTACAAGTTTAAGTACAAAGGCATTGAAGACCGCGAAGGCCAACAGGTCCACGTTCTCCAACTGACCCCGAAAAAGAAGATGGCCGGCACCTTCAAAGGCGAACTCTGGCTCGACCAGGAAACCTGCCTCCCCGTGCGCGAGGCGGGCCGTCTGGCCAAAAATCCATCGGTTTTCATCAAACGCTTCGATTTCGTCCGTCAATACCAGGTTCGCGACGGCATGGCGGTCCCCACACATACAACCGGAACCGTGGAAACGCGGCTGTGGGGCAAGGCCGAAATGTCCATCGATTATTCAAACTTCACCCGCGCCGCGGAAACCGCGGTCCTGCCCAACACCGACCCAGAGCTGGCGAACAGACCGTAGACTGGTTCAATCTATACAAACTTGTACTAATAGCCCCCAAGGCGCTACCCTGGAAGTTTGGAATCCATGCGTACCCTATTCCTGAATCCCCCCAGTTTCGAAGGCTTCGATGGGGGCGCCAGTTCGCGCTGGCCGGCCACTCGGGAAATCGAGTCCTATTGGTATCCGGTCTGGCTCTGCTACCCCGCTGGGCTGCTGCCCGACAGCAAGGTCCTGGACGCCCCGCCGCACAAGGTCAGCATTGAGCAGACCGTGGAAACGGCGAAGAACTTCGAGTTGCTGGTGCTGTTCACCTCCACCCCCGGCTTTGAGGTGGATGTGAAGATGGCCCAGATGATGAAGGACGTGAACGCGAAGCTGAAGGTCTGCTTCGTCGGCCCGCCCGTAACCGTGGATGCGGAGAAGATCCTGCGCACCACACCGGCGATCGATTTCGTGGTCCGCCGCGAGTTCGATTACCCCATCGTCAAGTTCGCCACCGGCACGCCGCTCGATGAGATCCCGAACGTCAGTTTCCGCAAGAACGGGCAGGTGGTGCACAACTCCGAGGGCGCCTACGTCGAGAATCTCGATGAGTTGCCGTGGGTGTCGAAGGTCTACAAGCGCGATCTCGACTTCCGCCGCTACAACGTCCCGTTCCTGAAGCACCCCTTCATTTCGATGTACAGTTCGCGCGGATGCCCGGCGCAGTGCACCTTTTGCCTGTGGCCGCAAACGCACAGCGGGCATCGGTGGCGCACACGCTCGGCCACCGACGTGGCCAACGAAGTGAAGTACGCACTCGAAAACTTCCCCGGCCTCAAAGAGATCTTCTTCGACGACGACACGTTCAACTACCAGAAGAAGCGCACGCTCGAGATCTGCGAGAAGCTCGGCCCGCTGAACTTCACCTGGTCGTGCACCTCGCGCGTGACCACGGATTACGACACGCTGAAGGCGATGAAAGAAGCCGGAGCGCGGCTGATGATCGTCGGCTATGAAACCGGCGATCCGCAGGTGCTCAAGAATATCAAGAAGGGCGCCAATCTGGACATGGCGCGGCGTTTCACGGACAACGCCCACAAGCTGGGGCTGACGATCCATGGCGATTTTATCGTCGGCCTGCCCGGCGACACTCGCGAATCTATCCGCCGCACCATCGACTTTGCCAAATCGCTCGACACGGAAACGATTCAGGTGTCGATCGCGCACCCCTATCCCGGCACCGAATTCTACGATTACGTGAAGCAGAACGGGCTGATCACCATCGACTCGATGACCGACGAGCAGGGCCATCAGTTGCCGAACATCCGCTATGAGAACCTGGACCGCGCGGAGCTGGTCGATTGGGTGGAGCGCTTCTACGGCGAATACTACTTCCGTCCGAAGGCCATCTGGCGCGTGGTGCGCAAGGCGATCTTCAACGGCGAAGAGCGCCGCCGGTTGCACAAGGAAGCCCGCGAGTACCTCGCCTTGCGCGCCAAGCGTAAGAAGTTCGTAGAGGAGCACCGCGCCGCCACCGCCATTTCCGCACGCTGATGCAACGGCGCGGCCTGCTGTGGAAGACCGCCCTTTTCACGGCGATCGTTGTCCTTTCCAACGTTTCCGGCAATCTGCTGCTCAGCCTGGGGATGAAGTCTCCGGCGGGCATGCTTAGCCCGTGGGCCTTTGCCGGAGTGGGGTTGCTGATCGTCTGGACCCTGTCCAAACTGGCACTGCTCAGTTGGGCTGATCTGAGCTTCGTGCTGCCGGTGACGGCGATCGGGTATCCGCTGTCGGTATTCGCGGGGTATCTGTTTCTGGGTGAAACCATCCCGCCGCAGCGGTGGGCCGGCACGGCGCTGATTGCCGCCGGCATGGTGCTGGTGGGCCTGACCGCGCCATCGTCGAAGGAGCGGCCATGAAGTGGCTGCTGGTAGCTTTGGTGGTGGCCGCCACCGTGGCCAGCGATCTGCTGCAATCCCATGAAATGAAACGGCAAGGCGAGGTCACCGATTTCCGCCCCTCCGCCCTGGGACGAATGCTTGCCGCCGTCCTGCGGCGCAAGCTGCTGATTCTGGCCATCGGCTGCATGGCCGTATCGTTCTTCGCGTTCCTGGAGTTGCTGCGGGTCGCCGATTTGAGCTTCGCCGTTCCCGCCACGGCAGCCACCTACGTGCTGGAAACACTGCTGGCAAAGATTGTTTTGAAAGAGAATGTCGTCTGGCAACGCTGGGCAGGGGCTGCGCTGGTGGCATCCGGCGTTCTACTCTTATCCCTGTGATCTGGCTTTTGTACGCCATCTGCGCGGCTGCGGCGGGCTATCAACTGGTAGCTCTGGCGGCCGTGCTTCGCCAGTTGCTGCGCCGCGATCCGAAGCCGGCACGATTCCCCACGGTCTCCATCCTCAAACCGGTGCATGGCGCCGATGCATTTTTCGAGGCGGCCATCCGGTCCCATACGGCGATTGACTACCCGTCCCATGAAGTGTTGTTCGGCGTTAACCATGCCGCCGATGAGGCCGCCGAATCCGTGAGCGCCTTGCCAGGCGCCCGGCTCTATGTCAGTCCGCACCGGCAACCGAACGCCAAAGTGGCCAACCTGATGGAACTGGAGCGGCGGGCCATGGGTGAAATCTGGGTTGTGAACGACGGCGACATTCTAGTCACGCCCGAGTATCTGCGACGCATTGTCGCTCCGCTCGAAGACCCGCGCGTGGGGCTGGTGACGTGTCTTTACCGGCCGGTCCCGTTGGGCTTGCCGGCGGTATGGGAATCGCTGGGCATCGCCATCGACTTTGCCCCCAGCACGTTGGTGGCGCCGCTGGTGGGCATCGACGAATTCGGCCTCGGCTCAACGCTCTGCTTCCGGGCAGCGGAGTGGAAGGCGCAAGGCGGCTTCGCCTCCATCGGCGAGTATCTGGCCGACGATTATCAACTGGCGAAGCGGTTGACGAAGGGGCAAGCAAAGCGCGCCGTGATGTCCCGCCTGATCGTAGACACGGGATTGCGATACGCAGACTGGGGCGCGATGTGGCGGCACCAGATACGCTGGGCGCGGACCATCCGGGTGTCGCGCGGGGAATATCTGGGGCTTCCGGTGACACACGCAGGCCTGTGGATGCTCGCCGCCGCGCTCTGCGGTCAATGGCCGCTCGCCGCGATTCTGCTGCTGATCCGCACGCTCACCGCCTTCACCGCGGCGCGTTTTCTGCTGCGAACCTCCCTCGCCTGGGCGATACCGTTCTTTCCCTTGTGGGACCTGTTCGCCTCCGCCGTGTGGGCCTGCGCCTGGACGGGGAACACCATAGAGTGGCGCGGCCAGACACTGCCTTTGTCGGCCACGGGCAAGCTAGGACTAGGCAACTGGAACAAGTAATCGAAGCGACTCTTCGACTCGAGCCACCTCATGAGTGATGTTGCTTTGTCCCTGGTCAATCAGGCTCTCAATGATGACCGGAACAGAAGCCGGGATATGCGGTGCGAGGGGTTGAAAGGCGCGAACAGCGTTCAACGAGATCGGATCGTGCCGGCTGGCTGTATTCACCTCGCTCACATGCACCTCCGCCAAGCGGCCGCCGTAGGCCCTTAGTAGCAGGGATGCCTCCGTCATCGAAGGGTCCACTTGACGGGCGTGGCCGATATCAAAACAGAACCGCGCCTCCGGCAGAGCGTCAAAAATCGCGCGCAGTTCGCCGACAGTGCGGCCTTGAGGCTTACGCTTATCCATGTTTTCGATGAGGAGCATGTTGCCAAACGAACGCCACAACGCCGGCGTGTACACAACGTCCGGATGCACGATGAACGGGATACGCCATTTCTCCGCAGACTGCAGTAATCTAAGGACTCTGCGCTCATCCGCCACGTCGAAGCGGCTCGGAACATGGAGAGACACGTACTTCCAAGTCTGCCATTCGATTTCAGCGAGGCCTGCGATGAGGGGCTCTAACTCTTGGAAACGAAGGGCTGATAATTCCAAGGCCGGCAAGTGAGCGGTGCGTGCCAATTGCACGCCGGCGCGCCAATCTCCCTTGGCCAAAGCCCCCGTTGAGAACCCAATGATCCGCATCAGAATATCCCGTACTCCATAGTTAAATCCCGCAAGTCCGCATCGTCCTGCAGGAAGAGAGCGAGAAGCGCCGCGTGAAACCGCCGGCTGATCTTGCTGACTTCCATCCACGCTGGACTGGCGGACAAATCCCCGTCTGGCTTCGCCTTTGCCAGAGCTTCTCTCTTGTCCGGATCGTCAAGAAGCGCAAGGAATCGGTCGTAGCTCTGAAAGATGTCCCGTGCAGTTTGGGGTTTGACGTCGTTTCGCAGACACGCCTTGGCAACCAATTCGAGGGGCGTTAGCGCCAACTGCCGCTCCATATACTCCAGCAGCAGAGCAACGGAGGGTTGCCGACTGCACAGCGACTCTCTCGCTTCCTTCGCATCATCGTCGAGGGCGCAGAAATACACGCGCAGCAGTCCTGCGGCAAAGACCAGTTTTCTTGACATGCGAAGTTTCGCATTCCGCAGCGCCCATTTTTTGTCACTGGCGCGCTGCTTGTAAACGAAGTCGACGGTGACCGTTCGCCAATATCGAGTGAGGTCGTTCAGAAGGAATCGTGGGATGCGGCGTTGCGAACTTCCCCAGCGAAATCCGCGGTCGTCTTCCACGTAGCGCTTCAGCACTTGACGCCGCACTCGATCGTAGGCTTCGCGGCTACCCACCGGCAAAGATTCGATCAACATCAATACACGGCGAGTCGTTATTGGAGTTCTTATCGTCTTCGCCACCGATGTAGTGAACAAGGTCATGGCCACTGACCATCGTTCCGAACAGCCCGCTTGCTCCTGGTTCCTTGTCTCGTAATGCATCGGCGATCAGCCGTTCTTGTGTTTTGTGCTCGTGATCGGCTTGCCCATCGATAAGCAGTATCCAATCCCTATCGCTGCCGGCTGTGCACTCCCCTCTGGCAACCGAACCGAATACAACAACGGTGGTATCGGGACTGCTGAGATCCTTCAGATCTGCCTCCAGCTTCTGCCGTTCGACTTCCGACGTTATCCGCGCTTTCTGGATTGCAGGCCAGTGATCATCAAGTTGTTCGGCCAACTGATCCAGAAGGGAGCCCGATCTGTTCATTCGTACCTCTAGGCTACGACGATTTGCACTCACGGCGGATTCTTATATAATGCCCCCCCAGCGAGCAAATCACCATGTTCTTTCGCATAGCCACTCTCCTCTTCGCCATCGCCCTGCTGCCGGCCCAGGAATTCCGGGGCACGCTGCAAGGCACGGTCACCGACCCATCGAGCGCCAACATCATCGGCGCGGAGGTGGTGCTGCGCAACACCGGCACCGGCATCGAACGCCGTGGCACAACCGATTCCGAAGGCCACTACCTCTTCCAATTTCTCCCGCCCGGCAACTACACGCTCACCACGCGCATGCAGGGCTTCCGCACCGATGAGCGCAGCGGCATCGGGATCACACTCGGCGACAACCTGCGCCACGATGTTCAACTCCAAATCGGCCAGTCCACGGAAACCGTCACCGTCACCGGCGATGTCTCCACCATTCAAACCGAATCGTCGGCGCTTGGCTCCACCGTCCGCCGCGAAGTCATCGACACACTCCCGCTCAAGGGCCACTCCAGCCTGTTCATGTTCACCCTGGCAACCGGCGTAGTGAACAACCGCTACGGCGAAGATACGCGCCCCAACGACACCATCACCAACGTCTCCTATTCGGCCAATGGCGCTCCCATGGCCTCCGGCGATATCTCGGTCGATGGCGTGGCCAACACGATCAATGTCAACCGCGGTGTGAACATTTCACAATGGGTGCCTTCCACCGATGCCGTGCAGGAGTTCAAGTTGCAGACCGGCACCTTGCCCGCAGAGTACGGCCGCTCCGGCGGCAGCTTCATGAACATCGTCATCAAGTCAGGCACCAACGATGTCCACGGCGCGGCCTATGAGTATCTCCGCAACGCCGCGCTCGATGCCAATCTGTACTTCAACAACGCCACCGGCCAGCGGTTGGCGCGCTATGGCTCGAACACCTACGGCTTCTCCATCGGCGGCCCAGTCTACCTGCCGAAGGTATACAACGGCAAGAACCGCACCTTCTTCTTTTTCAATTTCGAGGGCTCGCGCGAGGGCAACGGACTCACCAACAATCTCAATGTCCCTACCAGCAAAATGCGCAACGGCGATTTCTCCGAATTCACCGGCCCCATCTACAATCCGTTCAGCGGCCGCAACGTGAATGGCGTGCCCGTCCGCGACCCCATCCCCGGCAACATCATTCCCGCCTCCCTGCAAGACGCCGCTGGAAAAGGCATCCTCAACAGTTGGCCGACGTCGAATACGCCCAGCCCGCGGCCGCAGACTCCGTGGGTGCAGAACTTCGTCTACTCCTACAAATGGCCGCGCGACTACGATTCCATCGTGCTCAAGTTCGACCACTACTTCTCCTCGAAGAACCAGATGTTCGTGCGCGTCAATCAAGGCGAGGGATCGCTGGTGTTTCCACGCTCCTGCGATTGCATCGGCGCCAACCAGGGCAACCGCGTGAAGCGCCCGCACTACGGCATCGCACTCAACGACAATCACCTCATCAATCCCAGTACAACGCTCGATATCCGCCTCGGCTACGCCCGCGGAGTGGAAGACAACAAGCCCTGGTCGGACGGTTTCGATCCCACCACGCTGGGCTTCGTCTCCTCTTACCGGAACCTGATCCAGGGCCTTGCGTTCCCAACCGTGAACGTGACCGATTTCACTTCCCTCGGCGGCAGCCCGCTGATCAAGGACCCGGGCGACACCTGGTCATTACAGCCCTCGATCTCCAAGCAGGCATCGAAGCATCTCATCAAGACCGGAGGCGAAATCCGGCTGTTGCGCGGGCATTTCTTCCGCAACACGAACCCCGCCGGCACGTTTAGCTTCGGACCGAACCAAACCGGCGGGCCGAACGTGAACACGCCCGCGCAGGGCTTTGCCATGGCGTCGCTGCTGTTCGGCTACGGTTCGGGATCGCTGGACTCAAACACCGGCGTGTCGATTCAGAACGTCTACTACGCGGCTTATGTGCAGGACGATTGGCGCGTGTCGCCGCGGCTGACCATCAACGCCGGCGTTCGCTGGGAGTACGAGTCGCCGCGAACGGAGCGCTACAACCGGGCGACGCGCGGGTTCGCCTTCGGGGCGCCATCGCCGGTGCGCGCGCCAGGGCTGAACCTCACCGGCGGGCTGCTCTATGCGGGCGTGAACGGACAGGACCGCGGCATCTACGCGCAGGATCGCAACAACATCGCTCCGCGCATCGGCTTCGCCCTGATGCCGATGAAGAAGGTGGTACTGCGAGGCGGATATTCGCTCAGCTACATTCCGGTGATCGGCTCGGTCCTGTCGGATGGATTCAGCAACACCACGCCCTGGGTGGCTTCCACCGACGGCGGAATCACGGTGCCCAACCGGCTGTCGAATCCATTCCCCGGCGGGTTGATTCCACCCATCGGAAATTCGCTCGGGCTGGCGACGCTGGTGGGCCAGGGCATCACCTTCCTCGAACCCGGCGACCGTACGCCGATCTTCCACAACTGGCAGTTCAACATCCAGCGCGAGTTGCCCAGCCAGATGCTGATCGAGGTGGCCTACGTCGGCTCACGCGGCGTGCGGCTCATCTCCGCCAACGAGAATCTCAACCAGGTGCGGCCCTCGGACTTCGGCCTTGGCGCGGCGCTCAAACAGCAGGTGGAGAATCCGTTCTTCGGCATTCTCACCGCGGGAGCGCTCACCGGACGAACCGTCGCCCGAGAGCAGCTACTGCGGCCCTATCCGCAGTACACCGGCGTCACACGGTCGAGCCCGGCGTTCGGCAACAGCGTCTATCACTCGCTGCAAATCAAACTGGAAAAGCGGCTCGCGCACGGTCTCTCGGCGCTGGTGAGCTATACGGCGTCGAAGAACATCTCCGATCTGAACGGCACGCGCGATGCATTCAACCGTGCCGCCGAGCGTTCCATCAGCGACATCGACGTTCCGCAGCGGCTCACCGTGGCCGGGGTATTCGATATCCCCGTGGGAAAAGGAAAGCGCTTCGCCAACGGCATCTCGCGCCCTCTCGACTGGGTGATCGGCGGATGGCAGTTATCGACGTTCCAAACCTACCAGGGCGGCTTCGCGCTGGGCTACGGCTTCGCGGGCGGAACGTTTGCCGCGGGAACTTCGCCGCGCGTAAACGTGAGTGGCGATCCCACGGCCGGCGTCAGCGGATCGCACGCCAGCCGCCTGGCGCGCTACTTCAATACCGATGTGTTCAGCCGTCCGGCCGATTTCACGCTCGGCAGCCTGGGCCCTCGCATCGGCAGCGTGCGCAGTCCGGGAATGGACAACGTGAACATTACCCTAAGCAAATACTTCACGTTTGCCGAAAGAATCAAAATGGAGTTCCGCACCTCGGCATTCAATGCCTGGAATCATCCCGTATTTGGCGGCCCGAACACCACGGTCGGCAACGCCAGTTTCGGGCGTATCTCTTCACAGGCGAACTTGAGCCGCCAGGTGGAATTCGGTCTTCGCGTCTTGTGGTAAATAGAACTAGGAAAAACAGAAGGGCTTCCGACCATGAAAACACCCACACACTTCGTACTTGCCTGCACGCTGGCTGGGATCGCCATCGTTGCGGGCACGCAATATAAGAGCGCCGCGCAAACACCGGACAATCTCACCCCCGGCATGCTGTTTGGGCCGGTCTATGTCGCTGAAGGCCAGCGCCTGGAACTCTGCTCCAGCAATTTGGGAGAAGGGACGCTACAGGCGATTGTGCACTTCCGCAACCTGTCAACGGGAGAGGTGACCCGCAACCAGGAGTTGACGCTGCCGTCGGGCGGCGGAGAGTGCGCGGCGTATAACGGTACGGGCCATGTTGTGGGAATGGCCAGGGGCGATGGGCGCGCCTCGGATTGGGTCAGCCCCTCCAATGCGTTGATCTCCACGATGGCAGTGGTCGATCCGGCCAGCGGCACTAAGGTCTCGGTGCTGGGAGTGGCGAAACTCTGGGTGCGCGGACTGTAGACACAAACTGGCCAAGGGCTTCGCGTTTGATATCCCGGGATATGGAAGACGGGAGACGGAAGACGAAAGCCGGAATGGTTTGTGGTGTTCCTGATGGCGACGGACGCACTGCTGCGTGCCGTTGGACTCAAAGTCGCAGACTGAGTCCGCAACGAGAACAAGATTCACGTTCCGGCTCGTGTAAGGGCAACTAGGGCAGTCTCTCGCCTTCCCCCTCCACCAGCGTGACGTAGCGGCCGGTGGGTGGCGCGGCGAACCGCTCCTTGCGGGTGCTGGGAAGCGGCCATTTCACATCCACCCACTCGGCGCGTTGCGCCTGGCCAATGCCCAGTACTTCACGCGGATCGTGAGAGGAAAGATAGCTTCCCCCGGCGGTCTTGTAGCGCGACCGGGTGAGCCCTCCCGCGCGCCAGGTGAGCACGGCGCCCACGCCATCGCGATTGGCCTTAACCCCGCGCAGCTTCACTCCAACCCAGCGATTTCCCGACGCCCCCGTATTGCGCAGCAGCAGCGGAGCGCCGCCGTTGATTCCGATCAGCGCATCGGGGAACCCGTCGTTGGTGTAGTCGCCGATGGCTAACCCGCGCGCGCTGTAATCGCGCTGGAACGCCGGGCCGGCCAAGGAACTGATGTTACGGAACTCGCCCTGACGCTGCTCAAACAGCAACAACGGCTCGCGGTAGCGAACCTGCGGCGTCCGCTCCTGCACCATGTCGTCGGGATGGCCGTTGGCCACCAGCAGATCGGGCACGCCGTCGTTGTCGTAATCGAAGAACTTCGATCCCCAGCCGCTGAGGTAATAGGTGGCGCGGCCGATTTCGCCGGCAAAGGAGAGGTCGTCGAACATACCGTAGCCGGTATTGCGGTAGAGCGAGAAACGCTCCTTGTCGATGTTCGCCACAAACAGATCCTGCCGCCCGTCGCCATTGATATCGGCGGCATCGACGCCCATTCCGGAACGGGGCAGACCATCGCTGCTGAGGGCCACCAGGGAGGCCATGCCGATATCCTCGAATCCCTTCGCCCCGCGGTTGGCGAAGAGAAAATTCTCCACAGTGTCGTTGGCGACAAACAGATCGGCCAGCCCGTTGTTGTCGACGTCGGTGGCCACTGCACCCAGAGCTTTCCCCAGGCGCAAACCGATTCCCGTCTCTCTGCTGACATCGCGGAACGTGCCGTCCCCATTGTTCCGGAACAGATAGCTGGCCGACGGCCGGAACATGCGCGGAATGCAATAGCCGGGCTTGCCGCCGCGGGCGGAAAGGCAGCTTGCCTGCGTCTCTTTGCGATAGTCGACAAAGCCGCACACAAACAGATCGAGCAGGCCATCGCCGTTGTAATCGAACCACAAAGCGCTGGTGGTCCAGCCGCCGATGGCCAACCCAGCCTGTTCGGTCACATCGCGAAAGGTGCCGTCGCCGTTGTTGCGGTAGAGAGCCGTGCGCCCGTAGGCGGTGACGAACAGGTCCGGAAAGCCGTCGTTGTTGTAGTCGCCCGCAGCCACCCCCATTCCGAAGGAGAATCCCCCGCCGATTCCCGCCGATTCCGTCACCTCGCGAAACGTTCCGTTGCGCTGATTGCGGTAGAGAGCGTGGCGTACCGGCTGGCGCGGGCGAAAGAAATCGCACGGGCCGCTGTTGACCAGGAAGATATCCATCCAGCCGTCGTTATCGAAATCGACGAATGCCACCCCCGGACCCATCGTCTCCGGCAGGTACCTCTCGGGGGACATCGCATTGCGGTGCACCCAACCGATACCGCTGCGCCCGGCGGAGACTTCCTCGAACAATGGAGGACTGGCCGCCAGTGCTGGCAAGCCGCCCAGAAACGATCGCCGCGTCATTGTCCTCCATGAAACGAAACGTGCACGTCCCGCGCCCACAATTTCCAAGGATCACACGGTTGCACCATGGCGCGTATTGCTCAGGACCGCAGTATACTAACCTGACGCTATGCCCACCGAAACCAGCTACACCAACTTGCGCGAGCATCTGGCCAAGTTCCTCGACCAGGTGACGGCGCAGCAGGAGATCATCGTCGTGCGCCGCAAGGAAGGGCAGGATGTGGCCCTCATCGACGCCCGCGAGTTGGAAGGGCTGCTGGAAACGGCGCACCTGCTGCGCGCGCCGAAGAATGCCAAACGGCTGCTCAAAGGACTGCGCCGCGCCGGCCAGGACAAGGGCAAATCGAAGACCGTGGAGCAAGTGCGCCAGGAGGCCGGCCTTGCCTGAAGCCGTCTTTCATCCCGAATTCCGCGACGATTTGCACGCTTGGGCCAAGACCGATCCCGCCATCGCCCACCGCATTCTGGCGCTGGTGGAAGAAACGCTGGCCGGTCCAGCCGCCGGCGCCGGCCGTCCCGTGGCCCTGAAAGGCGTGCTCGATGGATGCATGGCGCGGCGCGTCACCTTGCTCCATCGCCTGGTCTATCGCGTAGCCGGCGACCGCATTCACTTCCTGCAAGCCAAGTATCATTGGTAAGGGTTCCATCTCTTATGCGCATTCGATCCCGTTATCTCATCCTCGCCGCGGCGGCGGCGGTGGCGATGCTCATTCCCGCTCCGGCGCAGCAACCGGCGCCGAAAAAGAAGAAGCTGCTCGCCATCGGCGCCTGCAAGGGCTTTCATCACGACGCCGTCTCGCACGGCTTGGCCACCGTCTGGAAGATCGGCCAGGAATCGGGCCTGTGGGACACCTATATCAAGACCGATACTGAGTTGCTGACCAAACGCAAGCTGGGGGGCAACGCCAAGACGCTCGATTACTTCGATGCCGTGCTGTTCTACACCACCGGCGAGATCGATCTCACCGACGAACAGAAGAAAGATCTGCTCAGCTTCGTGCGCGACGACGGCAAGGGCTTTCTCGGCGCGCACAGCGCCACCGATACGCTCTATAAGTGGCCGGAATACGGCGAAATGATCGGCGGATATTTCGATCATCATCCGTGGAATCAATTCCAGGCGCCGGTGATCGTGGAGGATCGCACCTTCCCCGCCACGAAGCACTTCCCTTCCGAATTCACCATTCACGACGAGATCTACCAGATCAAGGAATTCTCGCGCGACCGCGTGCGCGTGCTGATGCGGCTCGATGAGAACAAGATCGATCTGGCGCGCAAGAACGTCAACCGCAAGGACAAGGATTTCGCCGTCACCTGGGTGCGCGACTACGGCAAAGGCCGCGTGTTCTACAGCACGCTGGGCCATCGCGAGGACGCCTGGGACCGCCCCGACGTGCAGAAGATGTGGCTCGAAGCCGTCAAGTGGGCCATGGGCATGACCCAGGGATCGGCCACTCCGCGGCCCCGGCCCTGATTCGGGCTTACAATAGTGCGTATATGCGCAAAGCAGTACTGGCGGGGCTCGCCTGGGCCGGCCTCGCTACCGTAGCGTTCGGCCAGCAGACGAAACCAGCTACCCCCTCCGCCCTCGACAAGGCCTCGCTCGAAGCCTATTTACGCCATCAATTCCTGATTCCCGCCACAGTGCAATTCTCCGTCGAAGAGGCGAAACCGTCGGAAATCCCCGGCATGATGCTGATGGGCGTGAACCTCAGCGACGGCGGGCAGATGAAGCAGCGGGTGGAGTTTTACGTCAGCAAAGACGGGCGGAAAATGATTCAGGGCAAGGTGTTCGATATCGCCGAAAGCCCTTTCGCCTCCGATCTGAAGCTGCTTGGCGGAGGCGGCCACCCGTCGCTCGGCCCCGCCAACGCAGCCGTCGACCTGGAGATTTTCAGCGATTTTCAATGCCAGTATTGCCGCGAGGCGGCCAAAACCATCCGCGCCAATGTCGAAAAGGAGTATGCGGACAAAGTGCGCATTGTCTTCCGCGATTTTCCTCTCGAACAGATTCACCCTTGGGCCAAGCCCGCGGCCATCGCCGGCCGTTGCGTGAACAAGCTCGATGCCGCCATGTTCTGGCAGTATCACGACTGGGTCTTTGAGCAGCAGGCCAACCTGAGCGTGGAAAATCTGAAGCAAAAGACGCTGGAATTTCTCAATGGGAAAGTGGACACGCTGCAGTTGACGCAATGCATCGACGCCAAGGCCACGGCGAAGGAAGTGGAGCAAAGCATGGCCACGGCGCGCGAGTTGCAGGTGGCATCGACGCCCACGCTGTTCGTCAACGGGCGGCGCGTGGTCGGCAACGCCTCCTGGCCCGACCTGAAGCGCGTCGTCGATTACGAAATCGGTTACGCCGCCAAACACGGCAAGCCCGGCGAGCCGTGCTGCGAAGTGAAACTGCCCATCCCTGGAGCAAAGTAGATGAAGATAGCGTTTTGGACGGTAGCCGCCCTCGGCGTCTCCCTGTACGCGGGGAGCCGCGCCGGAGTGCAGGATCTCGAATCCGACAACTACCTCAAGCATGTGAAGTTTCTCGCATCGGAGAAGCTGAAAGGGCGTGGCACCGGCGCCGACGGCCTGGAAAAGGCCGCCGACTACATCGGCAAGCAGTTTCGCAGCTTCGGATTGAAACCGCTCAATGGCGGCTTTTTCCAGGAGTTCCAAGTCACCGTGCGCGCCGAACTGGGCCGGCGTAACAAGCTGGAGGTTTCCCAATCCGGCCTCAAGCTGAAAGAAGACTACATCCCGCTCAGCTTCTCGGCCACGGCGAAGAACTCCTGCCAGGTGGTCTTCGCGGGCTACGGCATCAGCGCCAAGGAACTGAACTACGACGACTACGCGGGCCTGGAGGTAAAGGATAAATGCGTCCTGGTGCTGCGCGGCGAACCGCAGGAATACGAAGAGAAGAGCGTCTTCGCGGGCAAAGCCTACACCGAGCATGCGCAGTTGCCCAGCAAGGCCTTCCAGGCTCGCAATCGCGGCGCGCGCGCGATCATCCTTGTCAATAACATGGCCAACCGTTCGGGCGAGACCGACAAGCTCGAAACTTTCGGCCAGACGAGCGGTCCGGCCAACTCCGGCATCGCCTATCTTCATCTCAAGCATGAGGTGGCCGATCGCTGGATGAAGCAGGCGGGCAAGGATCTGGCGGCTATGGTGAAGGAGATCGATCACGATCTTAAGCCGCGTTCGTTCGCCTTTGCCGATACGCTGAAGCTGGAATTTGAGACCGAGATTCTCCAGGTGCAGAAGAAGGTGCGCAACGTGGCCGGGTACTTGCCCGGGGAGACCGACGAGTACGTCATCATCGGAGCGCATTACGACCATTTGGGCCTGGGCGAACAGAACTCGCTGGCCCCTGCCTTGATCGGCAAACCGCATTACGGCGCCGACGACAATGCTTCCGGCACGGCGGGATTGCTCGAACTGGCCCGCTACTTCGCCTCGCGGCCGAAGATGAAACGCGGCGTGCTGTTTCTCGCCTTCGCCGGGGAGGAACTTGGGCTGCTTGGGTCCAGCTATTACGTGAACCAGCCCATCACGCCGCTCAAGAAAGCCGTGGCCATGATCAACATGGATATGATCGGCCGGGTGCAGAACGGCAAAGTGTATGTCGGCGGCACGGGAACAGGCTCAACGCTGAAGGGACTGGTGGAGGAAGCGGCCAAAGGTGTCGAGATCGCTACCGACATTTCCGAAAAGAGCGGCTACGGATCGAGCGACCATGTTTCCTTCACCACCAAGGAAGTGCCCGTGCTCTTTTTCTTCAGCGGATTGCACGCCGACTACCACAAGCCGAGCGACACCTGGGAGAAGATCGATTCCCCGTCGGCAGTGAAGGTGCTGCGCATTGTCGCCGGAGTGACCGACCGGCTGGCCGCGGCGGGCGAACGCCCCCTGTTCGCCAAGGTGGAACCGCCGAAGATGCCGGCGGGCGGCTCATCGAGCGGCGGCGGCTACGGACCCTACTTCGGCAGCATCCCCGATTTCGCCGAAGTCCCCAACGGTGTGCGCTTTTCCGACGTTCGCGCCGGTTCCCCGGCGGCCAAGGCCGGCCTCAAGGGCGGCGATATCCTGGTGGAATTCGACGGCAAAGCGATTCAGAATCTGTATGATTACACCTACGCGCTGCGGGCCAAGAAGCCGGGCGATGTGGTAAAGGTGAAGGTACTGCGAGGCGGCGCCACGGTCGAGGCGGATGTCGCGCTGGAGGCACGGAGGTAAGGGTACTCCCCCCATTTCGTGCTAAACGTTTCGGCTGATTATGTCGATGAAGGGAAGTGGGACCATGGAAACAGTAATCAGTCCGCATCAGGTGTGGAAGCTGCCGCCGCTGATCTTGCATCCGTTTTCGGATTCCAGCGGTCCGAACAAGCTGCTCGAAAGCTCGCGGGCCAGTCTGATGTTGCAGGGGCTGCTGCCGAGCGGCGACTTCACTGCCTGGGAATTGGAGCAGAAGCTGCTTGATGGGCGCTTCTGCGAACTGCGCATGCTCTTCTATCTGGGCCGCGATCTGGGCCGCTGGATGGAACAGTGCTTAGAACTGGTGGAACGCGACGAATCGCTCAAAACAATGGGGATTCGCACGCAAAGCTTCGCCGCGATGCTGGTCGAAGATCCGCCGGACAACGTACGGGAGAAATTGAAGGTGTGGGGCGTCGCCGATTACAAAGCGATTTTTTCCCGCGCCTTGGGCCTCAACTCCATCTTCGCCGAGGTGCCCGACCGCACCATCCTCAATGCCGAGTTCATCCGTAACTACTACCGTTACGCCGATCACATGTTTGCCTGCGCGCAGCAGATGAACCCTTTCACGGAAGTACGGTCGAGGAATTTCCAGTTCGATCTTTTCGCGTCCGGGGAATACACGCGGATGCTAGAGAAGGAATGGAAAATGACCGACTGAGATCGCCCGCGCGGGCGCGTAATATCGTGATTTCCTTGTCCCTTAAAGGGGTACACTGGATATAGTGCCCGCTATCCCGCACCTGACATTGACGGCCATCCTCGACATATTCCTTGTCGCGGTACTGGTCTATCAGGCGATTCTCATGGTCCGCGGCCGCCGCGCCGCCAGCATCCTCGCCGGCGTCGGCATCCTGGTAATGGTGTATCTGGTCGCCGTCTGGATGCGCCTGGAGCTCTTGCGCACCCTGCTGGCGACTCTCGCCCCATATACCGCCTTCGCCCTCATCGTCATGTTTCAGAGCGACATCCGGCGCGTACTGGCACGCATCGGGCAGCGCGGCTGGTTCAGCTTCGGCTCGCAGTTGCAGCGCCGCGAATCGCTCGAAGAACTGGAACTGGCGATCGCCCAATTGGCGGAGGACAAAACCGGCGCCCTGATTGTGGTGGAGCGCGAAATCGGACTGCGCACCTTCGTCGAAAGCGGCGTCCTGCTCGACGGCCAGATCTCCCGGGACATCCTGCTGGCGATTTTCCAGAAGAACGCGGCACTGCATGACGGCGCCGTCATTATCCAGAACGACCGCATCGCCGCCGCGGCCTGCTTCCTTCCCCTTACCATGAATCCGGTATCTCGCACGCTCGGAACGCGCCATCGCGCCGGCATCGGCGTCACGGAGGAATCCGATTGTCTCTCGGTCATCGTGTCCGAGGAGCGGGGCACGGTTTCGCTCGCCTACTCCGGCGAGATCGAGCATGACGTCACCGAAGAACGGCTACAAGAGGCGTTGGCTGATGCCTTAGGCTACGGTATCCAGAAGAAACTCCCGCGGAAGACGAGGCACGTCCGCCAGCCGCAGGAATCGCGATGAGCTGGATCAAGGACAACTGGGGTCTGAAGCTGCTCTCCCTGATGGTCGCCGTATTGCTGTGGCTGGCCACGGTGGGCGAACCGGAATCGGCTACGGTCATCGCCGTACCCGTGCAGTACCGCAATATCCCCGCCAATCTCGAGGTGAGTTCGGAAATGCGCGAATCGGCCTATGTCGAGGTTCGCGGGCCCAGCGGCCGCTTGAGCGGCGCCAACCTGGCTAATACGGTGGTGCTGGTGGATTTGGCCGGCCAACAGCGCCCCGGAGAGCGGACCTATTCCATTCAGGAAGACAACGTGCGGCTCCCACCGGGAGTGCAGTTTCTCAGGGCGGTGCCGGCCCAGATCCGGATCCGGCTGGAATACCAGGTCTCGCGCGAGGTGCCTGTCGTCGTGCGCTATTCCGGACCCGCCCCGGACGGGCTGAGGATCGCCCGCCAGGAGGTGGCGCCGCAACTGGTGCGGATTCTCGGGCCGGAAAGCCGTGTCAGCGCTATCGACCGCGTGCAAACCGACCCCATCGAACTGGCGGCGGTGGAAGGCGTGCAGACGTTCCAGGCTCATCCCTATTCCGGCGACCCGCAGGTGCGGCTCGTAAAAAGCGATCTGATGGTCACCATCAAGGTCGGGCTGGAGAAAGCCGATAGAAAGACTGACCGCGAATAGCGGGCCGGCGGTCGATCCGCCGCAAACGAAGGGGGCGATTTGGGCAGGCAGCTTTTCGGTACGGACGGCATACGAGGTGTAGCGGGCGATTATCCGCTCGACCGGCGCACGGTCTATGCCGTGGGTGTGGCTTTGGGGCATTGGGCAGTGGGCATTCACGGCGCCGATTCCACCATCCTCATCGGAATGGACACGCGCGAGTCCGGACCATGGATCGCCGCCACAGTGGCGGCAGGCATTGAGCAGGCAGGGGCCAAGGTACGTTTCGCCGGGCTCATCAGCACGCCTGGTGTCGCCTACCTCACCCGCACTCGCGATTTCGTCGCCGGTGTCATGATCTCCGCCTCGCACAATCCCTACCGCGATAACGGCATCAAGGTTTTCGACCACTCCGGCTACAAGTTACCCGACACGGTCGAACACGCCCTCGAACAGGAGATCTTCGCCATCCTGGCCGGCGCCGTCGAGGTGCGTCAGGCAACCCTCACCGTCGACCGCGGCCTCGACCTCGAATACATCGATTTCCTCGTCTCCAGCTTCCCGCACCGTCTGGACGGGTTTCGCCTGGTGCTCGATTGCGCCAATGGCGCGGCTTGCGAGCTGGCGCCGGAGTTGTTTCGCCGCCTGGGCGCGGAAGTGATCGCAACCGGCTGCTCGCCAGACGGAAGAAACATCAACCTCCACTGCGGCGCACTGCACGTCGAAGCGCTGCAACAGAAAGTGGTGGAGCTCGGCGCGCATGCCGGTGTGGCGTTCGATGGCGATGCCGACCGGGCGATGTGCGTGGCGCCATCGGGCCGTCTGGTGGATGGCGACGGCATGCTGCTGGTGGTGGCCGACTCGCTGCTGCGCAGCGGTACGCTTGCCGCGCCTTCCGCAGAACCTGTCGTAGTGGCCACGGCGATGTCGAATCTGGGGCTCGAATTGGCGCTCAAGGATCGCGGCGTGCGGCTGGTGCGGGCGGCGGTCGGCGACAAGTATGTCCTGGAAGAGATGATCCGGCTCGGCGCGCCCATCGGCGGAGAACAGTCCGGACATGTCATTTTCCATCGCTACGCCACAACGGGTGATGGAATGCTCACCGCCTTGCGTGTGCTCGCGGTCGTGCGCGAAACCGGCGCCACGCTCGATGAACTCGTCAGCGGCCTGAAGATCTACCCCCAGACGCTTGTCAATGTGCGCGTCAGCCAGAAGCGCCCCATCGAGGAAATGGCCACGGTGCAGGCCGAAATCGAGGCCGCCATGCGGGAGTTCAACGGCGCCGGCCGCGTGCTGGTGCGTTTTTCCGGCACCGAGCCTCTGGCGCGCGTGATGGTGGAAGGGCCTGACATTGCCAGCGTCCAGCAGCGCGCCCAAAAAATCGCCCGAGCGGTGGAAACCGAACTCGGTGCGGCGTAGTTCCCCGCCGTCCGTCTAAGCCCGCAGGGTGCTGTGTTATCTTCGTTAGTGACCACCAAATCGAACGGGGGGGACGTGTCTCCCCGGCGAGGATCCTGCGAATGAAAAGACGGCAATTCCTGCACAGTTCCGCACCGGCCCTGGGCTTGGCCGCATTCCACAACTTCCCTCATGCGCTTTACGCTAACGGCGTGAAGAAGCAGGCCTCCGACCGCGTCAAGCTTGGCCCGATGGGAGTGGAAGTGAGCCGCCTCGCCATGGGCACGGGCACTAACGGCTCCGGCGGCAGCAGCAATCAAACGAAGAAACTCGGCCTGCACGGTTTGGCCGATCTGTTCCGCGCCGGCTACGACAACGGCGTCACCTTCTTCGATTCCGCCGACCAATACGGCACCCACCCGCACGTCAAACAGGCTCTCAAGGCTGTCCCCCGTGAGAAGGTCTCCGTCTTATCGAAGACGCACGCCTCGACAGCCGATGAGATGAAGGCCGATCTCGACCGTTTCCGCCGCGAGTTGGGTACCGACTACCTGGACATCGTGCTGCTGCACTGCATGATCGACGGCAACTGGCCGGAGCGCAAGAAGGGCGCAATGGAAGTTCTGGCCGAAGCGCGTGAGAAAGGCATCGTACGCACGCACGGCGTCAGTTGCCACACGCTCGAAGCCCTAAAAACCGCCGCCAAGACCGATTGGGTGCAGGTGGATCTGGCGCGCATCAACCCCGCTGGCGTAGCCATGGATCACAAGGATCCGGCGGTGGTGCTCGAAGTGCTGCGGCAGATGAAGGCCGCCGGCAAAGGTATTATCGGCATGAAGATTCTGGGAGCGGGAAAGCTGCGGCACAAGCCCGATGAGTGTCTGCAGTATGTCCTGGCGCAAAATGTAGTGGATTGTTTCACCATCGGCTCGGAAAGCCGCGAGGAATTGCTCGACCTGACCAGGAAAATTCCCGCGGCCAGCGTCCGCGGCTGATGTCTAAGAGGAGGCTCGACTGAACATGAAGAATTGGATGCGATTGGGATTGCTGGTGGGCGGTTGCGCGCTGGCAGGGTTCGTTTTTAGCGGCGCCGCACAAACCAAGGGCGGCAAGAAAGGCCCTGGCATTCTGCAGCAGGAATGGGGCAAGGTGGAAGGCGGCAGCTACAGCGCTCCGATGGGCAAGTTGGGCGCCAAGGGCGATGCCTGGACGGCCACCACCATGGGCGCCGCAGTCAACGGCCAGGCCAATGCCGGCAAGCCCGGAACCGTGGTGGGCGAAATCCTCGATTTCTCCTGCTACCTGCAAATCGGCAAGCATGGCGAAAAGCATCGCTCGTGCGCCCAGAAGTGCTTCACCGCCGGCCAGCCGATCGGCCTGCTGGCGCAGGACGGGACCATGTACATGCTGATGGAAGAAGAGCACGATCCGCGCCGCGACGGCCTGACGGATTTCCGCAAGACCGCCATCGAACACGCCGCGCACATCATGGAAGTGTCGGGCACCGTTTTCGAGCACGGCGGCTACAAAGCGCTGTACGTGCAGGGTTATCTGAAGAAGTAGCCGGTATTAGGGAGAAGATCGCATGAATGGGATTGTCCTTCGTTACGGGATGGCCGCCGCGGCCCTGGTTGTCAGCTTTTCCGGGGCGCTCGCCCAGCAGAGCAAGAGTCCGATTCCGATTCCGCTCGGGCTGCTGCCCATACAGTTCCCGAAGGACAATCCCTATTCGGCGGCCAAAGCCGAACTGGGCAAGCTGCTGTATTTCGACCCGCGGCTGAGCGGCGACAATACGGTTTCCTGCGCCACTTGCCATGCGCCGCAGTTCGCCTACACCGACGGCAAGCCGGTTTCCACCGGCATCCGCGGGCAGAAGGGCGGCCGCAGCGCGCCCACTGTGATCAATCGCGCCTACAGCCTGGCGCAATTCTGGGATGGACGCGCCGCCACGCTTGAAGCGCAAGCCGTCGGACCCATCGCCAATCCCATCGAAATGGATCAGACCCACGACGCCTGCGTCGCCAAACTGCGCGGGATCGCCGGATACCGGCAACTGTTCGCCAAGGCATTCGGCACCGAAGAGTTCACCATCGACCATGTGGGCAAAGCCATTGCCACCTTCGAGCGCACCGTGCTGAGCGGCAATTCGCCCTACGACCGCTACAAGGCCGGGAACAAGGCCGCCATGACCGCTTCCCAGATCCGCGGCATGGACGTGTACTTCAACAAAGCCAAGTGCGACCAGTGCCACGAAGGGGTCAATTTCACCTCAAACGCGTACCACAACCTCGGTGTGGGGATGAACAAGCCCAATCCCGACGAGGGGCGCTTCGTGGTGACCAAGAATCCCGCCGATTGGGGCGCCTTCAAGACGCCGACGCTGCGCGACATCGCCCGCAGCGCGCCCTACATGCACGATGGCTCCGTCGCTACGCTGGAAGAAGTGGTGGAGTTTTACGACAAAGGGGGCGAGCCCAACAAGAACCTCGACAAGACCATGAAGCCGCTCAAATTGAGCGCCCAGGAGAAAGCCGACCTGGTCGACTTCATGCGCGCCTTGAACGGCGAAGGGTGGCAATCGATCAAGGCTCCGGCAAGATTTCCGCAATGACCAATTCAGGATCGAAGACGACGCGGCGCTTGTTCGCCGCGGCCATGACGGCGGCGGCGCTTACACCAAGCGCCTGTAAACGCGAATCGAAGCGCATTATTGGAGTGGTGCCCAAGGGGCGGGCGCACCTGTTCTGGCAATCGGTACAGGCCGGCGCCGTAGCCGCCTCGCGCGAGGATGGCGTCGAAATCAATTGGAATGGACCGGCCACCGAAACCGACTTCAACGGTCAGTTGCAGATTGTCGAGGCGATGATCAATCGCCATGTGGATGCCATCGCCCTTGCCCCCATCGACAAGAAGGTGATGGTCAGCGTGGTCGAGCGCGCCGCGAAGGCCAACATCCCTGTTGTGATCTTCGATTCCGGTATCGACACCGAACAGTTCGTATCGATGGTTGCCACCGACAACTACCTGGCCGGGCAGATGGCGGCCGACCGCATGGGCGAAATCATTGGAGGGAAGGGAAAGATCTTCATGGTGGCGGTGCAGCCGGGGGCGGCATCGACGATGGCCCGCGAGCAGGGCTTTGAGGATCGGGTGAAGGAAAAGTTTCCCGGTATTCAAATCATCGACAAACGGTACGGAATGGCGGATTTCGCCAAGTCGCTGGCCGTGGCTGAGAACATGCTCACCGCGCATCCCGATGCGGCGGGGCTTTTCGCCTCCAACGAATCGAGCGCCGTGGGCGCGGCGCAGGCGCTTCGCGCACGAAAGACGGGCGTGAAAATGGTGGGCTTCGACTGGAGCCAGCCGTTGCTGGACGACCTCAAGTCCGGTCTGATCGATTCCCTCGTCATCCAGCATCCGTTCAAGATGGGGTACGAGTCCGTAAAAGCGGCAGTTGCCAAATTAGATGGCAAACAGGTCCAAAAAATCAACAACCTCGCCCCCAGGCTCATTACCAAGGACGATTTGGATAAGCCGGAAGTCAAGGAGCAACTCAATCCTGACTTGAAAAAATACCTAGGCTAGCGCCCCTTATGCGCCAGTCAGGGTAGTAATGACGTTGCTGACACGCTCCCAGATGGTGCGCATCGGCCCGCCCACAATGACGGGAAATACGCCATAAGCCAGTACAAGGATGAAAGAAACGAGTAGCGCGTACTCGACGAAATCCTGGCCGCCTTCATCGGCTGCCAGCCTCCGAAACAGCTTCAGCCTGTGTGCAAAATTGCAGTACATCTCAATGTGGTCTCCCCTGCTTTCCATCATGAGAGCAAAGGGGTGCGGCAGCAAGCTGGAAAACAACCTATATAGGCCTTGAATTCCCTTAGTACCGCACCCCACAACAGGAGGGAGGTACCAGTTACGGATTAGCTTGCGCCGGCAATCGAACGATCGTCAGATTACGCAAAGTCACCGTATCCGCTGTGGTCGTCGACATCTGCCCCTTCAGTTCCACCAGTACGTTCCCCGATGGAGGATTGCTGCTCACGCCTCCGCCGCCAATGACGTCGGAGGAATTCCCCCAGCTCTGCCAGCTCCATTGCATCGCCCCGCTCGCCGGAAAAACCTCGGACCGGACCGACATCCAGCTCTCGCTGCCTAATCCGCTGCGCGCTGTCAGGAACACCGATCCCCAGTTCAACAGAAAACTGAATGCCGTGCTGCTTCCCTCGTGGGACATGTCCGCGCGGATTTCCAGCCGGTCGCCCGGCCGCAGCAGCGATGAAGGCACGGTGCAACTGCCCAGGGTGGTCATGGTGGAACTGCTGGTAGCGGTTCCGGCTACTGAGCAGATCACCTGAGGCACCGAATGGTTTTGCAGAGCCTCCCTCGTCTTGCGCGTACTCTCGGTGGAGTTGAACCAGGCGCTGCCCGGCGCCGGGCTGGAAGGATCGGAGGCCGTTCCCGTCTCCTGCCACGCCGCCCGCGATGCCGTACTGGTAGCCTGCACCGCCGCCGCCATCACCGTTCCGTCGCTTTCCACCCTGGCCAGGTCCGCCGCGGAGGCATTCTGCCATCTCTGCATGGGCGCCGTCTGCTGATTGGCGCCGGCCCGCACCGACACCGTCGTAACCCCGTCGCCCGCCGACGCATCGTGCACTGTCAGCGTCGAGGCCGCCGTCCCCGTGCCGATCGCCAGCCGCCGCGCCGCATTGTCCCAATTGAGCCGGCTCTGATTGTGGGCCAGATTCCCCGAAGCGTCCACGAACGGAACCGCGCCGGCCGGAAAACCCGTGAACAAACAGGCGTTCCACACGGCATCGAACCCGTTCGAGGTCAGACAACGGTTCACCGCGCCCAACGCCAACTTCGTCCAAGCCGCCGGAGCGGTGCCCATCCCGACAATCAAATCCCCGCGCGCGACGGTACCAGCGGCCACGTCAGAATGGTTCGACGCCAGCAGCGGGTGGGCAGACGGAGTCCGGGCATCGGTCAGCCGCGGATCCTGATTGGTCACATAACGGTTCCCGCCCGCAGGCGTCCCCGTAGTACCGGCAAGCGCCGCCTTCTGGTCCGCGCTCGGGTCGTTGCTATTCGAATGCGTGGCGAAGTTCAACGCCAGTTTCGATTCGGCAATGGCCGCATTCGAGGCAACATGCTGGTCCGATATGGCCCCGGCCGCGATCGAAGGAGCAGGAAAATAGCCGGTTAACGCCCCGCCCGCCTGCGATCCCGTGATCGCTCCGATTTGCCCCGAAGCCCCAGGCAGACGGTAAGAGCTAGCCAACAAGTCGCCGGTCTGCGGCAGTGCCCCTGTCAGAAACGTAATAATGTTGCCCGAGAGCGTATAGTCCACCCCTGCGCTCTGCAACAATCCGTTGCGGAACAGCCGCAGGCTCGACGCCGGATCGGGAGCGTTGGCCAGCGTGAACGTCGTGTTCGTTCCGTTAGTCAAGCCCGCCGGAACCTCGCCGTCCACAAAGGCCGGCCCCGATTCCGCCGAACACGGACCCGTGGTCCCGTTAACGCGCACGCAATCCGTAGGCTCGCCCACGGCGCTTTCCAGATCGCCGGTGCTGTTGATCACGGCCACGGACGACGGCTGATATCCAAGTCCCTTCTTGGCGCGGGCATTCAGCTCTTCGGCCAGTCCGGTCACGTCCGGAATCGCCACCGGGTCCGGCGATCCACCGCCCCCGCCGCCGCCCTGATCCTGCGGCATTGGCGGACCCGCCAGCCGCACATCGTTAATCTTCAGAATCGATGTGCTCGGCGGCACGCCCCAATATTCGAGAAACATCAGCCGCCCGTTTCGATTCAAATAACGAACCTGATAATGGGAGCCCACCGACGCGTTCGTGGTGGGGGCCAGCCCGATGCGCAGCGAGCCGTTCACAATGCGCACCGCTTTGCTATAGGCAGCGACGGTTGTGAAATCGGAGAGGGTGAAGTTGCGCCATTCGATGAGAGCCGTTCCCTCGAACTTCTCCCCGTCGGCGCGGTAGATAATATCGTCGATAGTGGTCAGTTGCGGTTGCGCCCACACAAATGGGGCGAAGAAAAATAGTAGAGCCACGGGAAGCACACCCCTGGCCCAACGGATGAAACCATGCATTGGGAAAACCTCCTGGGTACTGCCGGGACCTTGGCAGTCCGGCAGAGGGGGTGAGGATGCCCCGCTGGCTTCATCCTAGCCGCGGCCATTGGCCACAGAAGGACTGCGCCGCGCCTTTTTCCAGGACATTTGTTAGCAATATTGGGGTTATCGCGGAATAATATTTTCGCTAACGGTGTGATCCAACTTTTGCAGGCATTGCCGAAGACGAGGCACGGCCCGTCTTTATCCGAGGATGTCGAGGGTGGATTCGGTCAGTTCGTCGGCGGTCTCGATTGTCTTCAGATTGGCCTGAAACGAATGCCGTACTTCGATCAGGGCGACGGCTTCGGAACTGAGGTCGACATAGTCGTGCGGTTCGCCCGTCAGGGCCGTGGAGATTTGTGCGACTCGCGCGGCGGTCTTCTCCAAGCTGGCTTCGGCACGCCGCAGCCCATCCAGGCCAGCCTGTCTGATATCCATGCGCTTCTCCTATGTCCGTCTCATCGGCCATAGCTTGAAAAGATTGAAAAGATTTTCAGGTAATTTTTCCGCGCCCACAGTCGTCTTACCTTCAAAGGTCTTCCCCGCCGAATTCCAACTACGGCCCAGTTCCTTTTCCCCAGGTTCTGGCATCTTACATGCAAGGATCTGATACGTGAGCCCTAAATTGATACACTTCGCCCAACGCGCCCTGTTACTGACAGCCATCTTCTTCGCTCCACTTTCCCTCCCCGCTCAGATCTGGATCGAATACGTCCCCTCCGAGCCCCCTAAGTCGTTGCCCGTCTTGATCGATTCCAACACTGCCTCTTTCTGGAAGGACGGCCGCCTCCACACCTACAGCTCCACCAGCCATCCCGTTCTGAATGTCTTCGACAAAGACTTCCAGGTCCTCTCTTCCACACCCATCCGTGTCGATTCCGAACGGCACTTCCCAATGTGGATCGAATCGGTATGGAAAGACGGCGCCGGGAAACTCTACGCCTGGTATCACCATGAGGTGGTGAACCTTTGCCCGGGATCCAATTACACTTCCCCGGAAATCGGCGCCATGGTCTCCACCGACGGCGGTCTCAGCTTCCATGACCTCGGCGTCGTGCTCCGCTCCGGCGACCCCGTGAATTGCAGCGCTCAGAACGGCTACTTCGCCACCGGCCATGGCGACTTCTCGGTAATCGTCGACGAATCGAAGGAATGGGTCTACTTCCTGTTTGGCTCTTATGGCGGCGATGTCTCCGGACAAGGTATTGCCATGGCGAGAATGCCCATCGAGTATCTTGACCAGCCCGTGGGCGCCGTCTGGAAATACTTCAATGGCGGTTGGAGCGAACCCGGTCTCAGCGGACGCAATTCCCCCATCTTTCCCGCCGGCGTCAGTTGGGCGGAACGCAATACCGACGCTTTCTGGGGTCCCTCCGTTCATTGGAACACCTACCTGCAAGCCTACATCGTACTCATGAATCGATCCTGCTGCGATACCGATTGGCCCCAGGAAGGCGTCTACATCACCATCAACCCCGACCTGAACGATCCAACCGGCTGGACAGAGCCTTTCAAAGTGGTCGACGGCGGCGATTGGTACCCCTGGTTTCAGGGCGCCGAGGAGGGCGAAACCAGCTCCCGCGCCGGCCAGAGAACTCATCTGTTCCTGCGCCAAACCTCGGAATGGGATATCCTCTTCCGCCTGTCCACCGAACTCCCGCAACCGGAAGACCCCGTAGACGGCGAGCAAGGCGTGGAACCCCCACCCCCGCCCAACTGGTTCCGCATTCCCGGCTCGGAAAAACTCACCAAGCCCGGGGCCCTCTTCACCGGGTTCTCACAGACTCAGAAATAATCGCGCAACCGGCAGAAATCTTCCACTTGCAGCAATCCCGGCTGATCGGGCACCGGCTCCTTCTCCAGATGCCACGTGCGTGGATGCGGTACATACACCGCCTGCAGGCCCGCCGCCAAAGCAGGATTGATGTCCGACTTCGGCGAATTCCCGATCATCCAGCTTCGCTCGATAGACAGCGTCTGCTCCCGCACCACCCGCCCGTACGAAGACACATCCTTCTCCCGCAGCACCACAATTTCCCGGAAGTAGATCCCCAGTCCCGACGCCTCCACTTTGTTCCGCTGCTCCTCCTCATTCCCCTTCGTTACCAGCAACAGGTCATGCCGGCCGGCCAGGTAGGCAAGCGTCTCCGGAACCTGATCGATGATCTCCAGTGGATGCGCCATGATCTCCCTGGCAATCCCCGTGATGAACTCGGCGTCCTCACTCTGAATCTCCCTTTCCACCAGATGGTGATAGCACTCCACCATATTTCGTCCGAAATTCGCCGCCCCATAGCCGTGCAAACGGATGTTCACCAACTCAATCTCATCGAGCGCCGTCCGCACCTGCTCCCGCGTCAGGCTGGAATGCGCCAGAAAATCGCAGAAGCGGTGAAACGCCCGCTCAAAGTAGATGTTGTTCTCCCACAGCGTATCGTCCGCATCGATCAGCAGATGCTGCCCTGTGAACCTCATTCGCCGACCGGAAGGTGTTTGCTGTGCCCGTTCTGCGGAGCGCGTTCGCGGATCGCCTCGTTATGCTTGAACCGCTGCAGGTGAAAAGGAAAGTAGCTCACCAGCCGCTCCAGACGCTCCTGTTCCGACCGCATCGTCAGCAACTGCTGCCGGAAATCGGCATCCCCCACAATCTGCGCCAATTGAAAACTCAATTGGGCATCGTTCCAGTCCGGATCGAAATCCAGGCTCTGATTCGTGTCCCGGCACACCTTCCGAAACGATTCCGCCACCTGCCGGATCAGCTCCGCCGACGCGTAACTCTCTGAAGCATCGTCGAAATAGCGCACGCTGGCCCGAAGGTATTCCTCCCCCTCGACCAGTTCCAGAATCTCGAACCGGCGCCGGCCCCAGGTCTGGATGTCCATCCGTCCGTCCGGATAACGCTTGCGCACCGATTCGACCGAAGCCGAACAACCCGTGCTGACGATCCCTTTGTCCTTCCCCAGCACAACGCCGAATTCCGATTGAAACGAGATCGCCTCGCCAATCATCTTCTTGTAACGCTCCTCGAAAATGTGCAAGGGCAGGGGAGTCCGCGGAAACAACACGAGCGGCAAGGGAAACAGAGGTAAGACCTCGCTGTGCGCCATGTTACCATTATGGCTTTCCCGCCAAACCCACAAGCAAATGGAAATAGACGGAACAGTCGTGCTGATCACCGGAGCCTCGGAGGGAATCGGCGCAGCCTGCGCGCAGGCCCTGCGTGGCGCGGGTGCAAAAGTTGCGCTGATGGCTCGAACCGAAGAGAAACTCCATCGTCTCACCGGCCCAGAAGACCTGGCAATTCCCGGCGATGTCACCAACCCGCAAGACCGGGGCCGAGCCGTCGAACAAACCCTCGCCCGCTTCCAGCAAATCGACCTTCTCATCAACAATGCCGGCGCCGGTCTTTACGCCCCATCCTGGAACGCGCCTATGGACGAAACGCGCTACCTGTACGAATTGAACCTCTTCGCCCCTCTGGCCATGATCCAACTGGTCGCCCCCTCCATGCGCCGGCGCCGCCGCGGCATGATTGTGAACATCGCATCCATTGCCGGCAAAGTCACCCTTCCGTGGCTGACTCTGTATTCCGCCTCCAAATATGCACTCGGCTCCCTCACGGACGGACTCCGCATGGAACTTCGCCGCGACGGCATCCATGCCATGACTGTTTGCCCCGGCTACGTCTCCACCCGCTTCCAGGATCACGTCCTGCATGGACAGCCGCCGGAGCACGTGCGCCGCACCAGGCTGTTCAAGATCACCCCGGAACGCTGCGCCCACGATATCGTGCAAGGCATCCGCCGCAACGCCCGCACCGTCGTCACCCCTGCCAGCGGCTGGGCGTTCATATTGCTCGAACGGCTGTTCCCCAATTGGGTGGACCGCAAACTCGAAGACATCTATTTTCGCG
>JAEUQG010000110.1 GCA_016789755.1 Bryobacterales bacterium
AACGCAACGCGCGGGTCATCCTCACGGCGCAGCGTCATCTCCAACGCGCCGAGATTACCGTGAAGTACTACGACCATGACCTCGTCGGCCTCAGTTCCAACAGCGACGCCTTTCAGGCTGTCTTCGAAGCCATCGAAAAACTCGAAAAACAGATCCTGAAACATCGCGACCGCTGGCGCGATACCAAACGCACCGGCGCCGCCAAAGCAGCCCTCCTCGCCGAGCCCGCCCCGGCTAAGAAGGCTCCCGCCAAGGGCAAGCCCGCCCCCGCCAAGGCCAAGGCCAAAGCTGCCCCCAAGCCCGACGGCAAAGCTGCCGCCAAGCGCGTCTACAAGGTCAACAGTAAGAATCAGCGCAAGCCCATGACCGTCGAAGAAGCCATGCTCGAATTCCAGGACAACACCGGTAACTACATGGTCTACCGCGACGCCGATTCCGACCGCACCCACGTCCTCGTCAAACGCGACGACGGCCACTTCGACCTCATCGAATCGTAGCCCTTCGCCATGTTTCAACCGCCCTCCGGTCCGGAGCCGCAAGGCCCCCGCCTCCAGCCCGAATTGGTCATCGTGACCGGACTCAGTGGCTCCGGAAAGGGGACGGTGTTGAAGTGTCTCGAAGATCTCGGCTACTACTCCGTCGACAACCTCCCCGTCGACCTCATCGAAAAATTCGCTGAGCTCACCAAGTCTTCCCCCAGCATTCGTTGCGCCGCCCTCGGCGTCGATATCCGCGAAGGCGGCAACCTCCTCCGCCTCCCCGAGATCATCGCTCGCCTCCGCCTCGAAGTCCCCACCACCCTCATCTTCCTCGAAGCCAGCGACGCCACCATCCTCCGCCGCTTCAGCGAAACCCGCCGCCCCCATCCCCTCGGCCGCGATGAGTCCGTCTCCGAAAAGCTCGCCAAAGAGCGCGACGCCCTCACCCCCATCCGCGATATGGCCGACCATATCCTCGACACCTCGCCCTTCACCGTCCACGAACTGCGCGACATCGTCGCCGAAAAATTCCGCGGCGCCCGCGAAGAATCGAAGCTCCTCATCCGCGTCCACAGTTTCGGCTTCCGCCACGGCGTCCCCACCGACAGCGACCTCGTCTTCGATGTCCGCTTCCTCCCCAACCCCAACTACATCCCCGAATTCAAGCCCCTCACCGGAAAGCACGAAGGCGTCGCCCAGTATATCCGCTCTTTCCCCCAAACCCAGGAATTCCTCGAGCGCGTCATGCAGATGCTCCTCTTCCTCCTGCCCCATTACATCCGCGAAGGCAAGAGCTATCTCACCATTTCCTTCGGCTGCACCGGAGGCCAGCACCGCAGCGTCATGATGGCCGCCGAAGTCTGCAAGCGCCTCGCCAAAGCCGGCTACGCCGTCAAAGAGCAGCATCGCGACGCCCCCCGCGGCTGATCGCGCCCTTTAGGGGTAAGATGGATGGGGATTGTCTCCAATGTTCCCGCGCCTCCTTCTAACCCTCTCCTTCTCCACATCAGCTTTCTCCGCCGTCAGCTTCAACCGCGATGTCCGGCCCATCATGTCCAACACCTGCTTCCAATGCCACGGGCCCGACAAAAGCAGCCGCATGGCCGGACTCCGCCTCGACCTCCGCGATGAGGCCCTCAAAAAGACCCCCTCCGGCGTCATCCCCATCGTCCCCGGTGATCCCGCGCAAAGCGCCATCGTCGATCGCGTCTTCACCTCCAACTCCGCCCGCCTCATGCCCCCCAAGTACGCCCACAAAGAGCTCACCCCAACCCAGAAAAACATCATCCGCCAGTGGGTCGCCGAAGGCGCCGCCTACGAAGGGCATTGGGCCTATCAGCCCGTCCGCCGTCCCGAGGTCCCCGCTCTCACCGCCGCCACCGTGCGCAATCCCATCGATGCCTTCGTCCAGCAACGCCTCGCCCGCGAAGGGCTGAAACCCTCGCCCGAAGCCTCCAAACGTACCCTCATCCGCCGCGTTACCTTCGATCTCACCGGACTCCCTCCCACACCCGCCGAGGTCGCCGCCTTCGAAATAGACACCGCCCCCGATGCCTACGAAAAGCTCATCGACCGCCTCCTCGACTCGCCCCGCTACGCCGAAAAGCAGGCCACTCACTGGCTCGATGCCGTCCGCTACGCCGATACCTGCGGCTTCCATGGCGACAACCCCTTCCCCATCTGGCCCTATCGCGACTACGTCCTCAACGCCTTCCGCAAAAACAAACCATTCGACCTTTTTACCCGGGAACAGATCGCCGGCGACCTCCTCCCCAACGCCACTCAGGAATCCCGTATCGCCTCCGCCTACAACCGCTTGAACCGCACCTCCGCCGAAGGCGGCATCCAGCCCAAAGAGTATCTCGCCAAATACGGCGCCGACCGCGTCCGCACTACCGCCGCCGTCTGGCTCGGCAGCACCATCGGCTGCTCGGAATGCCACGATCATAAGTTCGATCCCTTCCTCTCCCGCGACTTCTACGCCATGAAGGCCTTCTTCGCCGACATCGAAGAAACCGGCCTCGTCCCCGACCGCGGAGCCAAGGCCTGGGGCACGCAGTTGTTCATGCCCTCCGCCGATCAGAAGGCCCGCAAGCTCGACCTCGAATCGCGCATCGAAGCAGCCCGCAAAGCCCTCGACGAAAAGTCCGCCTCCCTGTCCGCCCGCCGCGCCGCATGGGAACAGGAACTCCTCGCCCGCTTCTCCGCCGGCGATCTCTCCTGGAAGTTCCAGCGCCCCACCTCGGCAACCGCCAAGAACGGCGCCGTGCTCAAGGTCTACAACGACGAACCCGTCGAAATGAATACCTACACCGGAGCCTCTCTCACCGCCGAAAATAAACCCGGCGACGGCCTCATCGTCGCCCAAGGCCCCAACCCCGACCGCGAGGTCTACTCCGTCGTGCTCCAGCCCGGCCCCGGCAATTGGACCGCCCTCGGCATGGAGGTCGTGCAGGACGAATCGCTCC
>JAEUQG010000119.1 GCA_016789755.1 Bryobacterales bacterium
TCTCGCCCAGAATGTCCTCTGGCCGCTTATATTCTGCGATTAGCTTGTCGATCAGCTCGTTCGTTACTGCCATATGTTCTCCTTTCGACCACTCGGAGAACATTGCTTACACAATCCTTTTTACACCCTCTGTGTCAAGGATTTTGTGTAAGCAATTTCCGAGTCTCGTGCCTGTGTCTCGATCGTTGAGATCGAAACCCTTGACCCGCAAGTCACCGAAATGCTCTGTCGAGTGATTCCTTGATTCCGTTGTCGGAACCGTTCAGTGGGCCCACCTTCGGGCACAGGCTGTAAAAGGGAGAGAAAACGAAAACGGTACTCGAAGCTGTAATCTGCTGAAAGTACCGAAGTTGTTTTGGTGCGGATGAGAGGACTTGAACCTCCACTCCCTTGCGAGAACTAGAACCTGAATCTAGCGCGTCTGCCAGTTCCGCCACATCCGCACATGAATGTGAGCGCGTACTTCTTCATTCTCCGCAACAGGGGGTGTCTCTGTCAATTGTCTTGCTGCTGCCAGCGCTTGCGGAGTACACGGAGTTCGAGGATTAACTGCATGACGAGACGCTCGATCTCGTCGGCGGCGGCGCGGTATGCCCCCTCCTTCTGGCCCATCGGATCCTTTACCTTCCATTCGCGGACGGGCGCACGGAGTTCCGGCGGCACGGGGCGGCCGCTAAGGTTTACCACGAGATCGAATGGGGTGCCCTGATGGTCACTGACTGGCTTGGGGAGGACATCGCCTAGATCGATGTTGCGGTCCGCCATGACCTTACGCGTCAGCGGCATGATGTTGGTGGCCGGGTTGAGGCCGGCGCTGCGGGCCATCAGGACGTCGCTGCCGTAACGGCGCGCGAAGCCTTCCGCCATCTGGCTGCGAATGGCATTGCCAATACAAAGAAACAGGATTTGAACGGGGCGATCCATGCGGGTGGGCTATCCTTGGGTCACCTTAGCAAGGAAGAGACGGTGAATGGAAGCATCGGGCGTCAGTTCGGGATGAAAGGTGGCGATCAGGTGCCGGCCTTGTTCGATCAACACCGGATGGCCACCGTAACTGGCGAGTACCGTCACCGCCGCGCCAGTGCGACGAATGATGGGAGCTCGGATGAAAACTGCTTCCAGGTTCCCGGGGAGGTGTGAAGCAGGCTCCGGATGCAAGGTCACGATACGGCTGTCGATTTGACGGCCGTAGGCGTTGCGCTCGACGGTGAGATCGACCAACCCGAGAGATTGCTGTTGGGGAGAGAGCACTTCACGGGCCAACAGGATAGCTCCGGCGCAGGTGCCGAATACTGGCTTCGTTTGTCCGAACTGGCGTAGCGGCTCGAAGAGGTGTTCGGCTTCGATCAACTTTAGCATCGTGGTGCTCTCGCCGCCGGGGATCACGAGTGCGTCGACTTCGTTCAACCCGGCGGCGGTGCGAACCTCCACGGCATCGGCTCCAGCGCTTTCGAGTGCCCTGCGGTGCGCCTCGAAGTCGCCCTGGAGGGCGAGGACTCCGACCTTCGGCATGCTACCAGCCACGGGTCTGGAGAAGCTCGGATTCCGGCAGTTTGGCGACATCGAGGCCGAACATGCCGACGCCGAGTTCTTCGCTTGCCTCAAGCAACTTGGCCGGATCCTTGAAGTAAGTGGCAGCCTTTACGATGGCCTTGGCGCGGGCCTCGGGGTCGTTGGACTTGAAGATGCCGCTGCCGACGAAGACGGCTTCGGCGCCGAGTTGCATGACGAGGGCTGCGTCGGCGGGCGTGGCGATGCCGCCGGCGGAGAAGTTGGGGACGGGGAGCTTGCCGTGTTCGGCGACCCATTCGACGAGTTCGAGCGGGGCCTGGAGCTTCTTCGATTCGGCCACCAGTTCTTCGTGGCCGAGCACGGTGAGCTGCTTCATTTCCTTGACGATGGTGCGGATGTGGCGGACCGCTTCGACGATATTGCCGGAGCCGGCCTCGCCTTTGGTGCGAATCATGGCAGCGCCTTCGGCGATGCGGCGGAGTGCTTCGCCGAGATTGCGGGCTCCGCAGACGAAGGGGGTTTTGAAGGCGCGCTTATCGATGTGGTGTTCTTCGTCGGCGGGAGTGAGCACTTCGCTCTCGTCGATGTAGTCGACTTTGAGTGCTTCGAGAACCTGGGCTTCCATGAAGTGGCCGATGCGGGCCTTGGCCATAACGGGGATGGAAACGGCGGCCATGATTTCACGGATCTTGCTAATGGGCGCCATGCGGGCGACGCCGCCTTCCTTGCGGATGTCGGCGGGGACGCGTTCGAGGGCCATGACGGCAGCGGCGCCGGCCTTTTCGGCGATGACTGCCTGTTCGGCATTGGTGACATCCATGATCACGCCGCCTTTGAGCATTTCGGCGAGACCGGACTTGAGACGGAACGCTTCATCGAGGAAACGCATAGTGTGTTACTCCCTCCAAAAGAGAAGTCGGATCAAACCAAAGCGGGCATGGGTGCGGCACGGCGATGGGCTCGCACCCGTTCCAACTCAGTTCGAAAGATTGCGCCGAGTTGGGCGACGCCTTCGTGGATACGGGCGGGCGTCAACCCGGCAAAAGACAAACGAAGCGCACCGGGTTCGGTGCGGGAGACGGCGAAGTACTTACCGGGAAGATAGTTGACGTTGGCGGCTTCGGCGCGAGGTAAGAGGTCGGCGGCGTCGAGTGGTTCGGGCAGGCGGACCCAGAGATTCATGCCGCCCTGGGGGTGGGTCCAGCGGCTGCCGGCGGGAAGGTGGCGTTTGCAGGCGGCGAGCACGGCGGCGAGGCGTTCGGCACCGGCGGAGAGCACCTTTTTGCGATGTTCGGCGAGGCGGCCGGACTCAGCGAAGCGGAACATGACAGCTTGTGAAAGCTGGTCGCTGTGCAGGTCGCACCACTGCTTGGCCTCCTGGAGGCGGGCGATCAACGGATGCGGGGCAATGACCCAGCCGACGCGGAGGCCGGGGAAGGCTACTTTGGAAAAACTGCCGAGTGAGACGACATCGCCGTGCGGGTCGAGTTGTTTGAGGGACGGCAGTGGCTCTCCTTCGTAACGAAGGAGTCCGTAGATATCGTTTTCGATGAGGATGACGCCATACTCGCGGACCAGTTGCAGGATAGACTGGCGGGCGGCGAGAGGGATGCTGGCTCCGGTGGGGTTTTGGAAGTTGGGTGTGACGATGAGGAGGCGAGGGCGTTCGCGTTCAAAGATGGAGCGGAGAGTGGCGGGCTCAATGCCGTGCGCGCCGACGGGAATGCCGATGAGGCGGGCGCCGGCGGATTGGAACATGCCGCGCAGCCCGGGATAAACGGGGTCTTCCAGGGCGACCGCATCGCCGGGGCGAATGAGGACGCGCTGGAGGAGATCGAGCGCCTGCTGGCAGCCGCTGGTGATGAGGATGTCATCGCTGTCCTGTGCGGCCTGTTCGCCGCGGGCCTCCGACAGCAGGTGGTTTCGGAGAGGCGGGTAGCCTGACGGGGAGCCGAGCTGAAGGATGGATGCGGCATCGCGACCGCGGATGACTTCTTCGCAGGTGGCGCGAAACTCCTCCATGGGGAAGAGCTCGCCGGCGGGACGCGAGGAGGCGAAGCTGATGCCTTCAAGAGGCATGGACAATTGGGGTAGGGATTCGGTTGCCGGTGAGATGCCGGTCCAGGTACTGCGCGCTTGCGGGCCAGGGTCGCCTTCGACGAAGCTGCCGCGGCCGACATGACCTTTCATCAGCCCTTCGTTTTCGAGCAATTCGTAGGCGGCGGCGACCGTGGCGCGATTCAGGCCAAGTAGGCCAGCCAATTCGCGTGTGGCGGGGAGGCGTTCGCCGCGGGCGATGCGTCCGGATTGGATATGGGACCGCAGTTGATCGTACAACTGGCGGTACAGGGGCGCATCCGAACTGGCTTCCAACCTGATTGGCGGCAGCATCCTAGTGCACCTCAGGCTACCATGATTGGACTGGTCCAATCAAGCCAATGTGCGGAGTGATGCTGCGAGATGGGATGGCGTGCGAACGCTGAGGGCTCGTATTCTGCTATCATTTTCTCTTCCCCATATGACAACTGCGGATGTAAGCGAGATTGTCTGTGCGCACAGCCCGGACTCCGACGATGCGTACATGTTTTACGGGCTGGCGACGAAGAAGATCCGCTCGCGGCGGATCACGTTGCGGCACGTGTTGGAAGACATCGAATCGCTGAACAGGAAAGCAATGGAAGGAGTATATGAGATGACTGCCATCTCGTATCATGCCTATCCTTATGTTTCCGATAAATATGTTCTGACTGCCGCCGGATCGAGCATCGGCGACGGTTACGGACCGCTGCTGGCGGCGATGCGGCCGATGGCTCCCGAGGAGATCAAGGGCAAGCGTATCGGAATTCCGGGTACGATGACGTCGGCGTATCTGACGTTGAAGCTTTTCGAGCCGGATTTCGAGACGGTGGTGATTCCCTTCGATAAGATTCTCGATGCCGTGAAGGAGCACACGGTGGATCTCGGGCTGGTGATTCACGAAGGGCAGTTGACCTATTCGAAAGAAGGCTTCCACAATGTGCTGGATTTGGGGCGTTGGTGGAAAACGAAGTACAACCTGCCGCTGCCGCTGGGGGCGAATGCGATTTTGCGGTCACTGGCTCCGGATGTAAAGTCGGAATGCTGCCGGCTGCTGAGCGAGAGCATCAAGTACGCTTTGGACAACAGCGAGGAAGCGATCAACTACGCGCTGCAGTTCGCGCGTGACATGGATGTAGCGATGGCGCAGAAATTCGTCGGCATGTACGTGAACCACTACACGGTGGATTGCGGCGAGCAGGTGCCGGTGGCGGCACAGAAGCTGCTGGATATGGGCTTTGAGGCGGGCATTGTGAAGAAGCAGGTGAAACTGGAGTTCGTGCGGTAAGCGTCTAAGAAGAGATGCGGCTGTTCCTTACTTTCGTTGCTGCGGCTACGGTGCTGGCGGGCTGGCAGGATGCCAGCGTGAAGGATCGGGTGCGGGGGGTGCGCGATCTCGCCAAGCAGGGTCCGGGGGCCATTCCGCGCCTGGAGCCTTACCTCGCCGATCAGGACGCGGAGGTGCGCTGGGAGGCGGTGAAGGCGATCGCGGAACTGGGCACGCAGCGATGCCTGGATCCGTTGATCAAGGCGACCGCCGATGCAGAGGCGGGAATCCGCACGAGAGCGGTGGATGGCATTGTCAACTTTTACATTCCTGGATATCTGAAGACGGGCTTAAGCGGGAGCCTGAAGCGGGCGACTTCGTCGCTGAAAAGCCGGTTTACGGATACGAACACGCTGCTCATCGATGCGCATGTTTCGGTCCGGCCGGAGGCGATCGCGGCGCTCGGAAAGATGGCGCGCGAGGGTGCGGACATGGAGTCCCGTGCCAATGCGGCGCGGGCAACCGGCATTCTGAGGGGACGGGCGGCGCTGGAGGACCTGTATGAAGCCCTGCGGTCGAAGAACAGTCTCGTGCTGTATGAATCGTTGATCGCGATCCAGAAGATCCGGGATGTGGAGTCGGGGCCGAAGATCCAGTATCTGTTGCGCGATTTGCATGATTCGGTGCAGATTGCGGCGATCGAAACGACGGGGATTCTGGGTAACAGAGCGGCGATTCCGGATTTGCGCGAACTGGTGGAGCGGGCGAGGAATGTCAAGGTACAGAGAGCTGTGGTTGCGGCGCTGGCGATGATGCCTGAGGAGCAGAACCGCGGGCTGTACCTAAAGTACCTGGAGCAGAAAGACGAAGGGCTGCGCGGCGCCGCGGCGGAGGGATTAGGGCGGCTGAAGAACATGGCGGACGTGCCGTTGCTCGAGCGGGCCTTCGAGACGGAGAAGCACATGGGCGCCCGGTTATCGCTGGCTTTTGCGATGGTGATGCTGGGGCGTACGGAGTTGTCGGAGTTCAGCCCGCTGCAGTATTTGGTGAATACGCTGAATTCAAGGTCGTATCAGGATTCGGCGGAGCCTTTGCTGGTGGAACTGGGGCGGGACGGGGCAGTGCGGAAGGCCCTGTACCCAGCGATCCGGCAGTTGCAGGCGACGAAGGAAGAGAAGATGCGGCTGGCGAGGGTATTCGGGCAGACGGGGGATAAAGAGACGTTAGGGGTGTTGGAGACGTTGAAGGACGATACGGATGCGGAGGTTGCCGCGGAAGGAAGCAAGGCAGCCCGGAACATTGCGGCCAGACTGCCCTGAAATCCCGATTGTGAAGGGAAGAGTTACTTCGCCTTCTTCTGCTTCTGCTGACCGACGCGGATCTTGAATTGCTTGTTCTGGGCTTCCTGCCACGCTTTCCAGTCAAACCGCTTGGTCGCATCCGCAACATAGGCGTCCTGATCGGCGCCTTTGGGCAGAACGGCCATGATGGTCGCCCATGCACCATTTTCCGGATTTTGGATCCGGAACCGTTTTACGTTGGGAATTGACATAACGTATCTATGCTAGCAGAATCGCGGCGATTGCCGCTTCAGGCTAGCAGAATCGCAGCGATTGCCGCGCGGCGGGGGTAGTTGCTATGGTCGATTCGATGAGTTCTCATAGCAATTCGCAGCGGCGCGCGGTACGTGTGAAGCGCGTGGACGAGTGCCGGAGTCTGGAGGAGATGTTCCTTCACAGTCTGCCGGCGTTTGGTGGCGCTTACTTGCGGCGGATTTACACGCTGCTGGATGCGGCAATCGGGATGGATTGCCCGCTGACGGTTTCGATATCGGGGCCGGTTACGGTATCGGGGCAGCACCAGACATGGTTGATTCCGCTTCTCGAAACCGGGTGGGTGGCCTATTTGAGCACAACCGATGCGGTGTGTTATCACGACGGGCACCGTTCGCTGCGGCGCCACACGAAAGACCCGATTTTCGAGGTGCCGATCTTCGGCGACGACGGAGCGTTGCGGGACGAGGGCACGATCCGGGTTACGGACATGGCGTTTGAGGAGCAGGTGCTGCTGGACCAGGATTCGTTTCTGTCGGAGATTCTGCGCCGGCCGGAATTTCAGAAGAAGATGACCGGGACGGAGATGCGGTACCTGTTGGGCAAGCTGTTTGGCGAACAGGAAAGGGCGCAGGGTGTGGATGGCGGATTGCTGGCGAAATGTTATGAGCGGGCGATTCCGGTGCTGGTGGGGGCGCCGGCGGACGGAAGCGTGTTCTTGAATTCCATGAAGCTGTGGGCGATGGAGAAGGCGGGACTGATTGCGGACTACGCCTTCGAGATCGATTTGCACGCGGAGGTATTCGAGGCGTGCGCGTATCACCGTTGGGGGCTATTCGATCATCCGGTGGGGAAACTGGGGACGCTGATATTAGGCGGCGGGGTGCCGAAGAACTACAATCTGCAGCCGGAGCCGGCGCTGGGACAGGTGTTGGGGCTGCCGGAGATCCGCGGATATCATTTCGATGTGCAGATTGTGACCGCTCCGGTGACGGACGGGTCGTTGTCATCGTGCCCGCCGGCGGAGGCGGTGACGTGGGGCAAGGTGGACAAGGACAGCTATCAAAAGACGACGGAGAGCATGCAGGCGGACTACAGCATGGTGATGCCGTTTCTGATGAAGGCGCTGCTGGACAAGCGGGCGCGGTTTGCGGCGCTGCGGGAGGAGATTGGGGAAGAGACGCTGTATGCACGGCATCCGGAAGCGAAGGGGTATTTGCGGGACGCGGCGGGATACCGGTTGTATGAGAAACGCGAGGCGCTGTGCGGAAAGCTGCTGCAGGATGTGACGGCGAACCGGGAGTGGCTGCTCAAATCGATTGAAAGCGCGTAGCCGGTTTTGGGTATGATGATGAGCTATGTCATTCGCACTGGAAGGTAAAGTAGCGCTGGTTACCGGCGGCGGCAGGGGAATCGGGAAGGCGATCGCCAAGCGGTTTGCCGCGGCGGGAGCACAGGTTGTCGTTGCCAGCCGGAAGATGGAGAATCTGGAATCGACAGTGGCGGAATGCGCGGGGCTGCCCGGGCGGGTGGCGGCGGTGGCTTGCCATGTCGGCAAAGTGGACCAATTGCAGAGGCTGGTGGCGGAGACGGAGAAACAATTCGGTCCGGTGGACATACTGGTGAACAACAGCGCGACGAACATCGGACAGGGGCCGGCGCTGGAAGTGACCGATGAAGCGCTGTTGAAGACGATGGAGATCAACGTTCTGGCGGCGCACCGGCTGATCCGGATGATTGTGCCGGGGATGATGGAGAGAGGGAAGGGCGGCTCGATCATCAACATCGCGTCGATTGCGGGGTTGCGGCCGCAGACGCATGGGTTGGTGTACAGCTCGACGAAAGCGGCGCTGCTGATGATGACGCGGGTATGGGCGGTGGAATTTGGCGGGCACCGGATTCGGGTGAATGCGATCTGTCCGGGGCTGATTCAGACCGATTTCAGCGAATACTTCTGGAAGAACGAGGAGTATATGGAGAGGCTGAAGGATACGCAGCCGCTGCCGTACCTAGGGCAGCCGGAGGAGATTGCCGGGATGGCGCTGTATCTGGCGAGCGAGGAATCCACCTACGTGACCGGAACGGCGATGGTAGTGGATGGAGGGGCGACGGCGCGGTAGCAAGATGTGGCGGGGCGAGAGGCCCCGCTATCCGAATACGGCGGCGTTGTGCGGCTCATGGAGCGGCAATTCGCACTGGCTATTGAGCAAGTGTTCGATGCGGATTATCTGGCGGCGGATCTCTTCGGCGTCAGCGCGGACCGCGGCATGTTCAATGGCAGCTCCCGCTTCGGAGATGGCGGGCAATCCGTATCCGCCGCCGGAGCCTTTCCAGTCGTGCGCGAGGCGGCGGATGAGGTCGAGATCGTTGCGGACGAGGGCGTCGCGCAGTAGGTGAATGTCCTTTCCGCGGCGGGACAGGTAGCCGGGAACGAGTCTGCGGACGGCCTCAGGCAATTGCGTGGCGGGAGGCGGTGCTTTGGCGGTTGGGACGAACTCGCGGATGGCGTCCATCAGCGACGCCCGAGTGATGGGCTTGCTAAGGTGGCCATTGCAGCCGGCGTCGAGACTGCGCTCAATCGCATCGTTGAGGGCGTGGGCGGTGAGGGCTAGGATGGTGGCCGGCGCTCTGGCTTGTTCCGATTCCCAGAGGCGGATGGTCTTGACGGCGGCGTAGCCATCCATGACGGGCATCTGCATGTCCATCAGGACGAGATCGAAGGTGTGAGTGCGGAAGAGATGGAGAGCCTCCAGTCCGTTGGAGGCGACCTGCACGCTACAACCGGAGTGATCTAGGAAGCAGCGGATGAGAAAGATGTTGTCGTCCATGTCGTCGACGATGAGGATGCGGAGGCGGCAAGGAGTTGGGAGCCGGTCCTGGTCGGGAGCGCTCACCGGATGCGATAACGGCTGGGGGGGAGAGGTAATGAAGGGCAGGTCGAAGGAGAAGGACGCACCGGGGGCGGTAGTGCGGTTGAGCCAGATCCGCCCGCCCATGAGTTCGACGAGACTGCGGGCGATGGAGAGGCCGAGGCCGGAACCGCCGAAGCGGCGAGTCATGGCGGGCTCGGCTTGCTGGAAAGCCTCGAAGATTTCATTCTCCATGCCTGGGGGCACCCCGCAGCCGGTATCGGAGACGGTGAATCGCACCATCTGGGAGGAGTGATCTTCGGAGACGAGGGAACAATGCAGCGAGACCTGTCCTTCGGTGGTGAACTTGACGGCGTTTCCCAGAAGATTGAGGAACACCTGGAGGAGGCGTTCGGGGTCTCCGGTGACCCAGGGGCGGACGGCGGAGTCGACCTCGAGCTGAATCCGGAGGCCTTTGCGTTCGGCGTTGGAAGCGGCTGTGCCGACGGCGTCCTGAATGACTTCGGGCAGATAGAAGGGAATAGAGGCGACGGCGAATTTGCCGGCCTCGATCTTGGACAAGTCGAGGAGGCCGTTAATCAAGCGGAGGAGGCGCTCGGAGTTGCGGCGGAAGAGTTGCGCATACTCCCTTTGACGGGGGGTGAGGCCGGACTCAAGGAGGAGGGAAGACATGCCGAGAATGAGGTTCATCGGGGTGCGGATCTCATGGCTCATGCGGGCGAGGAATTCGCTCTTGGCGAGGTTGGCTGCTTCGGCGGCCGATTTGGCCTGTTCGAGGAGGCGCTCATTCTGGCGCCGTTCGGCGATATCGACGATGGCGCAGAGGGTGATACGGCCGTCGGGGGTGTCGATGGAGTTGAGGCCGATCTCGACGGGGACTTCGACGCCGTCTTTACGCACGACGGAGATGCCGTTCTGAAAGCCCATGCGGCGGGAAGAAGGGTCGCGGAGATAACGTGCGCGGCAGGATTCGTGGAGCTGGCGGTATCGGGCAGGGACCAGGGTCTCGACGGGAGTTCCCTTCAGTTCCTGGCGGCTGTAGCCGAGCAAGTCTTCGGCGGCGCGATTCATGTCGATGACGCGTCCTTCCTCGCTGACCATGAGAAAGCCGTTCGGCGCCGATTCGACAGTAAGAGCGAGGACATCCTGCTGCTTTTTGTGGGAAGTGATATCCGACGTGAGGCAGTAAAAGACCGCTTCGCAGTCGCCGGAGGGGCATTTTCGAGTCACGGTGATGGACTGATAGAAGATGCCGCCTGTGGCGCGAAAACGGCGCAACTCGCAATAGCTGTGCCCGCAGTCATGGGCCTGCTGAAACGCGAGACGCATCGAGGCGAGATCGGAGGGATGGATGGACTCCTCCCAAGCGCGAGTGAGAAGGACAGAAGGAGGGTAGCCGAGAGAGCGGGCAAAGCAATCGTTGACAGAGAGATAGGCGCCGGAATGGTCGACCATGGCGACGCCGATCTCGGCGGTTTCGACGGCCTGCAGGAGATCGGCGAGCATGAGGGCGGACCGGCTGCAGGCATGATCCTCCTTATGTCCGGCAAGACGGACGGCGCAACGGGAAGCATCGCCGAGCGATTCCAGGCACTGGTCCGGCAGAGGACGCTGGGCGGGGGGCTTGTGACTGAGGCCGCTGGTGGTTTCAAAGAGGCGCAACAAATCGGCTTGATCATGAGCCGATTGCCGGTCCTGGGAAATATCCTGCAGCCAGAGGCTGAGCAGGGGCGTGCCGGACTGGTCTGCCTGGCGCAGGCCGATGCGGAACCACTTTTGCGCGGCGCGGGTTGAGACTGCTCTTACTTCGACGAGGGGCGGAGCGGCTGGGCCGGACAAAAGGCTCCGGACGACAGCGTGGTCGGCGGAGTGGATGTAATCGTAGATGGTAGAGTGGACGAGTTCCTCGTGGCGGAAGCCGGTGAGGCGGCAAAAGGTGGGGCAGGCCCAAAGGTGCCAGCCGGTGATGGGATCGATTTCAGCGGTCCCGATGTCCTCGGAGTAGCGGGGCTGGCGGCAGGAATTGGGGCTCGATGTGCGCAAGAGTTGCATTGTTTCGTCTCCCAGCGGCCATCATCCAATGGCCGTTAGGTGCCTCATCGGGAGGGACTTAGCCGCGCTTGAACAAAGCTGGAGCATTTCCTCAAGAATCTTTCGAATTGCCCGAAATGGAGCGTATGTCAAACCTGTTAGAGTTTCCGGAAGCTGGATGCGGTTCCGAATCAAGGGACGTTAACCGGGCGCTGAACGTACTGCTGGTGGAAGACAGCGAGGACGAAGCGATGCTTGTTGAAGCGATGCTGAGCGGCGCAGGACCATTTCACCTGCGGTGGGCGACGAATCTGACCGCGGGTTTGGAGCACGTCATGGCGGGCGGTGTGGACGTGGTGCTGCTCGATCTCGGGTTGCCTGACGGTAAGGGGCCGGATTCGTTCTATCGCATGAGCCGTGCGGCGGGTCAGGTGCCGATTGTAGTCTTGACCGGGGATGGCAGTTCGAGTACGGAGATGGCGGTGCGGGGACGAGGGGCGGAAGATGTGCTGGTGAAGCAGCAGATTGGGACGAACGATCTGGTGCGTGCGATTCTGGAGGCTTCGCGTGGGCGTGTGAAGAAAGCGCGGGGGTCGCGCTACGGGCGGGTGATCGGGTTTGTCGGGGCGAAGGGCGGAGTAGGGGCAACCAGTTTGGTGCTGAATGTTGCCGGGGCGATGGCGCAAATGAAACACAGTTCGTTGGCGGTGGAGTTGCCGGATGCTCCGAGCGGGTTTGCCCTTCATTTGGGGAGGCCGTTTGCGCCGTTGATGCAGCGGTGGATCGACTTGCCACCGCGGGACATCGATGCCGAGGCGCTGGACCGCTATCTTGTGCGGATGCCGTTCGGGGCGGATGTGCTGTTCGGTCCGCAGTCGGCGGATCCTTTTGTGGAAGGCGTATCGGGACGCGCGGCGTCGGCGATCAACGCGGGGGCGGAGCGGTTTGACTTTGTGCTGGTGGATATCGGGACGAAGCCGACCAACACGGCATGGGAGGGGATTTCGGCGTGCGATTTTCTGGTGCTGGTGGCGGACCGGGAGCCAACGTCGATACAAGCAGCCAAGCGCTGGCTGCAGTGGTTTCAATTGAAGGGATTGGGGGCGGACGGCATCGGCACGGTAGTGGTGAACCGGTCGGGGCTGCCGACCACAATGTCGATGCAGCAAGTGGCGCGTGAGATTGGATGCCCGCTGGTGGGGGTGATTCCGTCGGCGGGAGAACACATGGCGCACGCGTCGACGCGGCAAGAGATACTGCTGCAATGGAAGCCGGACAATCTGTCGTCCGTGAGTCTGATGGATACAGCGGTGCGGCTATCGGCAAGGCGCGTGGAGCCGATTGCGCACTAGGCGTGGTCAGCGTTTGCGCCAGTCGATCAACTGCTCGGACAGGCGCTGCGGGAGACCGTTCTGGATATACTGCAGCGCTTGTGGCCTGCCCTGGACGAAGCCGTCGAAGAAGGCGAGCACGACGGAGTGGAGCACGTTACGGAAGACGGCGCATCTGGCGTCGGAAACGGCGCTGTAGCCGCATTCGTTGAGATCGTCGCCGTAGTCGCCGTGTCCGAAGTCGGAGCTATTGATGAAGAGGAGATACTTGTCGCCCGGCGGTAGGTAGCCATGACCGATGCGCCGGCCGCGGGGTGTCTGTTCGTGGCCATCTCCTTCGCCCGATACCATGAGGATGGGTCGTTTGATGCTGTCCCAGGAGTTGGATTCATCTTTGAAACTGGTATCCCACATGCCTGAGAATCCGGGTGAAGAAGGGCTCAAGGCTACGAATGCTTTAGGGCGGGGATCCTCAAACCACTGAGGTCCGTTGTAGCGTTTGCGGGCGTATTCGCGATGGGCGCCGGCCATGGAGAGGGTACCGCCGCTGCCGGCGGAGTGGCCGCCGATGCCGATGCGGGCCATATCGACGCGGCCACCCAAGGGTCCGGCGGCGTCGTTCTGCTGGTTGAGGAAATCGAGAATGGCAGCCATGTCGAAGGGACGGTCCCAGCCAAGAGAGTTGAAGCTGTCGCACTCTTCGCCTTCAGCGTAGCCGAGATGCTTGCAGATGGCAGATTGGTCGGCAGCGCTGCGGATGTGGAAGGCGGGGGATACGGTGAGGTATCCGGCGCGTGCGGTGAAGACGCTCCAGTCGGAGAGAGCGCCAGCGCTGGCGCCTTCGCCGTTGCGCCCGTCACCGCCTCCGTGGGCCCAGATCAGAACGGGGAGAACGCCCTGGCGATTGGGGGTGCGGATAGTGATTTCGATGGTGCGGCGGGTGCCGGAAACGTCGTTGTAGGAGACGTTGGCGCGGGAAGTGGTGAACTCGAAGGTTTGCTGCTGTGTGTAGAGGCAGTTGGGAAAGCCGGGGCAATCGCCCTGGGCGTAAGCGGCGGCCGCGGCAATAAAGGTCAGGATCGTGGTCTTCATTGTGATGTTCCCTTCTACTTTTTGCGCCACTCGGCGGTATTGGCGCTGGCAGGCTGGATGAGATCGCCTTGGAGCCAGGCGCGGGCGGAGGCGACGCCGCGGAGTTGGGCATCGAGGAAGGCGAGCACGGTGGCTTGCAGCCAGTTGGCGACGTTTGCGCAGGTAGCCGGAGCGATGCCTTGGGAGGCACAGGCGGCGGTGTCTAGTGAGCCAAGCATGTCGTGGGAGACCTCGACGGTCTTGAGGAACAGTTCGTATTTGTTTCCGCGTGGCATGGCCTCGAAGGGAATGCGGCGGCGCGAGGGGGAATCGCCGATTGCGCAGGCTCCGGTGGCAAGGCAGGTGTTGTCGCCGGCGCTGGTGATGCCGAGCACGGGACGTTCGATGGCCGTCCAGGATGTGGTGGGGCGGCCTACTTCGGAGTCGAAGAACCCGGCTTGTTGGGGACCTTGGGGAGAAAGACCGATGAAGACGGCGGGGCGAGGGTCGGTGAAGTCGTTGGGCTTGGCGGCGTCGGCGGCGGTGAGGAGGCGGCGTGCGCCTGCGAGGCTGATACCTGCATTGGCGCCTTCACCATGGCCGGCAAGAGCGATGCGGCGAAGATCGATGCGGCCGCGGATTTCGGCGGGACCGGACTGATTGAGTTCTTCCAGCCAGTCGAGGACGCGCTTCAGGTCATTGGGCGCGTCGAGCATGAGGAGATTGAGGTAGGGGCAGTTTTCTTCCGGTATGGCGGCGGCGGCGCAGAAGCGGGTTTTCTCGTCTTCGGTACGAGGAGTATGGGCGATGCTGACGGTGAGGTAACCCGCTTTTGCGGTGGACTCACTCCAGGCGGTCAGCACCGATTTGGAGTCAGTGGTTCCTTCGCCGTCGTGCGACCAAAGGACAACGGGTAGAGCTCCTTGTGCGGTGAGGGGAACGCGGACGAACACCTCGAGCGTGCGGGTCTGGCCGACCGCATCGCGGTAGGAGACGGTGGCGGTAGAGCCGGCCGTGGGTTGTGGGGGGCCAGGGTTGTAGAGGCAACCGTTGGGAAAGGGAGTACAGGCGGGCGGGAGTTGCGCCAGTACGGCACCGGCTCCCCAAAGCAGCATCCAAAGAAAACGCCGTTCCATGCAGGATTAACAACTGGGTTGGAGAAACGGAAGAAAACGAATTTTTAATCGGGCGAAGACGTAACAAGGAGGTCGCCCGGCCGCTCTTATTCGTGCAACAATTCAAGAAGGAAGTGCCCGCGCCAAGCCTCACAGGCTAATCCCATAAGCCTGTTTTCGTACGAGGCAAATACAGGACATATTGTTTGGAGGAGCCAACCATGAAGAAGTTCATCGGTGCCGCGACAGCCGCTTTTTGGTGCGCCGCGTTGACTGTTCCATTGCAGGCCCAACTGCTTTTGACCGGGCCGAATGCGATGACGTTTTCGGCGACGGCCGGCGGCTCGAATCCCGTGCCGCAGTCGTTGCTGGTGAGGCACACCGGCGAGACCGCGAAGTCATACACCGTGGCCGTTTCGACGATTACCGGAGGGAACTGGCTGAGTGCTTCGACGGGGATCGGCACGACGCCATCCCGGCTGAATATTTCGGCGTCGCCGCAGGGTTTGCCGCCCGGAGTGTATGGAGGGACGGTGCAGATCAATTCGGCGGGCGTGCCTCCGGCGCGGGTGGATGTGACGCTGAGCGTGGTGAGCACGGCGGCGTTGTCGGCATCTCCGAGCACCCTCTCGTTTTTGCGGCAGCTTGGATCGGATGCGGGTGTGACGGAGCAATTGATCTTCGTGGGCAGTTCGGGCTCACCGGCGACGCTGACGGTGACGCCGACGACGACGGACGGCGGGTCGTGGCTGCAGGCGAGCGTGACCGCTTCGACCACTCCGGGAGTGGTTGCGGTCAGGATCAATCCGGCAGGGCTGACGGCGGGTAACTACAACGGCTCGGTAGCGATATCGGCGCAGGGGTTGGCGACGCTGACGGTGCCCGTGTCGTTATCGGTGAGCAGCGTGCCGTTTCTGCAGTTGAGCGCACCCTCGCTGAATCTGGCGGCGGTACGGACTGGGCCGGCGGTGACGCAATCGGTAACGCTGACGCCGAGCACGGGGGCGCTGCCGTTCACGGTGAACGTGTCCACGGCGAGCGGCGGGAACTGGCTGATTGTGACTCCGTTGAATGGAGCGGCGCCGGGGAATCTGGACGTCTCGGCGAATCCAAGCGGGCTGCCGTCGGGGTTGTATTCGGGCACGATTCAGTTGAATGTCCCTGGGGCGGCGAATCCGACGGTAAATATTCCGGTGTCGTTTACGGTGACGGATTTCCCGACGATCAGCGTGAATCAGCGGTCGCTCTCGGCGACGGTGTCGATTGATCCGACGAAAGCTGCTCCGGTGCAGGAGTTGACCCCGATTCAGGTGGCGGCCACCACGTCAGGGACGACGTTTTCCGTTTCGGTGAGGACACTGAACGGCGGGGCGTGGCTGGTGGCCGGTCCGGCGAACGGGGCGGCGAATGGGACCATTACGTCCGTTGTGGATACGGCCGGACTCGCGTCCGGGACCTACCGCGCGGAGATCACGGTGACAGGCCCGGGCAACAGCGTGACGATTCCGGTGACGCTGACGGTGACCAGCAGTGCGCAGTTGGTGGTGGATCCGGCTACGGTGACGTTCAATTTGCAGAAGGGACAGACTCCGCCTTCGAACCAGGTGATTACGGTTAGCAGCACTGGGGCGGCGTTCGCGTTCCGCTCGGCGTTGACTTCGATCACGCCGGCCAACGCGACCTGGCTGAACGGCGGCGTGACAACGGGGACGACGCCATCGACGCTAACGCTGGGGGTGAACTCCGCGGCGGCTTCGGCGCTGGCCAATGGCACCTACAATGCGACGCTGACGTTCAGCGGACAGGAAGGGATTACGCCGGCGCCTCCGGCGAATCCGACAGTGAACGTGGTGTTGAACGTTTCGGAGAATCCGCTGTTCAACGTGAGCCCGCAGACGCTGGATTTCGTGGTTCCGGTGAACAGCGCGCCTCCGGCGATCCGGCCGGTGGCGGTGACGGCGACGGACAACAGTTCGCGGGCGTTCACGGCGGCGGCCACGACAGCATCCGGCGGCAACTGGTTGCTGGTAGGGCCGACGGCGGGGAACACGCCGACGAATCTGAACGTGCAGGTGGCTCCGCTGGGGCTGGGGGTTGGCGTGTATGAAGGCACGATCCAGGTAAGCGTACCCACGTTGTCTCCGACGGCGCAGAGCGTGCGGGTGCGGCTGATTGTGCAGCCAGCGGCGACGATCGCGGCGGCTCCGGCTTCGTTGTCCTTTACGCAATCGAGCGGTGGAGCGCCTCCGGCGGCGCAGACGGTGAATGTGACGAGCACGGGTTCGGCGAATTTCCAGGTGACTGCTTCGACCACCGGCGGAGGGACGTGGTTGAGTGTGAATCCGACGGGCGGATCGGCTCCGGGAGCGCTGACGGTGTCGGTGAACGGAAGTTCGCTGGCGGCCGGAACGTATACGGGCTCGATAGGCATTTCGTCGTCGGATGTGAATAACGGGCCGGTGGTGATTCCGGTGACGTTCACGGTGACCGCGCCAGCGCTGACGCTAACGCCGGCATCGGTGACGCTGCTGGCGCCGCCGGGATCGACGACTCCGGTGACGCAACAGATCGCGGTTGCGGCGGGGAACGCGGCATTCATCGCGCAGGCGACAACTTCGAGCGGTGGAAGCTGGCTGAGTGTGAATCCGCAGACTGGGAATGCACCGGCGAACGTGACCGTATCGGCCAATCCGACGGGATTGCCGGCGGGCACCTACCAGGGCTTTGTGACGTTCACGGCGGCGGGTGTGGGCAACAGTCCGCAGACGCTGGCGGTGACGCTCAATGTAGCCACGGCGCCGCCTCCGGGAAGGCAAGTGCTGAGCCAGATTGCCGATGGATCAGGATGGAAGACGACGATCACGCTGGTGAATCTGGATACGGCGCCGGCCACGTTCACGCTGAGCTTCTATGCGAGCGACGGTAGCATTCTGCGGTTGCCGATTGAAGGCGAGACGGGGCGGCTGGAGGCAATCACGCGGGTGATTCCGGTGGGCGGATCGCGCACCATCGTGACGGCGGGCACGGACAACGCTCTGTCGCAAGGCTGGGCGGAACTGAGCAGCGGGCAGCAGGTGAGCGGACTGGGCGTCTTCCGTCAGCGCGTGGCGGGACGGCCGGATCAGGAAGCGGGCGTATCGGTGACCTCAGCGACGTCGCGCTTCGTGCTGCCGTTCGACAATACGCAGGGCTTTGTCTCGTCGATGGCGCTGGTGAACACGAACGCCTCCCTGTCGCGCGCGGCGAGTGCGACGCCTCGTGAAGAAGCGGGCAATACGCTGCTGGGCGATAGTGTGAACCTGCCGGCGCGCGGGCACACGGCGTTCGAGATGGCGCAGCGGTTCCCCTCGATGTCGGGACGGCGCGGATCGGTGGATTTCGTTTCCGCCGGGGCCGACTTTTCGGCATTGGGGCTGCGGTTCAATCCGGGTGGGGCGTTTACTTCGCTTCCTTTCCTCGAAAGGCCGCAGACGGCGAGCGGAGCACAGACGACGCAGGTGATCTCACAGATTGCCGATGGCGGCGGGGAATGGAAGACCACAATCACGCTGGTGAATGTGGATACGGTGGAGGCTCCGTTCACGCTGCGGTTCTGGCGCCAGCAGGGGACCAACCTGACTGTGCCGATCGCGGGGGGCAATGCCAGCGATGTGATTGAAGGCACGATTCCGGTGGGTGGCACTCGTGTTATCGAGACCGCCGGCGGGGCCACGCCGCTGGTGCAAGGCTGGGCGGAACTGACGACGAACCGTCACATTGGCGGACTGGCAGTATTCCGGCAGCGCGCTTCGGGGCGTCCGGATCAGGAGGCGGCGGTGACGTTGACCACGACAGGTACGCGGTTTGTGCTGCCGTTCGACAACACCGACAACTTCGTCACTTCGATGGCGCTGGTGAATGCGAGCGCGACGATCGGGGCGGCGGTAAATGTCGTGATTCGCGATGAGGCCGGGCAGCAGATCGGGACGGATACCATTTCGCTGACGGGCCGGGGGCATGTAGCCTTCGAGCTGCGGGAGCGGATGGCATCGACTCGCAACCGGCGGGGGACGGCTGAATTCACGTCCACTTCGCAGGTGACGGGGTTGGGACTGCGGTTCAATCCGGGCGGGGCGTTTACGTCGTTCCCGGTGTTGAAGCGTTAACAACGGGCAATCGTGAAAGGAAAGGGCGGGCTTCGGTCCGCCCTTTTCGAGTTTTGGGGGCATGATGCAGACTCATCAGTCCGATCCGCGAATTCTCAACCGCCGCACGGTGGAGCGGGATCATCGCGGGCTTGTGGAACATTTGCGTCCGGGAATGCAGGTGCTGGATGCGGGATGTGGCACAGGTTCGATCACGGCGGGAATCGCGAGGTTGATCGGGCCGGAAGGTACGGCGACGGGAGTCGACCGGGATGCATCGTTGCTGGAGATTGCGCAACGGGAGCATGGCGCGGTTCCCGGCCTGCGCTTTGCGCAACAGGATTTGCTTCAACTCCCTTATGTTTCGCAGTTCGATCTGGTGACGGCGGCGCGTGTGGTGCAGTGGATTGCCGAGCCCCCGGCTGCGTTAGGCGGCATGAGGAAGGCGGCGAAGGCCGGGGGGGTGGTGGTTGTTCTCGACTACAATCACGTGGAGAACCGTTGGTTTCCAGAACCGCCGGAGGCGTTCGGGCGATTCTATGCGGCGTTTCTCGAATGGCGTGCGGCGAACGGGTGGCGGAATCGAATGGCGACGGAGTTGCCGGAGTTGTTTCGCGAGGCAGGAATTGAAGTGTTGCGCATCGAAAATAGCGATGAGGTGGCGGTTCGCGGAGAGGCCGGTTTTGCAGGTGCCGTGGGTATGTGGGCGGAAGTGGCGGAGTCGTTGGGGCCAAAGATTGTAGAGGCGGGATACCTGACGGAGGAGCGGCGGCAGGAGGCAGTGGAAGCCTACCGCGGCTGGGCGGCGGAGGGGTTGGAGCGTCAAGCGCTGTGTCTGCGTACCGTTTCCGGCGTGGCGCGCAGTTGATAGAATCGCGGCATGCATACGCCGCGATTGTTGTTATTGCCGCTGATTCTCTCGGCTCTTCTGCCGGCACAGAACAAGGTTGGAGTTCGTATTCTGCTGGGTTTGACGGATCGCCAGCCGACACGATGGGATGGGTCGGTGAGGGCTTCTTCGGCGCGGATTACATCGGTTGAGCCATGGCGGTTCGAGGCGCAGGATGCGATCAGTGGGAGTAGTTGGAAGTGCTCGACACGGGGGCCGCGGCTGTTTGGGCAGGCAGGGCAGGCGGCGGCGCAGATACGGGTTGCCAACGGGGTGATGGTTTGGCTCGATCAGGAAGCAGAAAATGCGACGCTCGATGTGGAGACGGCGCAAGGAAACTTCAGTTTGCGTCTGGCGGAGGTGCCGTATGGGTCAGCGAAGATGTTTCTGGAGGGGCGGGCGATGGTGGATCGCATTCCGGGCTACGAGCGGGTGACTTCCGATACCGAGGAGCAGGATTATCCGGCGGCCGCGGCGGGCAAAGACGGGTCCGTGTGGATCGCCTACCTGGAGTTTGCGCACCATGCGGAGCACAACAAGTTGCGGGCGAATCTGGAGCAGGCGCCGGAGAAGTTCGATGCCTGGCAGACCACGGCCAAGGGCGATCGGATTGTGGCGCGGCGATTTGCCTCGGGGCAATGGGGCGAGGCGATCGCGGTTACGGAGGCCGGAGGAGACAACTACCGGCCTGCGATTGCAGTAGATGGTTCGGGGAAGGCTTGGGTGTTCTGGTCGTCGAATGAGAAGGGAGATTTTGAGTTGCTGGCGCGGCCGCTGGAGAATGGGCGGCCGGGGCCGGCGATCCGGGTGACGAACGCGGCGGGTTCGGATGTGTTTCCGGCGGCGGCCACCGATGCCAAGGGGCAAGTGTGGGTAGCGTGGCAGGGATGGCGGAACGGGAAGGCTTCGATCTTTGCCGCGCAGCAGAAGGGTACTGCGTTTTCGGCGCCGGCGATTGTTTCGGGGTCCGCGGGGAATGAATGGAATCCGGCGGTTGCGGCGGACGGCACGGGGCGGGTGAGTGTGACCTATGACAGCTATCGCAACGGGCAGTATGACGTGTATGCGCGAACGGCAGTGAACGGGGCTTGGGCGAAGGAGTTCCTGGTGGCGGCCACGGCGGCGTACGAGGCCTATCCATCGGCGGCGTACGATCTGCAAGGGCGGTTGTGGATTGCCTATGAGGAGGGCGCGGAACGATGGGGCAAGGATTTCGGCGCGCACGACACAACGGGCGTAGCGTTGTACCAGGGACGCGCGATTCGTCTTCGCGGGTTTGAAAAAGACGGGCGGGCGGTGAGTCTGCCCGATCTCCCCGACGGAGTGCTGCCTGGGGTGGCGAGTCTACGGGTGGACGATGGGGCGCGGCAGCAGAACGCTTCCGGGCAGTGGTTGAAGCCGGAGACCGAGCGGGCCACGAAACGCGTGGCCAGCCGCCCGTCGCAGAATTTTGCCGCACCGAAGAACACGATGCCTCGCTTGTTGGTGGATGCATCGGGGCGGTTGTGGCTGGCGGCGCGAAGCAATCATCCGGTTTGGTGGAATCCGGTGGGAACGGTTTGGACGGAGTATGTTGCTTCTTTTGACGGCAAGCAGTGGACGGGGCCGGTGTTTCTGGCGCATACGGACAACTTGCTGGACAACCGGCCGGCGCTGGTGAGTTTGCAGGGTGGTGAATTACGGGTAATCGGGTCATCGGATCACCGGCGGCAGTTTCAGTTGGCGGGTGCGGTGGCGCCGCGGCGGGTGGTGAACGATCCCTATCACAACGACATTTTCGTGAACACAGTGCGTCTGGCGCCGGGTTCGGGTGCACTAGGGGTGAAGGATGCGGCGGTGGGCGCCGCGGCGGGCCTTTCCGGAGAGGACAGAAGCGAACTGGCGATGGTGAACACGATGCGCAACGCCCGGTATGCCACCAAGGGGGGGACGCTGCGGGCGATTCGCGGCGAGTTTCACCGCCACAGCGAGATCTCGATGGACGGGGGGGCGGATGGGACGATCCTCGACCAGTACCGCTACATGCTGGATGCCTCTTACATGGATTGGGTGGGCTGCTGCGATCACGATAACGGAGGCGGGCGGGAGTACTCGTGGTGGATATCGCAAAAGCTGACGGATATTTTTCATACACAGGGGAAGTTTGTCCCGATGTTCAGTTACGAGCGCAGCGTGGCGTATCCGGAGGGGCACCGGAACGTCGTTTTCGCACAGCGGGGGATACGGACTCTGCCACGTCTGCCGATTACACGGCCCGATCCGGTAACGAAAGCTCCGGATACGCAGATGCTGTACCGGTATCTGCGGCAGTTCAACGGCGTGGTGGCGATGCACACCAGCGGGACGAGCATGGGGACGGATTGGCGGGATAACGATCCGCTGACGGAACCGGTGGTGGAGATCTACCAGGGAGACAGGCAGAACTACGAAATTCCGGGTGGGCCGCGGTCGAACAATGAAGAGGATTCGATCGGCGGATGGCGGCCGAAGGGGTTTGTGAGCCTGGCGCTGGAGATGGGTTACAAGATGGCGTTTCAGGCCAGTTCGGATCACATTTCGACGCATCAGAGTTACTGCAATATTCTGGTGAAGGATTTCAGCCGGCAGGGGATACTGGAGGCGTTCCAAAAACGGCATGTGTACGGGGCAACGGATCACATCTTTGCCGATTTCCGCAGCGGAGACCACATCATGGGCGATGCGTTCACGGCGGCCAAGGCGCCCGAGTTCCGGGTGAAACTGGAGGGGACAGCGCCGTTTGCGAAGGTGGTGATAGTGAAGGACAACAAGTACGTGTACTCGGCCGAGCCGAAGCGGGCTAAGGTGGAGTTCACCTGGCGCGATGGCGAATCGGCGGCGGGTAAGACATCGTACTATTACGTGCGCGGCGAGCAGGAGGACGGGGAGGTGGTGTGGGTGTCGCCGATGTGGGTGACGCGCAACTAACCGCCGCCAGAGACAGCGGTAGCTTCGGCTTTCTTTTCGTCTTTGTAGAGCAGGCGCTGAATCGCGTTCTGGAGTTCGGCGAGTCCTACGGGCTTGGAGATATAGTCATCCATGCCGGCGTCGAGGCATTTTTCGCGGTCGCCGACCATGGCATTGGCGGTGAGGGCGCAGATCATGGTGCGGCGCTGGTCGCCTTCGCGGCGGCGGATTTCGGCGGTTGCCTCGAAGCCGTCCATTTCCGGCATCTGGCAATCCATGAGGATGAGGTCGTAGGCGGTGCGATCCAACGCATCGAGAGCTTCTTTGCCGTTGTTGACGACGTCGGCGGCGAGGCCGAGTTTCTGGAGCATGCGCAGGGCGATGCGTTGATTGATGATGTTGTCTTCGGCGAGCAGGACGGTGGGGTTGCCGTCGATTTTCTTTTTCTCGGACAGAGTGTGGCGGGTGATGAGAGGTGGAGGCGGCGCCAGCGGCGTGGCCTTGACCTGTGTGCGCATGGCCTGTACGAGCGTTTCGTAGAGGTGCGGGCCAAGCACGGGTTTGGTGAGATAGGCGCTGTAGCCGGACTCACGGAGGTGAATGCCGTCGCCGCGGATTGGGGAGGCGGTGATGGCGACGAGGATGGTGTCGCGAATGGTCTTCTCGTACTTGACGGTGGAGGCGAGCGCACCGCTGTCGACACCATGGAGGTCCATATCGATGAGGGCGAAGCGGAAGGGGCGGTTAGCGCGCGCGGCTTGTTCGAGAGCGGACGGCAGGTCAGCGGGGGCATCGATGGTTTCAACCTGGCAACCCCATCCCTCGGCGGTCTCTTTCAATGCGATGGAAGATTGACGGGCGGAGAGGATGAGGAGCCGGTGGCCGTCGAGCAGGCGCTCGGTTTCCTGTGGCGGCGGGGATTCCACGATGGCTGTGACCGAAGAAGATGCGCGTTCGAAGACTACGGTGAAGAAGAACGTGCTGCCGCGGCCGCGCTCACTGTTGAAGCCGATTTCGCCGCCCATCATTTCGACCAGTTGCTTGCTGATGGCGAGTCCGAGCCCCGTGCCGCCATATTTTCGGGTGGTGGAGTTGTCGCCCTGGACGAAGCTTTGGAAGAGGCGCTCTTTGTACTCATTGGCGATGCCGATGCCGGTGTCCTGCACCATGAAGCGGACGGTGAGCGTATCGCCGGCACTGCCGATTAATTCGGTGAAGAGGCTGACCTTGCCGCGTTCGGTGAATTTGATCGCGTTGCCGAGCAAATTATGGAGGACCTGGCGGACGCGGCCGGGGTCGCCGATGACGAAGTTGGGGATATCCTCGGTGGAGGCGCAGGTGAACTCGAGGCCCTTGGCGCGGGCGCGGATGGCGCACATGGCGGCGACTTCTTCCACGGTGAGGCCGAGGTCGAAGGGCAGGCGCTCAAGGCGCATCTTGCCGGCTTCGATTTTGGAAATGTCCAGGATGTCGTTGATGAGGGTGAGCAGGGAATCGGCGGAGGCTTTGACCGCAGTGGCATACTCGCGTTGTTCGGAAGTGAGCGAAGTGCCGACAAGGAATTCGGTCATGCCGATGATGCCGTTCATCGGAGTGCGGATCTCATGGCTCATGTTGGCGAGGAAGCGGCTCTTCATTTCGGTGGCTTCGCGCGCGTTGGCGAGTGCTTCGGCCAGTTCCTCGTTTTTCTGTTCGAGCTGTTGGGCGTATTGTTCGAGGCGTTCTTCGCTGCGGCGGCGTTCGGTGATGCGGCGAATGACGACGATCGACTCGCCGCGGTAATTGGGGCAGAAACGCGCCTCGAAGATCTCGGCCTTGTCGCGCAGCCGGAGGTTGATCTCGGCGAGGACCATGGTGTGACTCTTTTGGAGGCGGCTCAAGGCTTGTGCCACTTTGATGCCTTCGTCGGGGGGAAGTTGCTCCGGCAGCCGTTTGCCGATGAGGGCTTCGGGCGGGGCGATGCAATCGCTGGGTTGGCCGGCGCGTGCATCGATGACGCGGCCCTCGGCATCGAGGCGGATGAGCATGTCAGGCAGGGCCTGAAAAAGCGCCTTGAGCTCGGTGGTGGTCCGAAACACCTCCTCCTGGTCTTTCTGCCGGCCGGTGATGTCGGTGGAGGCCAACAGCATGCCGGTGATTCTCCCTGTGGCGTCGTGGAGTAGGTTTTCATGGACCTCGACGGTGGCCTGATCGCCGCTGGGATGATGGAGACGCCTTCGGACGGGGACGAGGGTGGCATCGCCGGCGAGTTTACGGAGGACTTCATCCTGTACGCGGAGCCGTTCTTCTTCTGGGGCCAAGTCCCAGTAAGTCTTGCCGAGGGCCTCGCGGGCGGAGATCTGGCGCAAGGCGAGTTCGCGCTTGTTGATACGCACGATCGTTCCCCGGGCGTCGATTTCCACGTAGCCTAAGGGGCTTGTGTCGAACAGGATGTTGGAGTGGTTCGGTGCAACGGCTTGCGGGGGTTGCGTCCCGCGGGCGGCTGCCTCCGGTGAGGCAGACGTCAGCTTGTACAAAACGATCGTCAGCGCGATCGCCAGTACGAACATGGTCGGCCAGAACACAAAATGGGCTCCAAGTCAGTTCTTCCGTTGGCGACAGATCCAGGGCTGGAGGGGCCGTTGCGGGGCGCCCGAGAGCGGATGGAAGCTGTGTGCTCAGAAGCTATTTAGGAGATCTATCGGCATTCCGCCTTAGTGTCTTTATGTCGTCAGGAATATTACTGAAGAGGCTATCCCTCTTGCGCGCACTGGTTTACAGAACGCTCATAGGCGGCGGCGAGACGGAACATGCCGGCCTCGTCGAAGTGACGGGTAAGAATCTGCATGCCGACGGGGAGCCCTTCGGAGGTTTGGCCGCAGGGGACGCTCATGCAGGGGATTCCGGCTAAGCTCCCTGTAATCGTGTAGATATCGGAAAGGTACATCTGTAATGGGTCGGACAATTTTTCGCCGAGCCGGAAAGCGGGGAAGGGGCTGACAGGAGTGATGAGGGCGTCGACCTGATCGAAAGCGGACTGGAAGTCGCGGGCAATCAGGTTGCGGACTTTTTGGGCTTTGAGGTAGTAGGCGTCGTAGTAGCCATGGCTGAGGACGTAGGTTCCGAGCATGATGCGGCGTTTGCATTCGGCGCCGAAACCGGCTCCGCGGGTGTCGCGGTACATGCCGGTGAGGGAATCGGCGGCGGCTCGAGTGGTATAACGTACGCCATCGTAACGGGCGAGGTTGGAGCTGGCTTCGGCGGTACAGATGATGTAGTAGGCGGAGATGGCGTACTCGGTGTTGG
>JAEUQG010000123.1 GCA_016789755.1 Bryobacterales bacterium
TAGGACTTGAGGCACTCGGCGATGTCTTTTTCGCTGATGCTGCCCTCGCGGATGACGCGCCAGTAGGCTTCGGTGATGTCGACGGTGGTATTGCCGGGTCCGGAACAGGGGCCGCCGTCAAGGACGAGGTCGATGCGGCCGTCCATCATGGCGAAGGTATCGATACCCGTGCGGCAGGTGGGTTGGCCGGAGAGGTTGGCGCTGGTGGCGATCAAGGGCTGGTCCAGAGCGCGGAGGAGGGCGTTGACGGCAGGGGCCTTCGACTGGCGCATGGCGAGGCGGCCGGTGTTGCCGGTGACTTTGAGGGGAACTTTGGCGGCGGCGGGAACGATGATGGTGAGGGGGCCGGGCCAGAAGTGCCTGGCGAGGACGAGGAAGCGCTGGGAGATCTCCTTGGCGAGATCTTCGGCCATGATGAGATCGCCGACGATGATAGGGAGGGAACGGCTGAACTCGCGGCCCTTGGCGTTGAAGACGCGGCCGGCGGCCATGAGGTTGAACGGGTCGGCGACCAAGGCATAGAGGCCGTCGGTGGGGACGGCGACGACTTTGCCGCGGCGGATGGCGGCGGCGGCGCGATCGATGGCCTCGGGGCTTGGGTTGTCCTGCTCGATTTGGATGAGGTCGGTAGCCACGTGAATTCCGTTCGTGAAAGTTTACCTGGGGCCGATGGCTTCGGCAACCTGGATCGCCATATCATATCGGCCGAAGGGGGCGGATAACTGTACGCCCTGGACCATGGACCGGATGCGCTCGACCATTTCGCGGGCAATGGCGACGCCCTCGGCACGGGCTTTTTCGGCGCTGTCGGCCAGGCGCATGCGTTCCATGTACTGCTCTGGGACGGGGACGCGGAGTTCGTTGACCATGAACTCGGCGTTGCGGAAGCTGGTGAGGGGCCAGATGCCGGCGATGAGGGGGATTTTGTAATGCCCGGTGGCCTTGAGCCAGGCTTCGAGCAACTCGATGTCGAAGACGGGTTGAGTGACGACGTATTCGGCGCCGGCCTGCACTTTCCAGCCGAAGCGGCGCAGTTCCTCATCCATGTTAAGGGCGCCGGGGTTGGCTCCGACGCCGAGCAGGAGGGAAGTCTGCGAGCCGATGGGGTTGCCGCCGATATCGAGGCCGTGATTGAGGTTGGTGACGATATTGGAGAGGCCGATGGCATCGACGTCGAAGACGGCGGTGGCGTTGGGGTACGATCCCATGCGCGGGGGGTCGCCGGTGATACAGATGAGGTTCCGGACGCCGACGGTATGGGCGCCGATCAATTCGGACTGAATGCCGAGGATGTTGCGGTCGCGGCAGCAGAAGTGGAGGACGGTTTCGATTTGGGCTTCGCGTTGGATGAGCTGGCAGCAGACCTGGGCGCTCATGCGGGCGCTGGCGCGGGGGCCGTCGGGGATATTGATGCAATCGATGCCGTGGTCGCGGCAGAGCCTGGCGCCGGCGATTTCCTTGGAGGCATCGACGCCGCGGGGGGGTAGGATTTCGACGAAGGAGACGAACTTACCGGCGGCGAGTTTGGCGCCGAGTTGGGATTTCCGGGCCACGGGGATGAGGGCCATGGCCTTGGCTTTGGACTCGGCGGCTTCGGTGGTAACGGTGAGTTTGCGGTGACCGGGCTGGAGGGAGCGGGCCTCGGAGACGACTTCCTTGATGTGGGCTGGGGTGGTGCCGCAGCAGCCGCCGACGATTTTGACGCCGGCCCAGAGGAGACGGCGGGCATACTGGGCCATGTACTCGGGGGAGCAGAGGTAGATCTGGCGGCCTTCGACGCGAGCGGGGTGGCCGGCGTTGGGCATGGCGCTCATGGGCTTGGCCGAGTACTGCATCATCTTCTCGATGGTTTCGAGAGTGGTTTTCGGTCCGACGGAGCAGTTGATGCCGATGATGTCGGCGGGCCATTCCTCGAGGAGTTTGGCGTAGGTGGCGACGTCCTTGCCGTCGAGCATGTTGCCGTAGTCGTCGATGGTGACGTGGGCGGCGATGACCATTTCGGGGCCGGCGACTTCGCGGGCGGCGAAGAGAGCTTCGCGCAGTTCGGCGGCATCGCCGAAGGTTTCGAGGACGAGGAGATCGACTCCGGATTGGACGAGGAAGGCGGCTTGTTCGGCGAAAGAGGCGCGGGCTTCGGCGAAGGAGGTGGGGCCGAGAGGTTCGAGACGGAGGCCGAGGGGGCCGATGGCTCCGGCGACGAAGGCGCGGTCCTGGGCGGCCTCACGGGCGAGGCGGACGCCGGCTTCGTTGATGGCCTGGCACTTTTCGGCGGCGCCGAAGGCGGCGAGGCGGAGGCGTGTGGCGCCGAAGGTGTTGGTTTCGACGATCTCGGCACCGGCTTTGACGTAGTCCTGGTGGATTTCCTTGACGAGGGCGGGCTGGGAGAGATTCAGCTCATCGTAGCAGCGGTTGATGAAGACGCCTTTGGAGTAGAGCATGGTGCCCATGGCGCCGTCGGCGACGAAGATGCGGTTGGCGAAGAGATCGCGGAATTCCGCGGCCCGGCTGAATTTCGGGGGGGAAGTAGTCAAGACCTCAATTTTAACATGCTACTGCTGGGGGACCAGAACGCTGAGGCGGTCGAGGACCTTCTGTTCATCGGCGGAGAAAGCGCCCTTGTAGGCTTCGCTATCCATGCGTTGTTTGCGGGCGGAAGGGTCCATGAGGCGGAGCTTGCGGAGTTCCTTTTGCATGGCCTGGCGGCGGTCGATGGGCATCTGGACCATTTGGCGGAAGGCGGCACGGGTTTCCTGCTGCTGCTGGGGCGGCATTTCGGCGAAGTTGCTGTACTGTTTTTCGAGCTTCTTTTTTTGCTCGTCGGAGAGCTTGGCGTAGCGTTCGCGGTTCTTTTCGATTTCCTTGCGGCGGTCTTCAGGGAGGGTCTTGGTGACGCGTTCGCGCTCTTCGGGCGTCATGTTATTGAAGCGTTCGACCATGCGGGCGCGGGCGGCCTGGCGGGCAGCTTTGTTCTTGTGGACCGCGCCTTTGCGGATTTGGGCGCCGGCCGGGAGGGCGAAGAGGATGAGGGCAAGAGCGAACCAACGGAGCGCCATGGGGGACCTCTACATCTTCTGCTGCGTGGCAGGCTCAGTGAGAGCGAGTTGGCGCAACATCTCCATATCCTGGAGGGCGGTTTCGACCTGTTCGGCGTCGAACTGCGTTTCGGCGACGATGGGGGCGACTTCGAGGCCGGAGTTGGAGGCGGGGCGCATCCAGAGGCCGACGGCGAGAACGAGCGCGGCGGCGACGGGGATGAGGGGACGCCAGAGGGCGGTGCCGCCGGCGGTGAGGCGATTCCAGAGGTTGCGGAAAGGGGAGCTTTCCTCGCGCTCGATGCGGGCCATGAGCTTGCGGTCGAAATCGGGGGAGACGGGCAAGGCCTCGAAGGCATCCAAGGCATCCCAGACGGCCATTTGCGATTCGGCGAAGGCGCGGCAAGCGGCGCAGACCTGCATGTGTTGTTCGAAGACATCGACCAGAGCGGGGTCGAGTTTCCGGTTACAGTAGTCGAGCAGAATATCCACGTTCTCTTCGCCGGAGGCCAGCGGACAGTGGGTCATAAGGAATTGTCTATTGTAATATTGTTTGCGAACCGGTTCCGCCATTGTCTTTCCCTCCTTCCCCGCTTCCTATCGAGGCTATCGAGTCCCATCGAGATGCGCCAGACGCGCCCGCAACGATTCATATGCCCGGAAGAGGAGCGATTTCACTGCCGATTCCGAACAATCCAGCGCTCCCGCGATCTGGGAGTAGTCCAATTCCTGGTACTTGTGCATCAAGACGGCGGCCTTTTGTTTGGCTGGGAGCGCCTGGATAGCATTGCGTACCTCCTGCATGCGAACGTCTTTGACCAGCTTCTGCTCGACGGAGGACTGTTTGTCGACCACCTGCCAAGCGATGCCGCCGGCGACCTCGTCGTCCAGGCTCTGTTGGCCTTTCTCATGCCGTTCGTCGCGGATGTAGTTCAGAGCCCGGTGCGTCGCGATGCGAAACAGCCAGGTAGTGAACTTCGCAGACGGCTCATAGGTCGCACGCGAACGATACACACGCAGGAAAACATCCTGCGCCAACTCTTCGGCGACGGCTTGATTCTGCACCATGCGGTACAAGAAATGAATCACGGGCGAGCGGTGGCGTTCGAGCAGCAGTTGAAAGCTGACCGTACAGCCGTCGCGGACGCGGAGCATCAATTCCGCATCGCGCTCCAAACTCGCCGCGGCCGTCACACTTTCTTGAACACAGGAAGGGAAGGAAGGTTGCGGTCCGGATTCGCCGATTTCACCCATTGCAATGATCCTCCTGGGGATGACGGAGGATGAGGGGAAGCGGTTGACAGGGCGCGGCAGCTTGGTTGGATGCGGGGTTATGGGGAAGCTTGCGGGGTCCGGATTTAGTCATAGGCAAGCCTCCTTTCCGTTGACGGTGGATGGTTGTGGATGGGGAAGCGGGTGGACGGAACGCGGC
>JAEUQG010000164.1 GCA_016789755.1 Bryobacterales bacterium
CGAGCGGCTGCGCGGCGGGCGCTGGACGGGCAAGCCCGGCAGATGGAAGCGTGCCGCGAAACGTGGGGGGTGACGTTTCTCGATCATCTCCGCCGCGATCTGCGGACAGGCGTGCGAGGATGGCGGCGCACACCTGGGTTATGGGCGCTGGCGACGATCACGTTGGGGGTGGGCTTGGGTGCAAACGCGACCATATTTTCCGTGGTAGACGTCATCTATCACCATCCACTGTCCGGCCTCGATCCCGAACGGTATACGGTTCTGGAAGCCTTTCAGGAGAAGCGGAACCGGCGGGGCAATTCGCTCGAAGATTTCCTGGCGTGGAAACAGGCCGGGATTTTCCCGATCATGGCCGCGACACAAGGGGTGGAACGCGTTCTCATCGGGGCGGGAGAACCACAACGGATCCGGGGCCTGTCGATTTCCGAGGAGTTTTTCTCGCTGTTTCCGGGGACGCCGGCTATGGGCCGGTATCCCAGCCAGGCGGAGTTTCGGGGCATTGGGAACAAGGTTCTGGTTCTGAGTTACAGCGCGTGGCAAGTGCGATTTGGAGGGCGGCAGGACGTCATTGGGCAAACCGTACGGCTGGACGATGCGACGTACACGGTAATTGGAGTGACGCCGGAGCCGTTCTGGTTTTCCGATTCGACGGCGAGGTTCTGGACGCCGATGGAGCTGAAGCCTGGAGCGGGAAGCGCTACCGAGCGGAGCTATCAGGTAATCGCACGTCTGCCTGAGGGATCGACACGGGCCCGCGCGGAGAGTGATTTGAAGCCGGTTGCCGAGGAATTGGCGCGGCGATTTCCGGCTTCGCATGCCGGGTGGCGAGTGCGGGCGAAGTCGCTGTTTGAAGCGTTCTATGGTCCGGAAGCCGATGCCGCGGTCTGGATTCTGTTTGTGGTTTCGGGAGGGGTGCTGCTGGTATGTTGCGCGAACGTCACGAATCTGTTGCTGACGCGCGGTCTCACCCTGCGGAGGGAGATGTCGGTTCGGGCGGCGCTTGGGGCAGGACGGTGGCGGCTGTTCTGTCAATCGATGTCAGAAGGTATGCTGCTGGCGGTTCCGGCGGCGTTGATGGGACTTGCGGCGACCCAAGCTGTCTCGACGCTGCTGTTTCATTCCATGCAGTTGCCTTTTCCGATCCCGGCGAATTTTCTCGATGGACGGGTGCTGGCGGTGAATTTCGCGGCGGCGGTGTTGTCGGTGTTCCTATTTGGACTCTATCCGGCAATGCTTGCGTCGCGGACGAATGCGTCGCTTGATACTGGGGGCCGCCGTTCGACATTTCCGATTGGAGCGCGGCGTTTTTCCCGGGTACTGCTCTTGTCGCAGGCAGGTGGCGGGCTTGCGCTGGTGATCGTGGCGCTGGTCGGAGTAGAGGGATTCCGGCGGATCATGGCGCTCGATGTGGGTTATGAGCGGGCGAACGTCGTGCGGGTCCGGCTGAATCCGGCAGAGGGCCGCTATGGCAGTGAGCAGGATTACCAGCGCTTCTACCGGCGGCTGGCGCTTCACCTGGAGTCGGCACGGCTGGAATCGTTCGGTTTTGTTTCGGTCATTCCCAGTTTGCTTTGGGGCGACGGCGCGCCGGTAGCGGTGACCACGGCAGCACAGAGGCAGTTCACACAGGATCAGACGACGGCCCGCTACTTGACGGCCACGGCGGGTGCGCTGCGGGCCTTGAGACTTCCGATCAAGGCTGGCCGGCCGATCGAGGAGAGCGACACGGCGGAGACAGAGCGAGTTGCAGTTGTGAATCAGAAGCTGTGCGACCAACTGTTCCAAGGCCGCGATCCCCTGACGGAAAGCCTCATCGTGGATGAACTGGGCCCGGAACCCTTTCGCGTGGTGGGGGTTTATGCAAACCTGCTGCCAAGCAATGTCAAAGCGCCGCCGGCACCGCAGTTCTGGGTTTCGCAGTGGCAAGTTCCGAGCCGGGGAAGCTTCCTGGTGGCGCGAGCAACGGACAAGGCAGGGGCGATGGACGCCATACGGCGAAGCGTGAGAGCGGTGGATCGGGATGTGCCGGTGGATATGCGAAGCCTGGAAGCGGATGTGGAAGATGACTATCGAAGCAGCGTCGTGCTGACCAGGCTGGTGGCGGCGCTAGCGGCGCTAACGCTCTTCCTGGCAGGAGGAGGGGTGTTCGCGGTGCTTTCGCAATCGGTCACGCAGCGGATGCCGGAAATCGGCATCCGGCTGGCGCTGGGGGCGACTCCGGGCTCACTGCAAAGGCTGATCATCGGCAGCGGGCTGCGAGCGGTGGGGGTAGGAGCACTGGTTGGGATAGCAGGGGGAGTGGCGCTGGGGAAGATGCTGGCAGCGCAGATCACGCGCATCGATCCTGTCGATGCTGAGGTGCTGATCCCGGCGGTCGCAGCATTTTTGGTGGTGGCAGCGGTAGCGTGCCTCGCCCCGGCCCGGCGCATTGGAGCGGCGGTTCCGATGTCTCTGCTGCGACAGGGCGAGTAGGGGGAGAGTGCCGGACGGCAAGCTGGGAGGCCGCACTATTGGGTTTCTTGAGGGCCTCGCCCGCACAACGCGCCGGGTCTAACCGCGGCACACGAGTTCCTCAACATGCTGGAGGCCGCCCC
>JAEUQG010000177.1 GCA_016789755.1 Bryobacterales bacterium
GTCCGCGATGCGGCCGAGCACGCCGCCCACATGGACGACGCCATCTGGATGCGTATGGTCACTCCGGTTGGCCGTGTGGATGTGCTGCGCGCCGGACGCCCCCGCGAATACGATTCCCAACTCCCCGAGGAATTCGCCTCGGAGCTTGTCGGCTTCGCCCGCCGCCAGTACCAGACCGTCTGTCTCGATCTGAGCGGCCACTTCGATAAGATCTCGGTGGACGTGCTCCAGCACTCCAACAAGATCTTTCTCGTCACCACGCCCGAACTCGCCGCGCTCTACGCCGCCCGGCGGTCCATGGAACTCCTCGATACGCTGCATCTCAAGGACCGTGTCAGTATCATCCTGAACCGGGCCAATTCGCAAAAGATCAACCAGGGCCAAGTGGAAGAGCTTCTCGGCAAGGAAGTCTACGCGGCCATCCCAAATGACTACCAGGCGGTGCAGGATTCTCTCACCGCCGGCCACTGCATGGCGCCCAGCACGCAAGCCGGCCGCCGCTATCACGAAATTGCCGACCGCCTCATTGGACGCAAAGCGCCGGCACAGAAGAAGAAGTCGATCTTCGGTGTGCTGGAGAAGCTGACCATGAAGGCCGCCACCGTAAACTGAACGCTACTTCGCCGCGGCCTCCATAGCCTCCAGCTCTTTGGCCGCCTCGACAAATTTACCCTGTCCGCTCAACTCCCGGTACCGCTGCAAGTGCCTCCGTATCCGATCCAGCTTGCGGCTCGTCTCGGGATCGGCCGCAGCAGGCGCCGGCGGCGTTCCGGCGGATACCGATGGAGCAGGCTCCTTGGGAACCGGAGCTTGCGGGCTCATCGCCGCCAGTTCCGCCAGCGCCTGCTCGTAAGTGTCGGAATAGATCAGCGAGTTGCCCGTGGCAATCACCACCTTCTTGAGCTGCGGCATCCTCGCTTCGCTCGCCTGGATGTAGATCGGTTCGATATAGACGAACGTGTTCTCCACCGGCAGCACCAGCATCCGCCCGCGAAGCACGCGTGAGCCCTGCTGGTTCCATAGAGTCAGGTCTTTGCTGATGTTCTGATCCTGGTTAATACGTGCCTCGATTTGCAGGGGTCCGAACACCAGCTCTTGCTTGGAGAGTTGCAGAAACAGCAGCTCTCCAAGTTTTTCCCCGTCGCAGCGGGCCGCCATGAATCCGATCAGATTGTCTTTGTTCCGCGGCGTGAACGGAATCATGAGGAGAAACTCCGGCTCCGTCTCGCCCGGCAGCGTCGCCACCACGTACACCGGCGCCGACGGTTCCGGCCTTCCATCCGCCGCCCCCAGATTCCGCGCAATGTCCCAGGCGTCTTCCTTGTTGTAGAACGCCTCGGCGTCGCGCATGTGGAACGTGCGGTACATCTCGGCCTGCACGCGGAACAGAGTCTCCGGATACCGCGCGTGTTCCCGCAATTCCGCCGGCATCTCCGACGCCTTCTGCAATAGCCCGGGGAACAGCTTCGCATACGCCTGGATGATCGGATCCTGCTCATCGAACACATACAGGTTCACCGTGCCGTTGTAGGCATCCACGGTGGCCTTCACCGCATTGCGCATGTAGTTGGCACGCCCCGTGCGTTCCAGCCGCACGCGTGCCGAATAGGGATGCGCGTCCGACGTCGTGTAGGCGTCGATCATCCACACCATCCGCCCGTCGGGCGTCAGCACCAGGTACGGATCGGTATCCCAACTCAAGAACCCCGCCAGCTCGCTCACCCGCTCCACCACATTGCGGCGGATCATCATCCGGCTTTCAGGAGTCAAGAAGCCCGTCAGCACGATGTTCCAATCCGTGTAGGCGAGCGCCGCGGCCAGCCGCATTCCCAATCCGGAAATCGGAAATCCGCCCTTGCCGTCGTACCTCGAATGCACGTTTTCGGCGCCCGAAGGATAGTTGAATTCGGGCTGCGCCGTACGCACGAACACCGGCTCATGCGTCACTTCGCCGTAGTACAGTTCCGGACGCGTCAGCTTCACACTCGATGTCCGCACCTGCGGCGGCGCGTCCTGAATATACAGCAGCGGCAGCCCGTCGCGGGTGATGCGGTTCGCCTCCGCCAACACCAGTCCGTAGCCGTGCGTGTAGATGAAGTGTGGATTCATCCAGCGGCTGCGGGCATCGCCGCTCAACTGCCGCACGTCGATTTCCCGCGGCGTCAGCATCACCTGGCGCAATTGTCCGTCGATGCGGTAGCGGTCCACGTCGGTATCCTGAAACACGTAGTAGGGACGCAGCGCCTGGATCTGCGTCACCGTGTTGTGAAACGCTTGCCAGTCCCACAGCCGCACGTTGTCGAACAGCGGCTTGTGCCGCGACGGATCGATCTTCATGTCCAGCGAGGCACGGAACTCCGTTTCCTTCGTCCGCCGGTCCAACCCGTAGGCCGTCCGTGTCGCTTGAATATGCCGCTCGATGTAGGGCTTCTGGAGGGAAATCTCGTTCGGCCGCACATAGAGAGCATGCACCACCTGCGGCACCACCGATTCCACCACCATCGGCGCCACTACGGCGCCAATCACCAGCGCCCACCGCCGCACGAAGACCAATCCCGCCGCCACCAGCACACCCAGAATGCTCACCCATCGCAGCGGCAACCGGATGTTTTCATCCACATAATCGATGCCCACCATGAACGCGTGGTCCTTGTTAAGAAACTCAAACCTCTCCATGTACCGATTCGCCGCCAGCGCCAGCAGAAACAGAATCAGCGCCCCGCGTAGAAACCACGAATCGTGCAGGAAATGCTTCAAGTGATCCAGCCGCATCTCCGGCACTTCGATGTTGCCTTCCTCTGTCAGCCGCGGCCGGTTCTCGCGCATGAACCAGTACACGCGCGTTCCCAAATACACCGCGCACGTCAGAAACGAGATGGTCAGCACCACGCGCAGCAACATCTCGTAGAACGGCAATTCAAAGAAATAGAACGACAGGCTTTGCCCGAAGACGGGGTCTTTCCATGCGCCCGCCGCCACCTGCTTGCCGCCCATGTATAGTACGGCGGTCCAGCTATCCACCGCCGCGCTACCCGCAATGTAGGAAATCACCAGCAGCGCCGCCGTGGAAATCTTCGCATAACCAGGAAAACGCGACAGCCCGAAGCCCGCCGCCTTCATCGCTCTGGCATGCGCCAGCCACAGCACCACGAACGCCAGCAGCACCGCCGCCATCGACGGCAACACGCCGTACAGGATCATGCTCACCAGCGTTTCGAACTGGCGCATCTCCTTCCACCATTCGTACTCCAGGATCCAGCCCGCGGCCTTCCGCACCAGGCTCAGCCCGAAGAAAAAAACAATCAGAAGTATCGCAGCCCAACCCGGCATGACACTACTCCTTCCCTAACCGTCGCCCCAGACTGAATCCTTAGTCGCGGTCGCGCCGCCACACGAAGCGCCCGTTGACGATCGTGGCCACCGGTCCGCCGCGAAACTCGCGCCCATGGAACGGCGTATTGCGGCTCTTCGAATGCGATTTGTTCACGTCGTATTTCCACACCGTCGCGGTGTCGAAAATTGTCACGTCCGCCGGCCGCCCGTGCGCCAGCGTCCCGCGCTCCAGATGGAGAATCCGCGCCGGCGCCACCGTGTACAACTCCACCAGCTTCGCCAACGGAATGCGTCCCCCGTCGACGAACGTCTCCAACGACAGCGCAATCGCAGTCTCCAACCCGAGGATCCCGAACGGACACCGCTCGAACTCCTGCATCTTCTCGCTGCCCGGATGCGGAGCGTGGTCCGTGGCAATCGCATCGATCGCCCCCGACACAATCCCATCCACGGCCGCCCGCACATCGGCCCGCCCGCGCAACGGCGGCTTCATCTTGAAATTGCTGTCGTAGGGAATGACATCTTCGTCCGACAAGGCAAAATGATGCGGACACACTTCGCTCGTCACCGGCAGACCCATCGCCTTGGCATGCTGCACCATCGCAATCGAGTTCTTCGACGAGATGTGCGCCACATGGAACCGCGCGCCGGTCACTTCCGCCAGCAGAATATCGCGCGCCACCATCACGTCTTCTGAGCAGGCAGGGATGCCCCGCAGCCCCAGTTTCACCGACGTGAAGCCCTCGTGCATGTCGCCGCCCGCGCTCAGATGCAGATCTTCGCAATGGTCGATCACCGGCAGTCCGAAGCTGCGCGCCATCTCCATCGCCCGCCGCATCACACGCGCGTTCATCACCGGACGGCCGTCGTCGGAAACAGCCACGATGCCGGCCCGCTTCATCGATCCGATGGAAGCCAGTTCCTCGCCCGCGCTGCCCTTCGTGATGGCCCCGATGGGATACACGTTCACCACTGCGTTGCGCCGCGCCCGCTCCACAATGTAGCTGGTAACGGTCGCGCTATCGTTGACGGGCTGCGTGTTCGGCATGCAGCAGATGGAGGTGAATCCGCCCGCCGCCGCCGCCCGCGAGCCGCTTTCAATGGTCTCGGAATGCTCGAATCCGGGCTCCCTCAGATGCACATGCATGTCGATGAACCCCGGAGCCACAATCATCCCCGAGGCATCGAACACCTCCGCGCCGGCCACATCGAGATTCTTCCCGTATCCGGCAATGCGGTCCCCTTCCATCAGCAGATCGGCCGTGCCGTCGTAGCGCACCGCCGGGTCGATCACCCGCCCGTTCCTGATCAGTAGCTTCGACATGGCTTCAGTTCATGATCCTTTCGAGCACGGCCATCCGCACGGCAATGCCGTTCTCCACCTGGTTCAAGATCACCGAACGCTGCGAATCGGCCACATCGGACGCAATCTCGCGCCCGCGGTTGATCGGCCCCGGATGCATCACCAGCACATCGGGCTTGGCCAGGTGCAGATGCTCCACCCGCAGCCCGTAGAAAGGGTAATACTCGCTCGCCGGGAACGGCGATTCGTTCTGCCGCTCCAGTTGCACGCGCAGCATCATGATCACGTCCACCCCGTCGATGGCCTCGCGCATGTTGTTCGTCAGCCGTACTCCGGGTGCCAGTTGAGCCATGTTCGGCGGCAGCAGCGACGCCGGCCCGCACAACACGATATCCGCGCCGAACTTCGACAGCAGATGAATATTCGAACGCGCCACGCGCGAATGGACGATATCGCCGATGATCGCCACCCGCAGTTGTTCGAGCGAGGCGCGGTGATCCAGAATCGTCAGCGCATCCAGCAATGCCTGCGTCGGATGCTCATGCGTCCCGTCGCCCGCGTTGATAATCGGTGTCGGCAGATAGCGCGACAGAAAATGCGGAGCCCCAGATGCGGCATGCCGCATCACGATCGCATCCGGCTTCATCGCCGCCAGCGTGTTCAGGGTATCGACCAGCGACTCGCCCTTCGATACGCTCGAACCCGACGCCGTAATGGAGACCGCGTCCGCTCCCAATCGCTTGGCAGCGATCTCGAAGCTTGTGCGCGTCCGCGTCGAAGCCTCGAAGAACAGGTTCACGATCATCCGTCCCCGCAGCAGATCCAGCCGTTTGTTGCTCTGGTTCTGCAGCGGCTGAAAGTCTTTCGCCCGCGCCAGAATCGCTTCGATATCCGCGCGCGGCGTGTCTTCAATCCCTAGCAGTCCTTTGGCCATCGTTTAATCGGTGCGTTCCACCAGCAGCACCTTCTCCATGCCGTCGATCTCGTTGAACTTGACCTCGATGATTTCCTTGCTCGTCGTTTGCACCATGCGGCCCACGTAACGCGCCTCGATCGGCAGTTCGCGGTGGCCGCGGTCGATCAGCACCAGCAATCGCACTCTCGCCGGCCGCCCGTGGTCGAACAGCGCATCCAGCGCGGCGCGGATGGTGCGCCCCGTGTACAAAACATCGTCGGTGAGCACGATGTCCATGCCCACTATCGAAAACGGGATCTCGGTCGCGCTCACCACCGGCTGATGTCCCACGGTGGAAAGATCGTCGCGGTAGAGATTGATGTCGAGAATCCCCACCGGAACCTCGCGGTTCTCGAGCGACTTGATCTTCGCCGCCAATCGCTTCGCCAGCGGCACGCCTCGCCGCCGGATCCCGATGAACGCCAGCTTATCCAGGTTCTCCGTGTTCTCCAGAATTTCGTGCGCCAGCCGGACCATCGTCCGATCGATCTCGGAAGCGCTCATCAGTTGTGCCTTTTCACGCGTTGCGGACATATCTGACCGATGAGAATAACACGTTGTCCGCCTCACAGGGCATCCATCCAGCTACCATAGAATGGGTGAGAATTCTCGATGTCGGCTGCGGCCGCAATAAGTTCCCTGGCTCCATCGGCGTGGACCGCAACCCCGCCGGCAAAGCGGACGTCCTTTGCGACCTGGACCGTTTCCCCTACCCCTTCCGCGACGGCGTCTTCGACGAAGTGCGCGCCGTCCACGTCATTGAGCATGTCGCCGACGTCATCAAAACCATGGAGGAATTCCACCGCCTGCTGAAGCCCGGCGGCCGCGCTTTCCTCGCCACGCCGCATTACACCGACTTCAGCTCCTTCTGCGATCCGACGCACCGCTGGCACTTGAACAGCTATTCGTTCCGCTACTTCGGCGAAGACAACGCCGGCTTCGGCTACTACTCGCCGGTGCGCTTCCGCGAGGTCTCGGTCAAGGTGAAACTGCTCGCCCTGTGGCGCTATTTGGGCTTCGAGCTTCTGGTCAACACCTTCCCCCGCTTCCGCCGTTTCTGGGAGCACTATCTCTGCTACGTCGTGCGCGGCAAGGTGATGGAGTTCTGGTTCGAAAAAACAACGAGCTCCGATTAAAGTGTGCGCTCGCTTGGCGGGATGTCAGCGGCCTCCTCTAACAACTCGGCCACGATCATCTGCACAACTTCATCGATGTTCCTGAGCGCTTCATCCCGTGTCGCACCCTGCGTCACAGCCCCGTATTTTTGCAATGCCGGACAAAATGCATGGTAGCCGCCATCGTCTGGCTCAATAACTACATGAAAGGTATCAGCGGCTGAGCTAACCGATCCTCTTCTGCAACTCCCCATCGATCGCCCCCATGAAATCCTCCGTCGTCAGATACGGATGATCGGCGCGAATCAGAATCGCCAGATCCTTCGTCATGCGCCCCGATTCCACCACGTCCACGCACACCTTCTCCAGCGTCTGCGCGAACTCCACCACATCCGGAGTCCCGTCCATCTTCCCGCGATACTGCAGGCCGCGGGTCCAGGCATAGATCGACGCGATCGGGTTGGTCGAAGTCGGCTTGCCCTGCTGGTGCATCCGGTAATGGCGCGTCACCGTCCCGTGCGCCGCCTCGGCTTCAATCGTCTTGCCGTCGGGAGACATCAGTACCGATGTCATCAGACCCAGCGATCCGTAACCCTGCGCCACCGTGTCCGACTGCACGTCGCCATCGTAGTTCTTGCAAGCCCACAGATAGCCGCCGTTCCACTTCAGGTTCGCCGCCACCATGTCGTCGATCAACCGGTGCTCGTAGGTCAGCCCCTTCGCCTCGAACTGCGCCTTAAACTCGGCGTCGAAGATCTCCTGGAACAGGTTCTTGAACCGTCCGTCATACGCCTTCAGAATCGTGTTCTTCGACGACAGATACACCGGATAATTGCGGCCCAGAGCGTAATTGAAACAGGCCCGCGCAAAACCGCTGATCGAGCTGTCCAGATTGAACATGCCCATCGCGATGCCTGGCCCGTTGGCCTTGATGATCTCGCGCTCAATGGGCGCGCCGCCGTCGGCCGGCGTGAAGCTGATCTTCAGCGTGCCCGCGCTGGGGAACGTGAAATCCTGCGCGCGGTACTGATCGCCGAACCCGTGGCGGGCCACCACCACCGGCTTGTCCCAATGAGGCACAATGCGCGGCACATTGCGGCAGATGATCGGCTCACGGAAAATCGTACCGTCCAGAATGTTGCGGATGGTGCCGTTCGGACTGCGCCACATCTGCTTCAGGCTGAATTCCTTTACCCGCGCTTCATCGGGAGTGATGGTGGCGCACTTTACCGCTACCCCATACTGCCTGGCGGCATTGGCCGAATCGATCGTGATCTGATCGTTGGTTTCGTCGCGCTTCTGCACCGACAGGTCGTAATACTTGAGATCGATATCGAGATACGGAAGGATGAGGCGCTCGCGGATCCATTGCCAGATAATCCGCGTCATCTCGTCGCCGTCCATCTCGACGACGGGATTCTTCACCTTGATTTTTGCCATGAAAGTAGACTCGCTCCTGGAGTAGGTACTTGAGAACCCATCATTATCTCCAAAACGCGCCACCAAAATCCATGAGAGTTTCCCGCCCCTCAAGCGACTTGCTATCGAGAGGCGAATCATGTTCCTCTACCGCCTGTTCGATTATCTGCGCCACCGCGCCCGCCTGCGCCGCTGGGATCCCGGCCATGCCTGGGGACGCCGCGGCGAAGACCTGGCGCACCGCTTCCTGCAGCGCAAAGGCTACACCATCGTCGCCCGCAATTACCGCACCCGCTCCGGGTCGGGGGAGGTGGACCTCATCGGCTGGGACGGCGAATCGATCGCCTTCATCGAGGTAAAGACACGCGCCACCGAAGACTACGGCGCCCCGGAGCGCGCCGTCGATCCGGAAAAGCAGCGGCACATCCTCATCGCCGCCCGCGACTACCTGCGCCGCACCGACATCGACTGGGACCTGGCCCGTTTCGATATCGTCAGCGTCGTGCTCACCTCGCCTCCCGGCATCCGGCTGGAGAAAGATGCGTTCTCCAAGCAACAGGGCCACTGGCCCGTAGCGGTATAATGCAGTCTTTGTTCGATTCGAGGACTGATTGCCTGAACTACGCAAAGACCCGGTGACCGGCAGGTGGGTCATCATCGCCAGCGACCGGAGCCGCCGCCCTTCCGATTTCTCCCGTGAAACCGTTACCCTGCATGGCGGGCGCTTCTGTCCGTTCTGCCCCGGCAACGAACTCAAAACCCCTCCCGAGGTGCTCTCCTACCGCTCGCACGGCGAACCGAACCAGCCCGGCTGGAGCGTCCGCGTGGTGCCCAACAAGTTCCCTGCCCTGCGCGTCGAGGGCACGCTGGAACGCCATGGCGAGGGCATGTACGACAAAATGGACGGCGTCGGCGCCCATGAAGTCATCATCGAGTCGCCCGAACACATGACCACCTTCGGCGGGCTGCCGGAAAAGCAGATCGAAAGCGTATTTTGGGCCTTCCGCGACCGTACGCTCGATCTCAAGCGCGATCTGCGCCTGCGCTACATCCTGTTCTTCAAAAACCACGGCGAACCCGCCGGCGCCTCGCTCGAACATTCCCATTCGCAGTTGATCGCTCTGCCCGTCGTCCCCAAGCGCGTGCTCGAAGAACTGGAGGGCGCCAAGCGCTACTACGATTTCAAGGAGCGCTGCGTCTACTGCGACATGGTGCGGCAGGAGGCCGAAAGCGGCTCGCGCGTGGTGGTGGAAACCGAGCATTTCCTCGCCATCGCGCCCTATGCGCCGCGCTTCCCGTTTGAAACCTGGATCATACCGCGGCGCCACAGCTCGCACTTTGAAACCGCCGACGCTCCCTTGCTCGAAAACCTGGCCTGGGTCATGCGCACGGTGATCCGCAAACAGGACCGCGTGCTGGAATGCCCGCCTTACAACTTCGTGATGCACACGGCGCCGGTTCACGAATCGCACATGCCGCACTACCACTGGCACATCGAGGTCATTCCAAAGCTGACGAAGGTGGCGGGCTTTGAGTGGGGCACGGGGTTCTATCTGAACCCGACGCCGCCGGAAGAGGCAGCGCGTTATTTGCGGGACGCCGGCTTGGCGTAGCCGTCTTCCAGGAGGTAGCGCGGCCGGTCGCGCAGCAGCGCCTTCGCCGCGGATTCCGGCTTTTCGGCCTCCAGCAGGCACTTTGACAAACCGTGCAGCCCATCGACGGTGACCTTGTCATCGGTTTGCGACACCCGGTAGGCCATTCGCGCACCGCGCTCGGCGGCGATCCGATCGAGCGGCCAGTCGTTGTTAGGCAGGATGTGCATGCCCCCTTCACGGCCGATCAGCACCGTCATCGACTGGCTGACGGCGTAGCCCGTGCCGGCCGCCGCCACCGCTGCTTCCATGATCCGCGCCGCGTTGTCCCAGAAGAGGTTCACTCTGGGCTTATCGGTGGAGCCGGGTCTTCCTTGAATCCGGACGGGCAGGCGCCCTGATAGTAGCCGCAACGCAGGCAGTGCGAGCCTTCGCGCAGGGGGAAGTTCAAGCCGGCCTGCGCCTCGCGCAGCGCACGCACCTGGCCGCGCGCCTCTTCCATCGCCTCCGCCCCCAGACCGACCTTCACCGCCGCCCCGGTGCGCAGGTACCAAAGCAGCGCCGCGTCCGGCAGACGCCCCGTAAGACGTTCCAGAGCCAACGCATACAGCCGCAACTGCGGCCGGTAGCGCGAGGCATGCCGCCACTCCTCGCCCATCGTCACCTGGTCGGATTTGTAGTCCAACAACACCAACTCCCCGCCTTCCTCAAACCAGAGGTCGATCTGCCCTCTCAGAATCATCCCCTCCATCTCGATGAGAAAATCGAACTCGCGGCCGATGCGCCGGGCACGCGCCGCACGCTGTCCCCACGCGCTCTGCTCGAAGCCGCGGGCCATCGCCATCGCCGCCTCCGGGGGATTGTCGACCGCGGTTCCGGCCAGCAGTTCGTGCACCATCACCCCGAACTCGGAAGCCGGCCATTCCCCGATCTCGTCCCGCGCATCCTCCGCTTCGGGCTCCGATGGAGTCCGCTGCGCCGCATCCAATCCAAGATACCGGGCCAGATAGTATTGCCGCGGGCAGAAAGCATGCTGCGCGACGCTGGTCACCGGCGCCACGGCCTCCTGCTCGCCTTCGCGCGGCGGCCGTTCCACGGTCAGCACGTCATGTAACAGGGCTTTGGATTCGCGCCTTGCCACCGCCGCCACCAGACGCGTATGGGTCAACTCCACGCCATGCAGCGTCTCGCTGCGTTCCCGCTCGGGTTTCTCCTGCGGCAGGCGCAGGCCGTCGCAGACGCGCTTGGCCCAATCGCCGCTCCCCACCGGACCGGCGGTAAGGATGAGGTGCTCTTCGGCGCGTGTCAGTGCCACATACAGCAGGCGGTCCTCCTCCCCGGCTTCGAGCCGTTTCTTGGCGGCGCAGACTCTCAGATGCACCGGATCGGAGATGCCGCTTCGCTCGCCCGGATGACGCCAGGTGACGCCCAACTCGCGCCGCTCATTGAAACAGAACACGGGCTCGCGGCTTTGCGCGCCGTTGCGCAGGGCGGCGACGAACACGATGGGAAACTCCAGCCCCTTGGCCGCATGGACGCTCATCAGCTTCACCGAGTTGACCACCTCTTCGGCCCCCGCCTCGGCTTGCGAGCCCGACTCGCGCCATTCGCGCAACTCATCGGCCAGCTCGCCCAACGTAGAGGGACGCCGCGTGAAGCGATCGCGCAGCATGCCCAGCAGTTTGGCGATATTGGCTTTGGCCCGCGGCGCCAGCCCGTCCATATACGACGACTCATCCAGCACGCGCTGCAACAACGCATCGGGCGGCGTGGCATCCGCTGCGCCGCGCTGCTCCCGAACCAGACCGCGCAGCCACACCAGCCGCTCGTCTTCCGATGCCTCCACCGCGCCGATCAGCGTATCGGCGGCAAGCTTCAACCGCAGCAGCGTTTCATCGCTGACGCCCGCCAGCGGCGACCGCAGCACGGTGGCCAAGGCCAGTTCATCCAGCGGATTGGCCAGCACGCACAGCCATGCCGTAAGATCGCGCACTTCCCGCGTCTCGTAGAACGAACGCCCTCCGCTGACGCTGCACGGGATGCCGTATTCATCGAGCGCCTGCTGCACCGCCGCCAGCGAGTGGATGGTACGGGCCAGCACAGCCATATCCGAGAAGCGCGCCAGGCGCTGCTCGCCCTGCTTACCGGCCGTGAGAGTGCCTTCCAACTGCCGGATGCGGTTGGCAATCCAGCGCGCCTCCGTGCGCGCCGCGTCGTCCTCGGGATGGCCCGCATAGGTGCACGTAAACTCGATCGAGGGCTCCGTTTTGTGCGGGTATTCCCGCAGCGCTTGCAGCCGGTGCATCTCCACGCCGCCGCTAAGAAAGGGAGTGATGGCGTTGACCGCGTCGATAATCACCGCGCGCGAGCGGTAGTTCTCATGCAATTCATCGATCGCCTTGCCCTCGGCCGCAAGCGAATTGCGGTAGTCCTGAAAGACGCTCGGGTCGGCGTGGCGGAAGTAGTAAATGGACTGGTTGATGTCGCCCACCGCGAAGAGCGAATCGGGACGGCGCACCAGATTCACCAGGCGCCACTGCAGCCGGTTGGTGTCTTGCAGCTCATCCATCAGCACTTGATCGAAGCTCTGCCGCACGCGTTCGCGCAACCCGGCATTCTCTTCCAGCAGGCGGATGGCACACTCCTGCAAGTCTTCGAAATCGAGCACGCCGGCGTCGCGCTTGGCTTCCCGGTAAGCCGCGTGGATACGCCGCAACGCTTCCAGGCAGAGCCCGTAGAGCGGCAGGCGTTCGCCGAGCAGAATCGCCGCCTTGGCCTGCGGCACGTGCGTTTCGTGCAGTTTCTTGGCTGCTTCGCGGGCGCGCGAGCCGGGCTTCAGCCCCTTCAACGCGGGCATGGCATCGAGCATCGATAGCTTGTCGCGCCAGGTGGTAACCGGCGGCATACCCGCCACACGCCGCGCCCACTGCTGGAAGCGCTGATGCACTTCCTTGTGCTTCAGATTGCCGAAGGGCAGCGGCTCATTGACAATGACCCGGGCTTCCTCCTGCAATTGCGTCCAGCCGTCCCCGGAAGGCTCAGGCGCCGCCAGAGACTCGACGGGCACCCCCGCGGAGCGCGCCTCGGCATACAGATCCTGCAGAGCCTGGGCCAGGTCGCTCGACCCCACGTTCAGTTCCAGCAGCAGCGTGCGCATAGCGGCCGGCTCTTCTCCCAGCAGCGCATCCAGCACGGCTTCGGCCGAACGGCGTCCCAGAATGCGCGCTTGCGGTTCGTCCAGCAGCCGGAAATCGGGATCGACGGAAGCGGCAATCGCGTTCTCTTTGAGCAGGCGCGTGCAGAAGCCGTGAATGGTGGACACCCAGGCCCGTTCCATCTGCTGGCGCATGTCGCCCGTCGAGGCCACGGACTCCATCAGCCGCTTCTTGATTTCCGTAGCCGCCTTCTCGGTGAACGTGACGGCAAGAATGCGCTGCGGGTCGATGCCCTTCGCTTCCACCAGCCAGCGGAAGCGCTCAATCAGCACCCGCGTTTTCCCCGAACCGGGCCCGGCGACGACGCACACATCCTGGCCCCAGCGTTCCACGGCGGCGCGCTGCGCGCTGTTGAGGCCGATGCTCATTCGGCCCCTCCGGCAATGCGCACCAGCGGCGCCGGAGCGGGTTGCGTTTCCACACGGCAGGTGTCGCTGTACTCGCACCAATCGCACTTCTTGCGGTCGGCCGGAGCGGCCTGGATCTCGCCTTTGGCGATCCGCCCGGCGACGGTGCGGCTGCCTTCGAGCGCCGTGTTCACGATCTCGCGCAGGCGCGTTTCGTCGGCCGATTCCCCAAAGTCCTGCCAGCCGAAGGCGGGCAGGTGCCAACCATCCCAACTCACTTCCCCGCGCAGCCCGCAGTAGAGCATTCCGGCCGCCGGTTGCCGGAACAGCTTCTCCGCCGCCCACAGATAAAGCCCGCCCTGCACCAGGTCTCCGCTTTCGTGATCCCGTACCCGGGCTCGCACGCGCTCGCGCCGCGAGTACTTGTAGTCGATCACCACCAGCCCGCGCCCAGGCACCTGAGCCACACGGTCGATCTTGCCCGTGATGCGGATGCCGTCCTCCAGCTTCAGGTCGAAGCCGTTCTCCACCGCGATGGTGCCGGCGCCGAGCAGCGGCGGGCTCTCCAGAAAGCGGCGCAGATTGGCATCCAGTTCCAGGCGCACCCGCTCCGTAAGGCAGCCGTGCGGCAACGCGTTCTCGCGAACCGCTTCGTTGAAGTGCCGGGTGAAAATCTCATCGACAAACAGCGGCGAGCCTTCCGTCTCCGCCAGCGTATCGTGCAGGATGTTGCCCTGCAGCAGAAAATCGAGCCGTTCATGCGGCCGCAACGGCGGCTTCTTCAGCTTCAGCGCATGCCGCGCAAAGTACTGAAAGGGGCACTGCAGGTAGGTCTCGATGGCGGTCGGCGAAAGCCTGGCACGCAGCTTCTTGAGGGCCGCCAGCAGGTCGTTGGCAGCGATGGAAGCGGCGCCAAGCGTGGCTCTGGGCCAGCGCGCCGGAACGCGGCACGGCCGTGCCCGCTGCGGCAGCACATCGGCCGGAAGGAAGAACGAAGGCAGCGTTTCTTCGCCCTTTTCATTCGTGCGCGGATAGCTGAGCGTGAGTTGCTCCGCGGCGACAGAGGCGGCGGTTTCAAAGAGCATCGCCTCTTCCCGCTGCCGCTCGGCCGAGGTGCGCAGCGTAATGCCGAAGGCTCGCAGTGCGAGGCGGTCTTCATCGGTCAGGATCGGGTGGCTCGAGTGATAACGGGGAAAGGAGCGCTCCGTCATGCCGCACACAAAGACCACCGGAAGGTCCCACTGGCGAGCCTCATACACATCGAGGACATGCACCACGTTGCGCCGTTGATCGCGGCTGGAGATGGCGATGTGCGGGCAGACTTCGATGAGATGGCCCGTGAACTCGCTCAGCGAGAGCGGACTGTCCGCATCGAGCGCCGCCGCCGTGGCGCCCAGCGCTTCGTCCCATGCGGCCAGCGCCGATAGCAATTCCCGCCATTCGAGCACCTGCTCCTGCGGCGCCTGATCCGTGAATGCCGGGACCGGAATCAGCGCCTTCAGTCCTGCCAACGTCCCGGCCCAAGCCGATGGCGGTTGACGCAGTCCACGCCATGCTTCGTAGGCGCCCCAGGCCGCCAGTGGCTCGATGCCTTCGGGCAGGCCGCGTGCCGGAAGCTTGCGCCGCAGCTCGAAATCGGCGGCATCCGCCGCGGCCGTGCCGGCCAGCGGCGAGTAGCGCATGCGCAGCAACGGCAGCAGCAACTCGTAGTCCCAACCGGACAGCAGCGCCTGCAGGAATCCGGTCAGGTAGCGGTAAACCGGGTGTGCGTCGAACGTGCGCGGAAAGTAGAAGCGGGCGGGAATACCGAAGCGCCCGAGGGTCGTGCGCAGAATCGCCGCATAGGGGTGCTCGCTGCGCAGCACGATGCCGATCTCCCGGAACGGCCGCCCTTCCCCAGTCAGGTTCACGATCCGCCGGGCAATCTCTTCCACTTCCTCCAACTCGCTCGAACTGTTGAAAAGTGTTGCATCCTGGAGCCCTCGCTTGGGTTCGTTCCGTAATTTTTCGAAGCCGAGGGCGCTGAGGGTCTTGATGCTCTCCGCCGCGCCATCCCACGAGGGAAGCGCCAACCGGATCTCGGCGGACCCGAGCGCTTCGAGAATCGCCAGTTCGGCCGGAGTGAAGGCATAGAACCCGGTCAGGTAGATCGATCGCCATGGGGGCGGGGCAGCTTTCAGACGGACGGCTGCGGCCTGCAGGCGCCGCGCCCGCAGCCAGTAGCCCCGAGCCTCGACATCGCTCGCCACGGCTTCGTAAACTTGCTGAAAAGCCTGGGCTTCCAGGCCGGGCCGTGCCGCCGCCAAAGTGCCGGGCAGGCATCCGGCGGTGGATACCTCCTCGATCAGGCCGGCCAGCATGCGGCGCAACCCCGGCGATTCCGCCAACGCCCGAAAGCCCGCGGGAGGCGCCAGCGCCAGACGCCGCGCCACCAGCCGGTCGAGCAGCGCCGGAGTGGCGGGAGGCAGGTCGGCAACCAACGGCTTCACGAACCGCGAGAGCGTGACCACAGAATCGGGACGTACAAAGTGTCCCATTCTGGCGAAGGAATGGCGTAAATGCTCAGCAAGCGTCGCCGTCGGCGTCAGCAGGCACACGTCCTGGCGCTGAGCCTCCAGCGCCACACGGAAGGCGTCCACCGGCGAGAGGCTTGGGTTCGTTTCGCAATTTTTCAGGAGTTGCGGCATGGATCTACGGTCTAAGGATGCTGCAATCTCATTATGGCGGTTCGCATTAAGCGAAAGTAAGTCAAAACACCGGGTCCTATCAACAGATCGATACCAGCGCCCGATAGAGGAGTGAATGAGTACAAGTGTCAAACGAACGTTGTTAGGGGCAACGGTCCTGTTGTGCTTTGCCTCTGCCCTCTACCACGGGTTTCTGATGCTGACGTTGGCCGACCGGGGCGAGGTCGTCTCGCACCTGGTATTCCGCGTCGGCTTCTCGATGATGCTCACTGGCTGGTTTGCCTATCAGTTCCTGCTGGTGCGCGAAGAGGCACAGGCGGCCACCGACCAGGCGTTCGCCTCCATCGTGGTTTTATGGGGCTCCCCGCAATTGGTGACGGCGGAGGGGCTGCGGCGGGCGGTGCAGGATGGATTGGGGATCTCCGTGCCGGAGGATGCGGTCACCGGCAGCGCCTCCTCTCTACTCTGGCGCTATCGCGAGCACACCTTCGCCATTCAGAATCAGCGGGGTCCGTATGACAAGGCGGCGATTCGCGATGCGCGCTGCCTGCCGGACACCGAGTTGCGTGACGCGCTGGACAACTACATGGGGTGGATGTCGGTGGAACTGATCCAGTTTCCCGATGGAGAGTCGATTGAAACGTCGTACCGCTACATGGGGCCGCTCGTAGCGGAACTGACCGGGCGTCAGGCCGTGGCGCTGCACTTTCCGGCGGCGGGTTACTGGGCGGCGTGGCAGGAATCGCACGATGAGTTGCTGCGCTGCACGGATCCGCTGGCGGCGGTGAACGCCGATGGATTACCGGAAGACTTCGAGATTCCGGAAGGCGAACCGGCTCTACTGCGGGCGGCGGAGCAGGCGCGGGAGCGCTGGCCGGAGTTTGTGGCGGCCTTCCGTTCGCGCAACAACACGCAGTCGTATTTCGTGAAGATCCGGCTGGAAGAAGAGGAGGAAGAGGAATTCCCCTGGCTTTCGGTAGCCGAGGTGGAAGACGGCACGGTGGTCGGCACGCTCGATGCCGAAACCGCAACGTTATCTTACCCGCCGGGAATGCCCATCGAAGCGCGGCTGGAAGATGTCTGGGACTGGATGATTGTGCCCGCCGGAGGGGCTGCACCGATCGGCTACTTCGCCCAGGAAGCGCTCTCGAACGCCTACGCCGGGTAAGCGAAAACGGTTGAGGGCCGGCTTGCCGTGAGCTCTCCGTCTGGCTCTGATGGAACTGCACGCGCGGCCGGCCCTCCCGACTTCTGTTGTCGCATGGAGCGGCGCGGCGGAAGCCGACCGGCGGGCGGAAGTGCTTCTTTCGGCGGGAATTATTTCTTTGCGTGGACTGTCACTGCGCAGCGGTTTCGCTCACTAGAGCGTCCGGGTGACCTTAGTCAAGGTGCGCGGCTGGTCGGCGTCGAGTCCCTTTTCCTCGGCCAGACTGGCGGCGAACAACTGCGCCGGGATGATATACGGAATCGGCGTGTAGACATCCTCGGGCAGGGGGCCGGAATGGCGTAATTTCGCCGGGATACGGATGGTGCGCTTGGCCGCGGCGTCCTTGTTGGAGGCATCGGTGATGAGCAGCGTGTCGGCCTTCAGTTGTTCCAGGCGCTCGCACATGCCATGGATGGACGGCCAGGTGACGCCGCCGGGCCCGAACAGGAACACCGGGAAAGCGCTTTCCACCATGGCGATGGGCCCGTGCAGGAAGTCGGCCGAACTGAACCGTTCGGCCACCACATAGCAGGTCTCCATCATCTTCAGCGCGAACTCGTAGGCATTGGCGTAGTTGAGGCCGCGGCCGACGACCACCGTATGGCGCATGTAGCGGTAAGGCGTGGCTCGCTCTCGGATCTCGTTTTCCAGCTTCAGACTGGCCGCGGCCCACTCGGGAAGCCGCTTCAAGTCGTCGATCTTGATTTTGGCCCCCAAGGCGTAGGCGAGCAGGTAGCCCATGAGAAGCTGCCCGGTGTACGTTTTGGTGGCAGCGACGCTCTTTTCACGCCCGGCACGGACGAGGAAAGTATGCTCAGCGAGTTTGGCCAGCGTGCTATCGGCTTCGTTGGTAATGCCGATGGTGAGCGCGCCCTGTTCCTTGGCCCGCTCCAGAACGAGATTCGTGTCGGTGGACTCGCCGGACTGCGAGATTGCGACGAACAACGCGTCCTGGCAGCGGAGAGTGCCCCCGTAAAGCGTGAAGATGGATGGCGCGGCCAGAGAAACGGGAATGCCAGTGGCGATCTCCAGCAGGTAGCGCTGAAACAGAGCGGCATTGTCGGAGGTGCCGCGCGCGGCAAGCACGATCATCCGCGGCGGATTCGAAGCCAGCCGTTTCTTCAGTTTTTCTACGTTCTTGATTTCCTGGCGAAGCGTGCGCTCGAGGGCGGCCGGCTGCTGGCGGATTTCATCCCGCATTAAGGACATAAGTCATTGGTAGCAGATTCAGGGCAGAGTATTCCAGCGGCTTTCCGTGCCCGTATAGATGGTGGAGGCTACGGTGTCCGGCTCAGCGGAGTTGATAATGTAGGGCTTGATCACTACCAACGACTCGCCCGCCGTCTTCGATTTGGTGGTTTGCGTGAACAGGTGATGCAAAAGGGGGATGCTGGCCAAGCCTGCCACTCCGCTCACCGACCTTGCTTCCGTTTGCGAGACAATGCCCGCCAGGACCGCATATTCGCCATCGCGAACACGCACCGTGGAGGCGAATTTGCGGGTGGAGATGACGGGGATGCCGTTGAACGTCCCGTTGCCCAGAACCTTGAATTCCGCCTCCACCTGGAGCGAGACGTCGGTGGCATCGTGGATCTTCGGCGTCACTTTTATGTTCAGGCCGAGATCCTCAAACTGAAACGTTGGGGGAACGGCCAGCGGGGAGACGCTCTTGTCCACACCCAGATACTGCTGGGTGATGATAGGGTACTTGTCCCCGATGTGCACGGAAGCCGCCTGCCCGTCGAGGGCGCGCAACTGTGTGCGGAAGAGCGAGGTGGAACTGGCCTGGGAGCGGCTGGCGAAGGCCTTCGCGTCGGCGATGGCGATGGCCATGGTGGTGAACCCGCCTCCGGCCAGAATGAACCGTGTAAAGCCGGGGACTACATCGGGAATGATGCGCGGCCCGCGAATACCGCGCCCAATGCCATCGCGAACCTGGCGGCCGAGAAAAATGGCCGCGGTCGAGTTCGGAAGGTTGAAGCCGTAATTCAGTTCGTTGGTTTCGGAAACGTCCAGCAGTTCGATCTCGATCATGATCTGCGGGCGGTGTCCCAGTAACTGCCGGTAGACAGCCTGGGCCACGCGCACCTTCGAGACGCGGTCTTTGATCAGCACCAGGCGGCGTCCGGAATCGATGGCGAATTTCTGGATCTCGAGCATCTGCTGCACGGAGCGGGCGAGTTCCTGCGCATCCTGCACAGCCACCGGCGCAGGCAGCGAGAGGGTCACGGCCATGGTGGGCTCCGCTTCGTTGCGCTTCTGCTGGTTGTCCTTGTAAATCATGAGCAACTTAGGGCCTAAGGGGACGGCAAAGGAAGTGGTGGAGGCTTCCAGTGCGCGCAGCGCAGTGCGGAAATCCACGTCCTCGAGACGGAGACGGGTAGGGGCGCCGGGTTGATAGTCGGCGTCGAACACCGTGTCGAACCCGAAGGCCTTGGCCACCTGCTCAAAGAGGCTTTTGGCATCGCCGCGAAAATCCAGATTCCGGCGTCCGGGGCTGGCCGCAAGCTCGACCGGAGGCAGCGGGCGGCGGGCTTCCTCCTCGTCCTCTTTGACGATGGTAGTTTCCACCGGGGAGGGTTCTTTCGCCACGGGGGCAGGCAGGGCTTGGGTAATAGCGGCGGGGAGGGCGTTCGATTCGCGCAACGCGCGGGTCCTCAGGGCCTGGCTGCGGACCCAGTAGGAGCGATTCTTGGGGTCTGCCGCAGCCGCTTGAGAATACAGGAGATACGCCTTCACGACCTGACCCGATCGCTCCGCCTTGCGAGCCTGCTTGGCAAGCGAAGAGGGGGACTCGGCGGCAAGACACACCAAGAGCGCGCAAAGACAGCACAACCCGGCGGTAATCGAGCGCCTCACCAAACATGTCTGACGAGGAAAGGCGCCGGAACGTGGATAAACTCCTCGACGGCTTCCGCCGATAGAACAAGAAGTATGTCCACGACACTTGCCGTCCGATCCACGTTCGCGCCGGGCATGCCCCAGTCGTTCGACGATTTGGGCATTCCAGTGACCCTTGTCACGGATCTGGTGCTGCGGCGGTTGCTGCTGGAGGGCTCCAGTACGCTCCAGATTCTCAGCAGCAAGCTCAAGCTGTCCATCGCCATTGTGGATACCGTGTTCCGCCAAATGCGGCAGCAGCAGATCATCGAGGTCAAGGGGATGGTGGGGAACGACTACTCTTTCCACCTCTCGAACGCGGGCAAGCAGTTGGCTTCAGACCGGTTTCAGATCTCCCAGTACGCGGGGGCGGCGCCGGTATCCCTGAACGATTACCACACGGCGGTGAAAATCCAGAAGGCCCAGGTGGCGCTGGACAGGCGAACCTTGCGCAGCGCCTTTGCCGACATGGTGATCTCCGACCGGATGCTGGATCAGGTGGGTCCGGCCTTGATTGCCCAGAATTCGATCTTCATCTACGGGCCGACCGGAAATGGAAAGACCAGCATCGCCGAACGCATGCTGCGGGTCTATCAGGACGCGATTCTGATTCCCTATGCGGTGGAAGTGGACGGGCAGATCATCTCCATGTACGATCCGGTGGTGCATCAACGGCTGGAAATGGACGATCCGGAACTGGATCCGCGCTGGGTGCTGTGCAAGCGCCCCTGCATCGTGGTGGGCGGCGAACTGATTCCCAGCATGCTGGAACTGCGCCTGGACGACACCAGCGGCATCTATGCCGCGCCGCTGCAGATGAAGTCGAACAACGGCATCTTCATCATCGACGACTTCGGGCGGCAGTTGATGAGTCCGCGCGACCTGCTCAACCGGTGGATTGTGCCGTTGGACCGGAAAGTCGACTACCTGATGCTCCGCTACGGCGTTAAGTTCCAGATTCCGTTTGAGTTAATGGTGGTCTTTTCAACCAACTTGGATCCCTCGGATCTGGCTGATGAAGCGTTCCTGCGCCGTATTCACAACAAGATCTATGTGGAAGCCGTGGATGCATCGGCCTTCGACCAGATCTTCCAGCGCGTCGTTTCCGGACGCAATATCCCGTGCGAACAGGACAGCGCGGAATACCTGCGCAAACTTTGCCTGAGGGAAGGGCGGACGGAGTTGCGCGCCTGCTACCCCGGGGACATCTGCAACATCCTGGCATCCATCGGGCGCTATGAGAACCGGCCCGCGAGGATGACCAAAGGCGACCTGGAACGGGCTACGGCCCTTTACTTCGCAAAGAGCTGAGCGGGCGCGATACCGGCCTTCTCGCTCAGTTTGCGTTCCTGGGTGAAGCGCTGCAGTTCCTGCATGGCGCGGTCAAACTCGCCCTTTTCCACCAGCATGCGCGACAGTTCCAGCCGCGCTTCGGGGAACTCTTCGGCGGCCATGGAAAGGTTGTCGGCGGCCTCATCGAGGTTCTTGCGTTGGGCCGATAGCGCCATCCCGAGCATGTAGCGGATCTTCAGATCCATCTTCTTCAGCTCGACGCCGCGGCGGGCAATGCGCTCCGCTTCCTTGTAGCGCTGCTGGGCATTCAGTGTGTAGGCGAGATTGACGTGGGCGCGGAAGCAGTCGGGTTCGATTTCAATCATCGTGGAAAAGGCCTCGATGGCCCGTTCCGGCTGGTTGATGTTGAAGTAGATAACTCCAAGATCGTTGTAGGCGTCGGTATTCCCCGGATCGAGAGCGATGCCGTTGCGCAAATGCTGCAGAGCCTTGTCGATCTTTCCATCGTCGAAGGCCGACTGCGACTTGCGGAACTCCGCCGCCGCCTTGGGCGGCACCTGCCGGGATTCCGCCTTGGGCTGCAGTCCCCGTGTCGCCGTGACACGAGACTCTTGCCCTGCGAAAGCAGCCACGCAGAAGAAAGGGAGCAGAAACGCCAGATCCAATCGCGAAAACGTCATGCATGTGTTTTCGCTCCTGGCGCTGTTTGGAACAATCTGACAGCGGTACCAATCGTTATGAGAAAAACAAGATTTTGTACCGGTACTGCTAGTCCATGCAGACTTGGCACGGTGTGGATACTACCGGCTACTGGTGAACGGAGAACTGCGCCTGGGGCGGGTTCATTTTGATTTCGACGGTCTGCTCATCCTGATTCAGTTCGTATACGTTGCCGAAGGTCTGGTAGCCCTTGGCAATGACTTGAATGCGAACCTTGCCCTGCGGGATGGGAGGCAGTTTGGCCACACCGTCCTGGTTGGTGCGGGTCTCCCAGTGGGTGCGAACCTTCTTTCCGAACTTGGCAATGGAGCGGCCTTCGACGAAATCCAGCACCACGCTGGCGCGGTCGATGGGCTTGTCTTTGAGGGTTTTGATTTCCACGCGGAGGGTGGTCATCGGGTCGGCGGAAACGGCCAGCGGCAGGCAGAGAATCACGGCAAGACAGAGAATCCTGGTGCGCATAGTCTTATTCTACGGAATCCGGAGCCGTTTCGGCACGGGTTAGCAAACGCAGCATGGGGCAGTTTGACACTTCATCGGCGCCATTTCCCCAGGCACCCCAAATGTATCCCACATTACTGAAAAATGGGACAGGCCTACAAAAACACTCGAAATCTGGCGCTGGCCGGTTAGGTCGTGGCCGCGGCAGACTGTGGCCTGGTTTCCGTCTTCATTTGGGCCAAGTACCCGCGGCAGTCCTTGGCGGTCGATTCGAGGAACTGAAGGTAGGATTGGTTGATATGCACCGCGATGGTCTCATCGATCAACGCCAGATCGCCTCCACGCAATACCTCGAGCAAGTGCCGGTGGCCATCGGCGATCCGCGAAAGGTCGTGCCACCACGCGCTGCGCATGATACTGACGAAGGCGAACAGCGGAGTGGTGAGACATTCGAGACCGTGGAGCAAGGCCATGTTCCCGCAGCGCGACCAAATCAGGTGATGAAACGTGTAGTCGGCCTGCGCGATATCGTGATAGTTGTTGGTAGCCACTGCGCGCGCCATGTGCGAAACGGCATCCTCCAACTCCGCGTAATTGGCAGGCGTTAGGTGCGGGACAGCCTTGCGTAGCGCGGCTTGCTCCAGCATCGTGCGCAGTTCCAGGCGATCCCGAATCTCCGAAGCGGTCATGTTGGTGACAGTGGTTTCGATGTTCGGCCGGCGCACCACCAAACCGTGGCGCTCCAATTCCATGAGCGCTTCGCGCACGGTGGGTTGGCTGACCTGGAGTTCCTTGGCGAGGTGCAATTCCCGTAGCGGATCGCCGGGGCCAAGTTGTCCCGAAAAGATCGCATCCCGGATAGCGCTGACGGCCCTATCTTTAAGAGATACCGTGCGTACAGGTTTTAAGATCCCCATTGCGGTTGATTATCGTTCCGATAGTATTCCTATTACCAACAAGAGTCAATGGTCTTATGTACAATTTTTTAATATTCCCTTCAGCCGCCTTTAAACGTTAATCCCGCGCGGCGGAGAAGATGCGGTGGAGAAGACGCAGTGGAGAAGGTTAGGCCAGGGTATACTCGAAGGCGTTCCATGGTAAAAACGCGCGGTTGCGGCAATACCGATGGCCTGGCGCGTGAAATATGATTGGATTCCCATGTGCAAATCCAAGACCGAAACCTTTTTCGCCTTAGCATGGAGGACGAATCGCCATGAATCGCCGTGAGTTTCTCTTCGGCGCACCCGCCGGCCTGGCTGTGGCACAGGCCAAGCCGCAGCGTCCCAACATCGTGTTGATTCTGGCCGACGATCTGGGGTTTTCCGATCTCGGCTGCTACGGATCTGAGATTCCCACCCCCAACATCGACCGGCTGGCCAAAGGCGGTGTGCGGTTCACCCAGTTCTACAACGCGGCGCGTTGCTGCCCGACGCGCGCATCGCTGCTGACGGGTTTGTATCCGCATCAGGCCGGCATCGGGCACATGGGCCGGAACATAGGTACGGCGGAGTATCAGGGCTTTCTCAACGGCCAGTGCGTGACATTGGGCGAGGCGATGCGCGAGGCCGGCTACACGACTTTGCTATGCGGCAAATGGCACGTTGGCGCGTCGCGGCCGCACTGGCCGGTGGACCGCGGCTTCGATGAATCGTACGCGCTGCTGGGCGGAACATCCAACTACTTCCAGCCGCGTTCGCTGGTCCGCAACGAATCGCAGGTGACGCCGCCGCGGGAAGGCTACTACATCACCGGCGATTGGACGCGGCGGGCCTGCGCCATGCTGGACCGCCACGCCAAAGCGCCACGTCCTTTCTTTCTCTACCTTGCCTACACCGCGCCGCACTTCCCGATACAGGCTCCTGAGGAAGACATTAGGCGCTATCGCGGCCATTACAACCGGGATTGGGAAGGGCTGCGCCGGGCCCGTTACCAGAAGATGAGGAAGCTGGGAATCGCCGATGCGTCGTGGCGGCTCAGCGCCCCACCGGCGGAGGTGCCGGCCTGGGAATCGGCGGCGAACAAAGAAGAATGGGATCTGCGCATGTCGGTGTATGCGGCGATGGTGGACCGGTTGGACCAAGGCGTCGGGCAAGTGGTGGCGAAACTGGAAGAACTGGGCGCGCTGTCGAACACGCTCCTCCTATTCCTGTCCGACAACGGCGCCTGCGCCGAATCGAAGGCACAAGGCAAGCCGGGGGCGGCCATCGGGTCCGCCGACTCGCACACCACCTATGAACCGCCTTGGGCCAACGTGAGCAACACGCCGTTCCGCTACTTCAAGCATTGGACGCACGAAGGCGGCATCGCCACGCCGCTGATTGCCCACTGGCCGGGCAGGATCGCCGCCGGACGCATTGCGCGTGAGCCCGGACACGTCATCGACATTCTGCCCACGCTGCTCGAAGTATCGGGGGGCCATTATCCGGCGGGGCGCCTTGCGCTGGAAGGCCGCAGCCTGCTGCCCGAGTTGCGCGGATCCGGCGCGCGCACCGCCGGGCGCACGCTGTTCTGGGAGCACGAAGGCAATCGCGCCGTCCGGAAAGGCGCCTGGAAGCTGGTTGCAGGCTTCGGTCGTGAGTGGGAATTGTACGACTTATCGCGAGACCGCTCGGAGACCGTCAATCTTGCCTCGCGGCAGCCCGCGCGGGTGAAGGAACTGGCGGCGGAATACGACGCCTGGGCGCGCCGCGCCGGCGTGCTTGACTGGAAGCCCGAATGGGAGAAGCAGCACGGAATTCCTTATTGAGCATCGATGCTAAA
>JAEUQG010000187.1 GCA_016789755.1 Bryobacterales bacterium
GCTGAGCTTCAAATATTCCGTGGCGCACATGTACTCCATTCCCAATCCGCCGTTTGTTCAGGATGTACTGAAGGGTATGCCCGTGGGTAGAAAGACATGGCTGACGGTGCGCAATGACGATGTGTACAGCTTCCGCTGGGGCAATGTGCAGTACGCTCGGGACTATATCAAAGCGATTCCCGGCCCCGACCGGATTGCAGGCTTCTACATGGGGCCCGACGGTTACATCTGGGGCCGCGAGTTTCTTTCACGCAAGCCGCAAAGGCCGCACCAGTTGGTGATGCAAAAACAATGGTATTCGTTTCTGTTGTGGGGACGGCTGGCCTACGATCCGTCTATTCCGGATGCTCACTTCCAGGGCATCGTGACGAAGCATTTTCCCGAGGTCAACGGCGCGGCGTTGTATCAGGCATGGGGGGAGGCATCGATGGTGTTTCCTCTCATCACGCGGTTTTTCTGGGGCGATATCGATCTGCGCTGGTTTCCCGAAGCCTGCCTCAGCCATCCGCGCCATCGCGGGTTTTACACGGTACGTCATTTCATGGAAGGGCAATCGATGCCTGGCAGCAGTGTGCTCAGCATTCTCGAATGGAGGCGGCGGAAGCTTGCCGGGCAGGCAATGGGAGGGGTGACTCCGCTGGAGATCGCGTCGCAACTGGAGGCGTCGGCGGGAAAGGCGATGCAAGCCGTCGACGGGATGCGCGGAGAGCGGCAGGAACTCCGCGAAACATTAGGCGACATCCGCGCCATGGCCTTCCTGGCGCGATACTATGCGGCGAAGATTCGAGGTGCGGCGGCGCTGGCGATGTACGATCGCTCCTCCTCCGATGCAGACAAGAAGGAAGCCGTGACGGCGCTGCAAAGCGCGGCACAGGCGTGGCAGAGCTATGCACGCACCTACACGGAGCAGTACACCACTCCGCATCTCTACAACCGGGTGGGCTTCGTGGACATGAATGGGCTGACTATCAAAGCGCGCCAGGATATCGAAATCGCAGAGCGCTGGAAGCCGGGGACAATCGCCGGAGACGAAGGCGTCAGCAACGCGGGCGACAGGCTGTTCCGGAAATGACGGCGCGACATCATATATAATGCGACCCATCGGGAGGGTCCATGAAGACGCTGGTCCGTTTGCTTTCCGCGATGTCGGTTCTCACCGCCGTTGCCTTCTCTCAAGTTTCCACCGGCACATTGAACGTGACGGCGGACGACGCCACAGGCGCGGTGGTGACGAATGCGCAAGTCGTCATTACCAACAAGAACACCGGTCAGGCGCGAACCGGCGCCACTGACGGGCGGGGCGAATTTCAAGCCACGTTTCTGCCCGTCGGAGAATACAGCATTGCGGTAGAGGCGCCGGGATTCAAGAAGTCCATGATTCAGCAGTTCGTGCTGCAAGTGGACCAGAACGCGTCGGCTCGGGTGACTCTCGTTCCGGGCGATGTGAAGGAGTCGGTCAGCGTGACGGAGCAGACGCCGCTGCTCGAGTCCGATACGTCTTCGCTGGGGCAGGTGATCGAGAACAAGAAGATCCTGGAGTTGCCCCTCAACGGACGCAACGCGTTCGGACTGGGATTGCTGGCGGGCAACACGACGCAGGTCTTTGGCATGGGAACGAACCTGCCTTTCATCGCGGGCGGCGGACGGTTCTCGTCGAATGAAGTCCTGCTGGACGGCATTGACAACAACACGACGGTGACCAACGGGGCGATCGGGCGTAACGGCATCGCGATGCTGCCGAGCGTCGATGCGGTGCAGGAATTCAAGGTGAAGACCAACGCCTTCTCCGCCGAGTTCGGCCGCGCGGCAGGATCCCTTGTAACGGCGACTATGAAAGGCGGGACGAACACCTACCACGGATCGGTCTTCGAGTTTCTACGCAACGAAAAACTGGATGCCAACAACTTCTTTACGAATGCCGCGGGCCTTCCGAGGGCGAAATTCCGGCAGAACCAGTTCGGGGGCGTCTTCGGTGGACGCATCATTCGCGACCGCACGTTTTTCTTCGTCAACTATCAGGGCACGCGGCAGCGCACGGCTTCGGCCAACAGCATTATCGCGGTGCCGCCGGCAGCGATTCGCGGCGGCGATTTGTCGCTGTTACGTACCCCCATCTACGATCCGGCGGCGCGGCGAATCGGCCCTACAGGCCGCGTGATCAGCACTCCGTTTCCGGATGCCAGAATCCCGCAGGCGCGCATCAACGCTTCCTCGGCGGCGATTCTCGGGCTGATCCCCACTCCGAATTTCGGCGCCGATAACGCCATCTCACGCAATTTCTTCCGTCAGGTGGCGCGCGGTTTCGACGGGGACCAGTATGACGTTCGCATCGATCACCAACTTTCATCGAAGAACTCGCTGATGGGGCGATGGTCCTGGTCCGATCAAACCACGCCGCAACCCGGCGTGTTCGATGGCTTCATCGGCGGCAGCAACACGCAGTACCGCAACATCCGGCAACTGGTGCTGACCGATACGCACCTGTTCAGCCCGACGATGGTCAACGAAATCCGGGCGGGCGTGACGCGCCACAACGGATCGCGCATTGTCGACGGTGTAGACGACGGCGTAAGCTTCGCCACCCAGAACAACGTCGCGCTGTTTCCATTTCCGGTGAAGGGATTCCCGGGCATTGCGTTCAACTTCTCGGGCGAAGCGACGGGGTCGGTGCAGTTCGATGGATGGGGCGGCGGCGCGAGCGATCTGAACTACGAGACACGTTTTCAAATTGCGGATACGCTGTCGATTACCCGCGGCAAGCACAACATGAAAACCGGTGTGGATATCCGCAGGCCACGCTTCGACAACCTGCGCGGCAATCCGTTCTTCGGGCAGTTTATTTTCGGGTCGATTTTGACGTCGTCGACGGATGCCACCGGTTCCGGCGCCCCGTTTGCAGACTATCTGCTCGGCTTCCCATCGCTGGTGCAAGGTACACAAATGCTCGATTGGGGAAGACAGCGCGAAATCTACTTCGGCACGTTTTTCCAGGATGACTTCAAAGTGACGAGGGCGCTGACGTTGAACCTTGGCTTCCGTTACGACCTGTTCACGCAGCCTGTGGACGCGCGCGACCGTGGCGGCCTGTTCGATTTGGACAAAGCGCGGTTCGTCGTTCCAGGCGAATCCGGTGTGTCGCGCGCCATCGTCGATGGGGATCACAACAACATCGGCCCGCGGGTGGGGGTCGCTTATCAGTTGAAGCGGCGCTGGGTTCTGCGCGGCGGTTATGGGATCTTCTATGGGTTACGCGATCAGAATCAGGAGGTAACGCAGATCGCCGGGAACAATCCGAACACGCCGGCACTGGTGGTGCCGACAGTGAGTGCATCCACCACGGTCGCACCGCCGTACACGCTCAACACCGCGATTCAAGCCGCCCCCAGCGCTACCGGCCTCGATGCGTTCACCGCGGACCGGCCGATCACGCGCACCATCCGCTCGCAGGGCTTTCATGACGCGCGTATGCCCATGTTGCAGCAGTTCAACTTCTCGATTCAATTCCAGCCCGCCGAATCGTGGTTAGTCGAGACATCCTATCAGGGAGCGCGAGGGCGCGATCTTGCCTCGATTTTCGTCAACCGCAATCAAGTGCCGTTCGAGTATGCGCTCGATGGGCGCAACACGCAGCGCAATCGTCCGTACCCGATGGTGAATGGAGCGGTGATACCCACCTTCTCGCTGGCCTCGTCGAACTACAACGCCTTCAATCTCAGGGTGGAAAAAAGGTATTCTCACGGCCTGAACTTCCTGGCCAACTACACCATTCAGAAGAACCTGGAGAGGCTTGGGGCCGGGCCAAGCGCCTATACGCAGAACGGCGGGACGTCCATCTCGCTTGACGCCTACAATCTCTCGCGCGAGAAAGGGCCGGCGCCGATCGATGTGCCCCAGAACTTCACGTTCAGCTACGGTTACGAACTGCCTTGGGGACCGGGGCGGCCGTGGATGAGCTCGAATTCGCTGGCTTCGCGATTGATCGGCGGCTGGCAGGTGAACGGCATCACGACGCTGCGGGGCGGCTTCCCCACGGACATCCGCACCAACCGCCTGCCTCCGATTTTCAACACGTTCAATATGCCGGATCGTGTGCCTGGCGTCGCCATGCTGGTGCCCAACAGCGAGCGCAGCCCAGACCGCTATTTCAACCCCGCGGCGTTTCGCGTCCCCGGCACGATTGCGGCCAACAACGGGCAGCAGATCCAGTTGTTCGGCGATGCGGCTCGACGCCTGGTGCGCGGGCCGGGATCGGTCAATTTCGATTTTTCGATCTTCAAGGATTTTGTCTTCAGCGAACGGCGCCGCTTGCAGTTCCGTTCGGAGTTCTTCAACCTGACGAATACTCCGACCTTCTTCCTACCCAGCTCAAACAGCCCGTCGATGACGTGCATCGGACGAACCCCCGGGTCTGCCTGCAACGACAACAATCCGGAATTCGGCAAGCTTTCCGCATCCACGGCCACGGGACGGCAGATCCAGTTCGCTCTGAAGTTTTATTTTTAGACTATGCGCATTCTGATTGCTGTTCTGCTCACTGCCGCCGGGTTGAGCGCGGCCGATCCGGTGTTTCCTTACGGAGCGGTGTACTTCCGCAAATCGAATCCGCCGGAAGAAGATTGGGCTCGCGATCACGCCACTGCGGCGCGGATCGGGATGAATACATTCCGCCACTGGTTCATGTGGTCGGCTGTGGAAGTTGCGCCCGGGAAGATGGATTGGCGCGACTACGACATGCAAATGGACCTGGCGGCGAAGAACAACATCCGCGTCATCCTGGCGGAAATGGTGACTGCCGCGCCCGAGTGGGCCTTCACGCGTTACGCCCATGCGCGGTATCTGGGCGCCGATGGCAGGCCGGTCGATTCGGGGATATCCGGATCGAGCGCCACAGGCGGCTTTCCCGGTTTGTGCCTCGATAACGACGATGCTAAGGGCTCGGCTGAGAAGTGGCTGCTGGCGCTGATTGAGCGCTACAAGAACCACCCCGCCACCATGGGCTACGATCTGTGGAATGAGCATACGGCGCAAGGCGGCTCGGCGCAGAACATGCTGTGCTATTGCCCTGCTACGCAACGCAAGTTCCGGCAATGGTTGAAGAGCAAGTACGGATCGTTGGAGGCCTTGGGAAAGGCGTGGTACCGCTACAGCTACGCCGATTGGGACGACATTCATCCGCCGAAGAATTTCTCAGGCTATCCGGAAAGCCTCGATTGGCTCCAGTTCCGCATTGACAACGCACACGCCCTGGCGAAGTGGCGCGTGGATCTGTTCCGCAAGCACGACGCGAAGAACAAAGTGGTGGCGCACGGCGTGGGCATGTCGCTGGAGGGTCACCCTTCGGCGACTTACGATGAATGGCGTTCGGCTGCGGATGTGGATGTATGGGGCTTCACCTGGGTCGCCTCGCGCAAGGGCAACGAACCATGGAAGCAGTTTCATGCCGTGGATCTGGTGCGCGCCGGAGCGAGGGGAAAGCCGTTCTGGCATGCCGAAGCGCAGGCCGGCCCGCTGTGGATGCAGCCGCAAGTGATCGGGCGCGCCCGTGAGGATGGACGCATCAGCGACGACAAGGATGTGCGCATCTGGAACATGATTTCCATCGCCGGTGGAGCGACCGGCATTCTGTATCCGCGATGGCGTCCGCTGCTCGATGGGCCGCTATTCGGAGCGTTCGGCGCGTTCGGAATGGATGGCTCGGTTACCCCGCGCGCGGAAATGACAGGCAAAGTGGCCCGCTGGGCGAACGCCAATCCGGAGCTGTGGAAGGCCAGGCCGGTGCGCGGCGAGGTCGGCATCGCCTGGGTGCCTGAGTCGCAGATGTTCAACTACGTGCAGCAGGGTTCCACGGAGCACTACGCGCAGTCGGCGCGCGGCGCCTATCAGGCTTTCTTCGACAGCAACATCCAAGCGGACTTTGTTCATATCGATCATCTTGCCGAGTATCCGTTGGTCTATCTGCCTTACCCGATTCACTTGCGCGAAGCGACGGTGAGAAAACTCACCGCGTATGTGGAGGGTGGCGGGATTCTGGTCAGTGAGGGGCTGCCCGCTTACTTCGGGGACCGCGGCAAGGCCGGCGCCGTGCAACCCAACTATGGGTTGGATAAGTTATTCGGAGTTCGCGAGTCGTATGTCGAGTTCACTCCCGACTTGCTGGAGGACTACTCGTTCACCGTGCGCGGGCAGAGTCTGCCAAGCCGCTATTTCCTTCAGGAATACGAACTGGCCGGAGGTCGCGCCGCGGGCCGGCATGCCAGTGGCCGCACCGCCGCGGTGGAGCATGCGGCTGGCAAAGGGCGCACGTTGTTGATCGGGTCATTTCCCGGCGCCGGATATTTTCGCCGGCCCACGCCGCAGGCTCGAACGTTCTTCGCGGGACTGCTCGATTGGGCTGGGATTTCGCCGACGCTGAACGTCAGCGATCCGTTGGTGAAGGCTCGATTGCATCGCGGAGGAGGCGCCCAGGTGCTGTATGTGTTGAATCCCACGCGCCAGGAGCGGCCCGTAGCCATTGATCTGAATGTTGCCGTGCGCGGCGCCAAAGATGTGTGGGGCGGCAAGAATGTGCGTGTGGATGGAAAGCGCCTCACGATGACCGTCGGGGATCGCGATGTCGCGGTGTTGCAGCTTCAGTAGAAGTCCGTATGGGGTTTATGGAGCCGGCGGTCGGAATCGAACCGACGACCTTCTGATTACAAGTCAGATGCTCTACCAACTGAGCTACACCGGCGCGATCGCAAAACTGGAAATGGAGCGGGAGACGGGAATCGAACCCGCAACCAACAGCTTGGAAGGCTGTGACTCTACCATTGAGTTACTCCCGCAACTCGTTGGGCTGAACTCCTATTGTACGGAATGTCTCCACCGCTTGCCAAGTTCACTGCGGAGGCAAAAGGCTTCCCCCGCGCATCACTACCCACTCCTTCGCACCGGCCCCAGGGTCGACAAACGCCCGCGGCACAATCAGCGTATTCACTTCATCCTGCAGGAGAGCCGCCGCCACTTCGTACAGCCTGTCCGCTTCGAAAAGACGCCCATTCCTGCGGCTCACTTCCCCCAGTTGCACCAGCGCATCGAACACACGTACCGTATCTGCCGACGATTGCATCTTCTCCGCCCTCCTATCCGTTCAGACGCGGACGGAGTGGCCCAAGTTCCTAAATTTGCGCCGCGGCCCGCTTGAGCCACGATTCGTGAACCAGCAGGGCCTTCTCCTTTTGCCAATCGTCCTCAGAAAACACATGCAACTGGGCACGCGTCGATGCCGGTACCGCATGCCCGATGCCGAGCACCCCGCCTTCGCGATCGTAGGTCGCATAGAGCGGATCCATCGGAATGCCGTGGTCGGCGGTCCAGCCGGAAATGCGCGTTTGCGGCAACTTCGCCACGCGCTCGCGAATGGCGTGCGGCAACTCCAATGCGTCGCACAACCAAAGGGCGGCGGGTTTCGTGACAATCAACGGCCGGTGACTTGCTCCGCGCACGAAGGCGTAATCGAATGGCCGCCCGTCGCCTCCGGTCAATTGCTCTACTCGCCGGCGAAGATCGCCGAAGAACGCTACACCCTGCGCGGGGATGGAGACAACCGTGTCTTCGGCGCCGTTGTAAAGGAACGTTCGTCCGCGGCGGGCGTGCATCGCGTATAGCTCGGCGGGGCGGTCGCCGAGGAACGCCAGCGAACGGTACGGGATCCCCTGGCACATCGGTTTCGACCGGTCCCAATAACCACCCGGTCCATCGAGATTTCCTCCGCCCGTCAGCACGCAGGCTTTGAGGCGCGGCTCCACGGCGCCTGCGACCGCCAGCACAAACGACCCCATCGAATAGCCCGCCGCCGCCACACGCGACGCGTCTACATCGGGGCGCGAGATGAGGTAACTCACGGCCTGCATGATGTCGCAGATCATCAGCCCGCCCAACCAGCGTCCCATCTCTTCGGGTGGAGTAACCCGGTCGTGCGCCCGCGTGCCGCTGCGCCGTTCGAGATGGCGTTCGCCTTCGCCCGCCGGATCGTAGGTGAGCACGACGAAACCTTCTTGCGCATAGGCCGCCCCCGCATACATCGCATACCAGGCGAACTTGTCCCCGCCATGCCCGTTTACAACGATCAGCCCGGGGCGGCGCGAAGCGGTCTGGGCGGGGCTGTACACAATCGCCGGTACGCGCATGCCGAGCTGCGTGGTGTAGGAAACACGCTCGACCCGCACCTTCCCGCCGGGCAGGAACTCGCCGTGATGGCGCGTCTCCAGCGACGGCAACGGCTGCGGAACGTGCAGCGTTTCCAGTATGCGATCGCGCATCGCCGCTTATCCGAATCGCAGAGCGAAGATGTCGGCGTCCTTCATGACGAAGCGCAGCCGGACCGGTTTGCCCGCCAATCGCGACAGGTCCGAGCCCTGTTTCCAGCGCACCGCGCGCTCAATTTGATCTCCGATCAATTCGACGCTGTCCTCGATTGCGAAGCCCGCGACGGGCGCGGCGTCGGCGTCCAGGATCTCCGTGCGAATCCCGCCCGGTGCTGAAGTCGAGAAATTGAGAAACAACTGTGCTCCGCTGAACGTAAGCGGGCGGGTCAATGCTTCGCCACCGCCATAGCCAGCGCTGATCGACGCGAACCGGTCCATCGGAAGCGAGTAGCGGCGCAGGTGCGTGCCGGGCTGCCCGTAGTTGCTCAGCGTGTAGAAAGAAATCTCCGCGGGACCCGTTTCCACCGTGTTCAACGCCGGATAGTTATTGCGAGAGACCCAGTTTTCCACGCCGAGACCGGGACGCAGAAACGCCTCGGGAAACGTGCGGTCGTAGGCCGTGCCGCCGCGCGAGGTAAGCAGCACCGCATCGGCGCAATCCTTGTAGTAGCCCGCATTCACTCCCAAGGCCCGCGCTTCCTCATCGGACATTACCTGGCGGCCGGGCATGAACCGCGCGGCGAGCGCGATGTAAATATGCGGAGCGCGGTAGTAAGGATGCGTCTGGTTGACGTACATGTGCTCCGGAGGCGCGCCGCCGAAGGTCATGTCCACCGGTTCGCTCCAGTAGAGGAAATCGTCGCTGGTGGTGCGGCTGATCCAACGCACGCCGCGTCCGTTGAATCGTTTGAACGTGCGGAAGTACATCACGTACTTCTGTTCCGTCTCCGACCAGAAGGCGAGGTTCTGCGAATCGAAAACGCCCTTCAGAAAGACACCTTCCTGGCGCATCTTCTTCCAGCGGATGCCGTCGGCGGATTGAAACGCCACCAGCCCGCCCTTCTGCGTGCCTGCCAGTGCCTTGTAGCGCTGATCGGCGGCAACGCCTGGCCGCGTGTCGATAAACGGACTGAAATTGCTGGAATAAGGTGGCTCATTCGCCAGAATGAGATTGTTCTTCCGGCTCCCCTGGTATTCGTGGATGCCAAGGTCGGGGCGTGTAAACTGCTTGCCGTCCTTCGAAAGAGCAAGGCAGGTGCATTCATAGCTGCTGAGGTCTTTGCCGGCCTCGGGAAGTCCGCGATAGTACATGCGGTATTCGTTGCCATCGCGGATCACCGTGGCGTAGTTCGAGAACCGGCCCTCCCATGGCCGGTCGAGAACCAGGGCCGGTTCTTCGCGCCGCGGCGGCTGCAGACGCATAGCCGCGCCAGTGAGCCGCTCGATCAGGAATCGGTCGACGAACAATTCGCGGCGCGAGCCGACCGCGATCGCATCAGCGCCCCTTAGGGCGAGCGCCGCGCCTGCCGCCGGCGCCGAGTGGAGGAGTTGGCGTCTGGTCATCATGGCTAGAAATCGAATCGCCCCACCAGTTGGATGTTGCGCGGGCCGGCCTGCAGGCTCCGAATCACTCCGAAGTTGGGCGAACCCAACGTGGATGCCGGCGCGCCGAGTTGCACGCGGTTGAGGAAATTCTGCGATTCCATGCGCAACGTAATCCGTTTCTGCTCCTGAATGGGGAATACCTTCTGGAAGCTGAAATCGAGTTGAGCGAGCCCAGGGGTTCTGAGTTGGTTCTTGCCTTGCGCGCCCCAAACGAAATTGGGCGGCGCGGTGAAAGCGGCAGTGTCGAACCAGCGGTCACGGTTGGCCGCCGGGCCAAGATTCCATTCCCCAACCAGATTCGCCCGGTTCGATCCCGCTCCGTTGTTCAACTGCGGGCCGTTTACGCCGACCGTGAACGGAAAGCCTCCCTGCAGTGTAAGAAGGCTGGCCGTTTCCCAACCGGCCAGTAGGTAACGCAGAGCGGGGTTCCAGCTCTGTCCGTACTTCGGCTTCCACGCCACAGCCGAAACCCAGCGCTTGCGGAAGTCGTAATTGGCCAGGCCGTAGTCATAACGGAAGTTGTAAGGATCGTTGAGCACTCCCCCGTCCGTACCCGTCGTGTAGGCCATCGATTTGGAGAAAGTGAAAGCGCTTTGCAAGTATAGCCCCTTGAATTCCTGTTGCTTCACGGTTACTTCCAGGCCGTTGTAGTTGGAATCGTTCACCGGCAGATAAGCCAGGAACGATCCGACGTTAGGATATGGCCGGCGATCTTGCACCGCGCCAGCGCCGGGTTGAGGCGAGTTGCCGTAGGACAGCGTGGAGAAGCGCAGCGCGCGCTGTCCGCTGTAGCCCATTTCAATGGCTGTCTTGCGGATGGGATTCCATTGAATGTTGAAATTCCACTTCTGCGTGTACGGATCGGGCCGCGTGAGTGGCCCGTAGTAGGCGCTGAACGTACGGGCGGCGAAGGCGCCCGAGGCGCCGCCGGCAGGGAAGCCGTTGCGCGGCAGAATGGAGCGGTCCAGTTCGCTCGCCAGCGCGAAATCGAAAAAGAACGGGCTGCCATCGGTGCCGGCGTTATTAAAGTTGTTGCTCACGGTTGCGGCGTAGAAAATTCCGTAGCCGCCGCGGAACACAACGCTGCGTCCGGCATTGTACGCAAAGCCGAAGCGAGGCGAGAAGTTGGTCCGGTTGGGCGCGGGCAGAATCTCGTCGTTCGTGGTGTAGCGCCATCCCACCGGCATGTTGCCGTTCGGAATTCCAATCAGGTCGCGGATGATCGGACGCGTGCTCTCGGCCAGCAGGCGCTCGCCGGTGCGCAGATCGAAGTTGAGCAGGCGGTCCTGTTCTTCCTTCCACGGGCTGAAATATTCCCAGCGAAGGCCCAGGTTCAGTGTCAGTTTCGAGCTCACTCGAAAGTCGTCCTGCACAAACGCGCTCCAGCGCGTGGACCGGATGCGCACACCGTCGAACTGATAGTTGGTGGAAAACCCGCGCGCCTGGTTGAGCAACGCGTCCGTCATCCCCGTCCGCAGTGGTTCGAGCGCGGCGCCGACGCGCGGCGTCGAATAGGTTCCGTCGTAGCTGAGTGATCCGCCCCCGTTGCGCCCCTGGAAGCGATTGTTCGCAATGCGGCCGGCTTCCACGCCGAACTTGAGGGCGTGTTTGCCGCGCTGCCAGCTCAGATTATCCATGAATTGCCAGGAATGCTCCACCAGGAAGAACGGAGTCGGGACACTGGCAATCGGTCTGATGATTGATGTGGCCGTGTAGTTGCGTAAGCTGTAGGCCGGGAAGCCGCGGGCGAAGGAAACCGTATTCCAGCCAGGGATGCGGAACTCGTCCATCACGTTTTCCGGATTGAGCATCTCGTTGCCGAAGCGCAGGTAGTTGTAGCCGGCGCGTGCTTCGTTCACCAGCGTCGGGTTGAACACGTGGGTGAATGTCAGCCCTGTGTTCGTTGCATCCAGAGCGGCCTTGCCCCCCAAGCGGTCCTCAGGCATCCAGAAGGAACGGCGCCGGCCCCCCCGCTGTTGCGAGATGCGTGCGGTGACCGAGTTGCGGTCGTTAATGACTCCGTCTCCCTTGAAGTTGAACGAGTTCAAACTATCCTGATTTTTCTCCGAAACAAGGAAATTGTTGCGGACGTTCGGATTTGGATCGCGGAAATTGGGCAGCGGAAAGAAGCTCAGCAGCCGTGTGGTCATGGGATCGATGCGCGCGGCCGGAACGCGGTTGCCGGGGAAGGGTGTGCGGATACCCAGTGCATTCGAGGGATCGGGGCGCGCCGTCGCCGGGTCGGCATAAACAATGGCGGACGTCGAAAAATCGCCCTGGCGCTCCGCCGCGTCCGACATGATGTAGCTGGCGATGTTCGCGCTCGGATTACGAATCCCTTCGTAGTTGCCGAATAGAAATACCTTGTTGCGAATCACCGGCATTCCCAAACCGCCTCCGAATTGATTGCGCCGCAGCGGCTGCCTCGGCTGGTTGGTGAAGGTGAAATCGAACGGCCGAGCGTCGAACTTGTCGTTGCGCAGGTAGTCGTAAGCAAAGCCGTGCCATTCGTTGCTGCCGGACTTGATGCCCAGGTTCACGATGCCTCCCCCGGAGCGTCCGAACTCGGCTGAATACTGGCTGGTTTGAATGGCGAACTCCTGAATGGCGTCGATTGCCGGGACAACGCCCATGGCGCCGGAAAACTCCATGTTGTTGGAAATACCGTCGATGATGAAGTTATTGGCCTCCGCCGAGGCGCCGCCTACGTTCACCGAAGCGCCGGAGAAGTCCCGTTGCCGGCTGGACGGCGGACCGTTTGTCGTTCCCGGCACCAATGCCGCAAGAGCGAGAAAGTTGCGGCCGAATACGGGGACATCCTGCAGCACCTGGCGCGACACCACGCCGCCCACCTCCGCCGTGTCCGTCTTGATCAGGGGCGTGGCCACGGTCACTTCGACGCTTTGCGAAGTTTCGCCTACTTCCAATTTCAAGTCGACGCGAACGCGGGCCTTCACGGTGATCGGTACCGGTGGGTGAACCGATTTCTTGAATCCCGAAACTTCGGCGCTCACCGAATACTCGCCCAGCGGCAGATTGGTTACGACATACTCGCCGGTGTCGTTGGTAGTAGTGGAGCGCACCACGCCGGTGCCGGTGTTAGTAACGCGCACGGGGGCATTGGGAACCGCCGCGCCCGTTGGATCTGTGATGGAACCGAGGATGGTGCCTTCCGTCGCCTGGCCGAAGACCAGGGAGGCGAAGAGGATAACGAAACACAAAGTCCTGAGCAAGTTCATGGGCGCATCGTACAGCCTTTCGCATACCGCCCGCAACCGCCGCGTCCCCTTTACCACTTCCAATGCACGCCGCATGGGAAATCGCTATAATCCGGGTGATATGCGCCTAACTCTCGCGATTTTTCTTGCGGCAAGCGCTTTGTTCGCTCAACCCGTGATGCCTCCCGAGGCCACAAGGGACGAGCCCATGGGCCGCATGGAGTGGTTCTACAGCCAGCGCCGGCCCGTCAATGGAGTTTCCGCCGCGGCCATGCGCTACGACGCGTGGCGGCAGGTGGAAGCGCTCAAGAAGGTGCGCTCGCGCAAGGCGGGCGAAGGCGAATGGGTGAATATCGGACCGCGGCCCACCATCACCACGGGCCAGGGTTCCGGGGCTCCTATGACCTCCGGGCGTGTATCGGCGTTGGCGATGGATCCGCGCGACCCGCGTGTGCTCTATGCCGGCGCGGCGACCGGCGGCGTTTGGAAAACAACCGATGGCGGCGCCAATTGGACGCCGCTGACCGACGATCAGCCTTCGCTCGCCATCGGATGCATCACCCTCGATCCCAATAATCCGGATATCGTATACGTCGGGACCGGTGAGGCGAATTTTTCGGCTGACAGTTATTATGGCGCGGGTCTGCTCAAATCCACCGATGGCGGCAAGACCTGGCGTCACATTCCCGGCCCGTTTGCGGGACCGTTTGCCCTGAGTTCGGCAGGCCGCGGTGCGCGGATCGCCTCCATTGTCGTGCATCCCCGCGACAGCAGGATTCTCCTGGCGGCCATGCATCTCAGCGCTCTGGTGAGCACAGCTTCCGGCATCTATCGCTCCACGGACGCCGGCGAAACCTGGACGCAAGTGCTGAATGCACTCCCCGCAACCGATCTGGTGATCGACCGCGCCAACCCCAACAACCTGTATGCCGGGTTGGGGCGATTTGGCGAGGCCAACGCCGGCGTGTATAAAAGCGCCGATGCCGGCCTGACATGGACGCGACTCACTTCCGGGCTGCCACCCGCGGCGGAGACTGGACGGATTGCGCTGGCCATTGCTCCTTCCAACCCGAATATCTTGTACGCCGGCATTCACGATCCGCGTCCGCAATCGAATTCCGGCTTGCGCGGCCTGTATCGTACCGCCGACGGCGGAGCGAATTGGACGGCGCTGCCCGCCCCAAATTATTGCGGCCCGCAGTGCTGGTACAACAACTCTCTGACCGTGCATCCCACCAATCCCAACGTCGTGGTGGCCGGCGGAGTGCAGATCTTCCGGAGCCTCAACGGCGGCGCCGCATGGCAGAACATTTCTGTCGGTCCAAACGGGCTTTGGGTGCATGTGGATCATCACGCCGGCGTGTTTTCCCCCGACGGCTCAGTCTTCTACGACGGCAATGACGGCGGCGTGCACAGCGCGCGCGGAATGACCGGTGCTCTGCCGCCAAATTGGGAAAATCACAACCGGACGCTGTCGATTACGCAGTTTTATCCCGGATTTTCCATGCATCCCGGCACGCCGAACATCATGATTGCCGGCACGCAGGATAACAGCACGCAGACCTACGACGGCAAAGAGTGGCGGATTGTCACCTGCGGCGACGGAGGTTGGGGCGCCATCGATCCTCTTTGGCCGGAAACCATGTACACTTCCTGCCAGAATCTTTCCCCGCTCAAGTTTCTGCCCCAAGGCAGCTTCAAGAGCTTCCTTCCTGCCACCCACGGTATGATCGGCAACGACCGCGTGGCGTTCATTCCGCCCTACGTCATGGACCCATCGAATCCGCAGCGGCTCTATTTCGGCACCAACCGCGTCTACCAAACCTCGGACGGGGCTGGAGTCTGGACCGCCATTTCCAACGATCTCACCAACAACGTTGGGACGCTGACGACCGTTGCCGTCTCGCCCGCCGACGGACGAATTGTGTGGGCCGGCTCGAATAGCGCCCAGGTGCATGTGACCGCGAATGCCCACGAAACCGCCTCCGTCCAGTGGACCCTCCGCCGCGAGGGGTTGCCAAATCGGGGCGTGACTCACGTGAAGCCCGATCCGGTGAACCCGCGGCGCGCCATCGTGACGTTCTCGGGTTTTTCCGGAGCGCCCAATACGGTTTCCGGGCACGTGTTCGAAACCACCGATCTCGGTGAGACGTGGCGCGACATCACGGGTAACCTGCCGAACATGCCGGTGAACGATGTCGAGATCGATCCCGATATTGCCGGAACTCTCTACGCCGCCACCGATCTCGGTATGTTCGTTTCCCGCGATAACGGCGGGGCTTGGGAACCTCTCGGCGCCGGGTTGCCCAACACCGTTTACCTCGCTGTGAAGCTCCATCGCTCGGCGCGGCTGTTGCGGGCCGCCACGCACGGCCGCGGAATGTGGGACCTTGCTGTACCGCTCAGCCGCGAAACGGCGGGTCCGCGAGTTTCTTCGCTATCGCCGGCCAATGCGCGCAGCGGCCAGCCTTTGACACTGGCCGTCAAAGGCGAACGGTTCCAGAGCGGCTCAGTCATCCGCTGGAATGGCGCCGCGATGGCCACCCGTTTCGTCGGTTCCACCGAGTTGCAGGCCGATTTCAGTGCCGCGGACATAGGCGAGGCGGGACGTAACGCCATTGACGTGTTCACCCCAAGCGAGGGCGGCGGCGCATCGAACATGGTGGCGTTATTCGTCGGTGGCGCGCCGTCGCTGGCCCCCAACGGCTATTCCAACGCCGCCATACCGGAGGAGAAAGGAAAGCCGGTGGCGCCGCGAAGCCTTGTCATCCTGCACGGGGAGAACTTCACGCCAAACGCCGTTGCCGCGCAGACGCCGCCGTTGCCATACACTCTGGGCGGCGTATCGGTAGAAGTGAACGGCATCCCCGCGCCGCTCGTGTCCGTCTCGCCCACGCGCATTGTGTTCCAATTGGCCCCGCTCTGGGCGTCCTTCCGCGACGGCGCCGTGCGCGTCAGCTATCTTGATCGCAATAGCCAATCTGTCGCCATGACCTTTGCACAGGAAGCCCCGGGCTTGTTTTCGCAGGATAGCAGCGGCACGGGGCAGGGAAGCATCCGCTTTATTCAGGACGGTGTGCTGGCCGCCGCGTCGGGCCGTGCCGCGAAGCCAGGAGATCTGGTGGAGATCGCGGGCAACGGCTTCGGGCCGGCCAGTATCGGAGTGGCCGAGGGCGGCGCTTCCCCCGCGCTTCCCCTGGCGATTACTGTGCTGCCGGTTGTGACCATCGGCGGCGTCCCAGCGGATGTCATTTCGTCCTATCAGATGCCTGGAGTCGTTGGATTGAACGCCGCCGTCGTGCGTGTTCCCGCCAACGCCCCGTCCGGCCCCGCCGTGCCTGTGCGGCTCGCCATCAATGGCGCGGAATCGAACGTGGTCACCATGGCCATCGAGTAGTTTCGTGATAGGCTTCTCCTTTGCGAATTCGCCCGCACTACGCGCCGGTTCCTGACACGGAAGACGAGTTGCAACGTATGCTGGTGCCGACCCGGCCTGTGCGGGCTTTTCAGGAGTCAACCCTTGACGCGACGACTGTTTCTTGCCCTGGCCGCGGCTCCGCGCCCGCGCCTCATCATCGATACGCATCTCGAAGTCTGGACTTCCGATCCGCGCTTTCCCTTCCGCCACCCCGAGCGGCCGGACTTCCGCCGCGCCCAGATGGATGCTCCTATTGAGAATCAGGTCGAGCAGATGAAAGATTTCGGCCTCAAGTACGCGGTTCTCATTAATCCGCGCTATTTCGGCTGGGATAATTCCTATATCAGCTACTCCCGGGCCAAGTATCCTCATCTGTTCGTAGCCCACGGCCTGCTTAACCCGGACGATCCGAAGATCCATGAGCGCCTTCGCTACTGGGTCAAGGAACAGCAGTTCCAGGGAATGCGGTTCAGCCCTATCTACCACCCCAAGCGAAGCTGGCTCAATTCCAGGGAGCACTACCCGCTTTGGAAGGAAGCGGAAAAACTCGGCGCTGTGTTCAATTACTACATCCTGCCGCATCAGATGCCGATGCTCGAAGATATGTGCGGCCGGTTTCCCGGCGTCAAGGTTGTCGTGGATCATGCCGGCAAACCCGACCTGAAGTTGAAAGACCCGTGGTCCGAATTCCGCAAGATGTTTCGCCTCAAGAAGTTCCCCCAGGTGTGGATCAGCAATTCCGAACCTTACGAAATGTCCGAGGTGAAGAAATATCCCTACGAAGACACATGGCCCTTTTATAAAGCCATCTACGAGGAGTTCGGCCCGAGACAACTCGTCTGGGGTACCGGGTATCCGCGCCCTCGATGGGAATTGCCCATGGATAAAGAACTGGAATTCGTCGATAAGTTCTGCAGCTTTTACAAACCGGAAGATCGAGAGCTGTTGCTGGGGAAGAATGCCCTCCGTATCTGGAAGTTCCCCAAGCCGTAGCGCCCCCCCGAGCAGCTCTCTTTGGAGCTATGCTGAACAGTCGAAAGGATTCTTCCATGCGACAATCCCTGTTGCTTGCGCTTCTTACCATCCTGTTGTCCGCTGCGGAACTAGCCGGAGAATGGCAATTGACGTTCTCCCCCATCGCCAAGAATCTCGATAACAACGATAACTTCTCGCGCGACGGACGTTTTCTTGTCTACGATACACGCGACACCCTCGGCGGCGGCATCGGCAATTCCACCAGCATCATGAAGGTATCGGTCACGACGGGGCTCGAAAACTACCTGTATCTGCCGGAGTCCGTCACCGGGTCGCAGGCGGCTCCGGGTTTGGGCGCCGCCTCCTGGGGGGCCGCCACCGATGAGGTCGCCTTCATTCACGGCCCGCTCATGAGCGAGACAAGGCAGTTGGGCTTCTATTCCGCCACCAATCGCAAGGGCGGTGTTGTCATGGGCGACGGCTCGGGGGACATTCGCTTCCTCGATTGCCGCGATGTTACCAATGAGATCACCACACCCGGGGCGCATCGCGGCGGCTCCCACCGCCATGAATGGAGCGCGGACGGCAAGCGGATCGGCTTCACCTACGACGACCATATCTTGACAGCATACGGACGGAACATCGGGCTCATGCTGCCGCATGAAAAAGCCCCCTGCGGCGCCTCACACTACAGCGCCCTGCTGATCCCCGTGGTCCCTGCCG
>JAEUQG010000190.1 GCA_016789755.1 Bryobacterales bacterium
GCGAACGGCTTCGCCGCCGTCAGTTGCGTTACCGTGTAATCCTTGTTCGCCAGCAACTGGCTGTTCGCCCCTAAAATCAACTCCTCCCCCAGCGGGTTCTTGTTGATCGACTCACCCAACTCCACCCAGAAGTTCTGCACCGCCGGCTTCTGCTTCGGCTCAACCAGAGCCCGCGTCAGCGCCTCCCCCGCAATCTCCAGATACGCTTCCAACTGCAGCGGCGAAAGTTGCAGCGTCTCCTGGTTGTTGATGAAGCCATCCTTGGAAATCGCATCCGGCGGCAGCGTCTCCGTCAGATCGTCTTCCAATTGCAGCAACTCCCGCAGCGTGTTCCGGTACTGCGAAACCGTCAACCGCCGGATCAGCCCGTTCTTCGGAGCCGGACGCGCCCGCGCCATTTCCAGTCCCTTCGTGATCCACTCCACCACCTTCTGCCGCTCCGCCGCGCTCGGCTGCGGTTGCCCCTTCGGCGGCATCGATCCATCCCGCACCCGGTGCCGCACCCCTTCCCAAATGCGGATATGCCGGTCCTCGAGATGGGCGTTCAGATGATCCACCCGAACGCCTGAGATCATCAAATCCGCATTGTGGCAGCGCGCGCAATTCTGCGCCAGAAATGGCTGGACGGTCTTCGCGAACCCGCCCTCCATCGGCTGCACGGACGCAGTCTGCCCCAGCAGCAAATACGATCCCAGCGCCACGGCGCACACAATCGGCAAACGGTACGGAAAAGTCATGGCAGTCTTATTTGGACACAACACAATCGCCAGCGAGTTGGTTGCGTACCCGCCATGGTATCACCCGTCCGTGCACCCATGCGGAGCCCCGCGGCGATAGCATGAAAGACGGCATGAATACCCTCTTTGCCTTGGACATCGGCGGCACCCAGATAAAAGCCGCCCGCGTGAGCGAATCCGGCCAACTCCTCAGCCTGCGCAAAGTCCCCACTCCACCCACCCTCGATGCCTTTCGTTCCGTTGCCTCCTCCCTCGCCGCCGAATTCGGCCCCGGAGCCATCGCCGCCGGCATCGGCTGCAAAGGGCGCATCGACGAGGATTCCACCCGCGTCCTCGTCCTCCCCGGCACCCTCCGCTACCTCGAAGGCCACGCCTTGCGCGACATCTTCCAACTCGGCTCCCTCCCCGTCAAAGCCGATAACGACGCCCGCGTCGCCCTCCGCGGCGAAACGCGCTGGGGCGCGCTCCAAGGCTTCTCCGACGCCATCATGCTCACCCTTGGCACCGGAGTCGGCGGAGGCGTCGTCAGCGGCGGCCGCATCCTCCACGGAGCCTCCGGCCTCGCCGGCCACCTCGGCCACTACACTGTCCACCCCGATGGCGAACTCTGCATCTGCGGCAACCGCGGCTGCCTCGAAACCCTCTTCTCCGCCAAGGCCCTCGAAGCCGCTGCTTACTCCGTCATCCATCGCGGCACCGCCTCCACTCTGCTCGATAAAGCTCCTCAGCCCTCCTGTGCCGACGTCTTCCATGCCGCCCAATCCGGCGACCCGGCCGCGCACCACATCGTCCATCGCGCCGTCCTCGCCCTCGGCGCCGCGCTCGCCGGACTGGTCTTCATCTTCGACCCCCAGATCATCGTCCTCGGCGGCCAGATCGCCGATGCCGGCGACTTCCTCCTCCTCCCCCTCCGCCAAATCGTCCATGACCGCACCTACGCCATGCTCCGCCGCGATGTGCCCATCGTCCGTACCTCCCTCGACGACCCTAGCGGCCTCCTCGGCGCCGCCGCCTTAGCCTTGGAAGCGGCCGCGAAATGCTAGCATGAAGGTTTCCCCACTATGCACAACGTCGTTATCCTTGGGTCCGGCTGCGCCGGCAACACCGCTGCTATCTACACTGCCCGAGCCAATCTGAAGCCTCTCGTCATCACCGGCCATGAGCCCGGAGGCCAGCTCTCTATCACCAGCCTCGTCGAAAACTTCCCCGGCTTCCCCGATGGCGTCGACGGCCCGGTCCTCGTCCAGCAGATGCGCGAGCAGGCCCAGAAGTTCGGGGCCGAATACCGCGACGGCTCCGTCCTCGAAGCCGGCCTCTCCCAGCGCCCCTTCCGCCTCCTCGTCGAAGACGAATGGATCGAGACCCGCACCCTCATCGTCGCCACCGGCGCCTCCGCCCGCTGGATCGGCCTTGAAAACGAACAAAAACTCATCGGCAAAGGCGTCTCCTCCTGTGCCACCTGCGACGGCTTCTTCTTCCGTGACAAGCGCATCATGGTCGTCGGCGGCGGCGATTCCGCCATGGAAGAGGCCCTCTTCCTTACCCGCTTCGGCCGCGACGTCACTCTTGTCCACCGCCGTGACGAGTTCCGCGCCTCCAAGATCATGGTCGATCGCGCCAAGGCTCACCCCAAAATCGAAATTATCACCAACACCATCGTCGACGACGTCTACGACATCTCCAAAGGCACGGTCACCGGAGTCCGCCTCAAAGATGCCCGCACCGGAGAATGCCGCGACCGCGATGTCGATGGCCTCTTCGTCGCCATCGGCCACGTCCCCAATACGAAGCCTTTCGTAGACAAGCTCGAACTCGATCCCGACGGCTACATCGTCTCCAAAGGCGGAGCCCGCACCAGCGTCGAAGGCGTCTTCCACGCCGGCGACGTCCAGGACCGCGTCTACCGCCAGGCCATCACTGCCTCTGGAGCCGGCTGCATGGCCGCCATCGAAGTCGAGCGTTTCCTCGAAAACGAAGGCCACTAAGCGCGCACCGCGTTACCCGGCAGCGCAATGCCCAACCGCACACAATCGAAAAGGAACATTCTCGGCGTGTCATGATGCGGCCATTATATTTCCCGCGCGGTATCCTCAATTGGGCCCGCGTGCCGGAACAAATCCGCGATCAGGTCCAGTTTCTCCGGCACTTCCCGCGGTATGTGCCGCGGATCGACGAACTCCGCAAGTTGGTGAAACTCGCTCTTCGTCAGAAGCATTTCCAGTCCTGTGCGCCGGCTCAATAAGCGGAAGTATTCCTCGGCGAAGGCGCTCAGTTTCATGCTCTGTGTTGTCGATTCCCAAATCAACTTTGCCGCATCGGGAGCGGCGTTCCGCCAGACCTGGAACTTTTCACCATCCCCTGCAAACACCCAATTGCGGACATGGTCATCCATTGTATCCTGCGACTGCTCGCGGGGAACGGCAAATAACCCCAGGTCTGGATTCCTGCTCTCGACAAACGACAGCAGTAGGTCCGGAGTGATGAAATAGTTCTCGATCTCGTACCGTTTCCAATAGCGGATGCGCAGATGCGGATCGTCCTGGTCCTTCCGCCCCCTGCCGTCGTTGTCCAGGATCGCCAATCCCCGAAGTGACGGCAGAATCTTGCGGAGGTTGTTGAAGTGATCCCGAGCCGGGAGTCCAAATCCTCCTTCCACCCGCTCCAGTTCCGTTTCCGACGAGGGCGAAGGATGGACGTTCTTCACATAGTAAACATTCGGCGACTCATCCCACAAAGCCAGGCACGCATGGTTCAACCGCCTCGCCAGCGCGCTCAGAATGTCGACGTCCGTACCTCCCTCCGCATACAGAATGTACCCGCGCTGCCTCGCCCGAACATAATGGCTCGCTCCATACAGCTTCAGGCTCTCCCGAATCTCCGCCTTCTTCGCTAGGTTGTCCGCTCTGCCCTCCAGCAGCAGGGTCAGGTTCGTGTCGATGGCCTCGTCCAGAATTACTTCCGAATGCGTCACCAGGATCACCTGTGAGCCGTTCTCATTCGCGATATCCCTCAGCAATACGAAAATTTGTTTCTGTCGCAGAATTTCCAAATGGGCATCAGGCTCGTCCACCAATAAAATGCTGTTCTTGTGCGAATACAAATACGAAAAGATCAGCAGCATTTGCTGGAAACCGCGCCCCGAGGAGGTCAGCGCCAGGCGCTCCTTTACCCCTTCCTGCGTATAGTCCAGATCGATTGCTCCCCGGGCGTTCTCCACCGGCACTCCCAGCGCTACATGGAAGAGTCGCTGCATCAGGAATACGATCTTCGCCCAGTCGCCCGCGGAACTGCGGTGCACCATCAAACACAGATTGCGAAGCACCTGCGCCGTCTGCCCCTGTCCCAACAGAACCCCGATCCGTCCCGGTTGCAACACGGGTTCTTCCAACTCCAGCCCCGACATCGGGTACAGCAACTCTACGTTGACCCCTGCCGCGTAGGAAATCAAGTCCGTCTTCTCCCGGATTGACTCCTCCAGCGAACAGTAAATAAGATCTTCCCCCTGGTTGCGGAAACGCATCGAAACCGGCTGCACTCTTCCTTGAAACTCCACCCCAACCGTGATTGTCAGCGTGATATCCGTGTTGCCCGTACGAACCTTCGTTCCATGCCAAAAGAAACGTGTGCGTTGCACTGGCACACTCTGGATGTTCAGCCGGTTAATAGGAGTCCCAGCACGCTCCCGCGCATCCGACGCCGACCGAACCGCATGCCAGGTTTTGATCGCCTGTCCCCACAACGCGATCGCCTGGATCACGCTCGTCTTGCCGCTGTTGTTAGGGCCGATGATGACTGCTGGATGATCGAGCTCAATGCGTTGTTTGTCCCCAAACGTTTTGAAATTCTCGATCTCGATATAGTGCAGCAGCCGCATTATGTCACTCTAAATCGTATTCCCCGCCGTCAACGGCCCCTGCCGGATCTCCAGACACCCCTTCCCCGTCGGCAGCACCTTCCCCGGATTCAGCCGGCACTCCGGATCGAACAACCCCTTAAAACCACGCAGCGTATCCAGCGTATCCTCGCTGAACAACTGCGTCATCAGATCCATCTTCTCCATCCCCACCCCATGCTCCCCTGTAATCGACCCTCCCACATGAATGCAATGCTCCAGGATCGCCTCGCCGGCCTTCTGCGCCTTCTCCAAATCACCAGCCTTGTGGTGATCGAAAAGAATAATCGGATGCAAATTCCCATCCCCCGCATGGAAGATGTTGCTGATCGTCAGCCCGTAGTGCTCCGCAATCTTCTGGATCTCCCGCAACGTCGACGCCACTTTCGTCCGCGGCACCACCCCGTCTTGCACGTAATAGCTTGTGCTCACCCGTCCCACCGCCCCGAACGCGTTCTTCCGCCCCTTCCATAACAGATCCCGCTCTTCCGCCGTCTTCGCTACCCGAAACTCCCGAGCCTTGCACCCCGTGCACACTTCCCGGATCTGCTCCAGTTGTTCTTCTACCCCCTCCCTCAATCCTTCCAACTCAATCAGCAGCACCGCCGCCGCATCCAGCGGATACCCCGCGTGCGTCGCCTCCTCCACCATCCGCAACATCACCCCATCCAGCATCTCCACCGCTACCGGAGTAATCCGCCGCGCCGTGATCTCCGCCACCGTGTCCGCGCAATCGTCCACTGTCTCGTAAATCGCCAGGCACGTCTTCACCACCTCCGGAGCCCGCATCAGCCGCACAATCACCTTCGTCACCAGCGCCATCGTGCCTTCGTTCCCCGTCAGCAACCCCGTCACGTCGTAGCCCGGATAGTCCTGTTCCTTCCCTCCGGTAGTCACCACGCTGCCATCCGGCAGCACTACTTCCAAACCCAATACGTGATTCGTCGTCACCCCGTACGCCAGCGTGTGCGGACCACCGGCATTCTCGCTCACATTGCCGCCGATCGTGCACGACCGCTGGCTCGATGGATCCGGAGCATAAAAATAATTCTGCCCCTGCACCGCCAGTGTAATGTCCAGATTCACCACCCCGGGCTGCAGCACCGCCCGCTCATTGTCCAGATCAATCTCCAGAATCCGGTTCATCCGCGCAAACCCGATGATCACTCCGCCATGCCGCGGAATCGCCCCGCCGCTTAGCCCCGTACCCGCCCCTCGCCCCACTATCGGTATCCTATACTCCCCCGTGATCCTGACAATCTGCACCACCTCTTCCGTCGTCCGTGGAAACACCACAAGCTCTGGACGCGCCTTGTCCACTCCGCCGTCATATTCATACAGCAGCAGGTCTTCCGGACGGTCCAGATACCCTCGCTCCCCAACCACCGCCGCCAGCCGCCGCTTCGCCTCCGCGTGAATCATAGGTGCTTCTCGATCCGCGAGAGCACTTCCGGATTCATCCAGTTCTCCGGCCCGATGAATTTCTCCAGCACCTTCCCATCCGGGCTGATCACGTACGTCTCCGGATACTTGAACGTCCCGTAGCTCGAACTAATGTTCGCCTCCGGATCCCGTGCCGTCACAAAACTCACCTTCGCCCGTTGCAGAAATTGCTTGTACACCTGCTCGTTCTTATCCAGGCTGATCCCCACCACCACCACACCCTTAGCCCGCATCCGGTCCTGAAACTCGTTCAGAGATGGCAATTCCTGAATGCACGGCGGGCACCACGTTGCCCAGAAATTCAGCACCAGCAACTTCCCCCCAAACTCCGATCGTGAAATCGCCTTGCCATTATCCGCCGTAATCGAAAACCGGGGCGCCGTTTCCCCTACCCCGACAATCCGCTGCTCCAGCGTCGTCCCGGCAACGTATACTAGCGCTACCACCAGCAAGCCGATTACCAGCTTTATCATACGGTCTGTGTTCGCAGAGGGCATAAACCTCCATTTTACGCCTTCCTGCCGCCCGCCGGATTGCGCGATGATATTTACAGATCTTTTTCGCGACACACCGCATCTACTCACTTTGAGCCGATGAAAATTACCCGCAGAGCCGAATTCTCCGCCTCCCACTTCTGCGCCAGCCCCAAGCTGACATCAGAGGAGAACCGCGCCCTCTACGGAGACGCCGCCAACCCCTACGGCCACGGCCACAACTACATCGTCGAAGTCACCATCGAGGGCGAGCCCCATCCCGTCACCGGCATGGTAATGGACCTCAAGTTGCTCAAGGAAGTCCTCGAGCGCGAAGTCATCCAGCCCATGGATCATCGCTTCCTCAACCACGAAGTCGCCCCCTTCCGCGATACCGTCCCCACTCCCGAAAATCTCGCCATCGAAATCTGGAAGCGCCTCGAAGCCCCGCTCACCCTACCCCACGCGCGCCTCCAATCCGTGCGCCTCTACGAAACAGAAGACCTCTGGGTCGAATACAACGGACGCTAACAAGGATCTCTATGCTGCGACTGGCTCGGCGCTATCGTTTCTCCGCTTCTCACCGGCTCCATGCCCCGCAACTCAGCGACGAACAGAACCGCGAAGTCTTCGGCAAATGCAATAACCCCTTCGGCCATGGCCACGATTACGTCCTCGAAGTCATCGCCCGCGGCGACGTCGACCCGCACACCGGTCTCCTCCTCAACGTCGCCGATCTCGATGCTCTGGTGCGCCGCACCGTGCTCAACGATTTCGACCTCGCCGACATGAACCGCCAAATCCCCGCCTTCGGCGATGTGCCCCCCACTACCGAAAACGTGGCTGTCGAAGTTGAGCGCCGCATCGCCCAGGCCTGGACGCAAACCTTCCCTCCCTCCGCCCGCTTCGACGGCGTCAGAATTCTCGAAACCAAACGAAATCACGTGGAGTTGCGACATGAAAAATAAAGCTGTGGTGAAAATGATGACTTCCAAAAACGACACGGAACCCATCGCGCCACTCTTTCATAAGATCCTCGCCGAACTTGGCGAAGATCCCTCCCGCGAAGGCCTCCTCAAGACTCCAGAGCGCGCCGAGAAAGCCATGCGCTTTCTCACCAGCGGCTACCACATGGACCTCGACAAGATCGTCAATGGAGCCCTCTTCAACGTCAAATACGACGAAATGGTCCTCGTCCGCGACAAAGAGTTCTACAGCATGTGCGAGCACCACATGCTCCCCTTCTTCGGCAAGATGCATGTCGCCTATCTGCCCAATGAAAAGATCATCGGCCTCAGCAAGATCCCCCGCATTGTCGACATGTTCGCGCGCCGCCTCCAGGTACAGGAACGCCTCACTCAGGAAGTCGCGGAAACCATTCAGAACGTGCTTAAGCCTCGCGGTGTCGCCGTCATCTGCCAGGCCCAGCACTTCTGCATGATGATGCGTGGCGTCGAAAAACAGCACTCCGGAGCCATCACCAGCGCGATGCTCGGCGCCTTCCGCACCGGCAAGGAAACCCGAGACGAACTCCTCAGCCTCTTGAAGTAATCTCCTTCACTCCCAATCGGCGGGCTGTAGTTCTTGTCTTTGCACCCCGTCGTAATGCCCAGTTCCCGTAGTCTTCTGGCCATGTTGATCGAAGTGCGTAACCAAACGTCGCCGGGTACGTTTGACTTGTGCTGACGGTTCCGGCGTCTTGCAGCGCACCGAATTCTGGTTGGTGTTCGGACCCGCCAGCATGCTGTCGAAGCCGGCGTGGAACGCCTGCGGAAGGCTGCTCACCAGGGGGGGGGCGATGTCCGCGCAGGGCATAGTGCCACGTGGGATTGAAGGTCATTGGGATGTCATGTCCGGATCGGACATCGTCCGATTTTGACCTACAAACTGACCGTCAGCGTTCCGGCAGGGTGCAGCTCTCGTAAAGGCGGCCATGGAAGGCCGCACAGGCCGGGGCGACCCCCAGCGATGTCAGGAACTCTTGTGCCGCTGCCAGACCCGGCGTGTTGTGCGGGCTAGTTCTTCAAAGGCCGAATGCAGTCAAACTGGACAGCGTGCCTCAGGAACCAAGTGCGGCGATCGCGTTGCGCGTGAAGAGCAGGTCCTTGCGCATGGTGGCCATCAATTCGCCTTTGTCGATCCTGATGTTCTTCTGACCCGTGTCGGCGCCGCCGAGCGGATACTCGTAGTGCAATTGCAGAGGCCCCTGGAAGTGCTGCTGCTTGAGCAGCGTAAAGAACTTGGGAAAATTCACCATACCTTGCCCCATGGGGCACCAGGCTGGGCGCCACTCCCCCTTGGCGTCTTTACGCCACAAGAAATCTTTGAGCGCGACGCCCTTCATCATAGGGGCCACGGCGCGTGTGCTCAGCAGCCATCCGCCGAAGCCTCCTTCCACGGTGGCGTGACCGATGTCGTAGTTGAACCCGAGGTGCGGCGCCGCGACTTCGGCCAGCAGTCGCTGTAAATCCCACTGTGGCGCGCCCACCTGATTAATGCCGGAGTGAGTGTGATACATGCCGTGCACGTTGTACTGTTTGCTGAGCGCGCCGAGTTCGCGAAGGGAGGGCACGAACTCTCTGAGCTGCGCCGCCGGGTCGCCGGCGTCTTTGTAACGTAGCCCGCCGAAGCGGTAGTAGCGGATGCCGAGCGAACTTGCCGTTTTCAGTACCGCCTCAGCGTTCGGGGTGCCGCCGCCGGAGATGTCGGTGGTGATCATCTCCATGGCGAGTCCCGCCTTCCGCACCGCCTCAAAGGCCTTTGGCAGATCCTCGGCGACGCGTTCCGGCAATACATGCCCGCCCTTGCGAACGGTGAGATCGACAGCGTCGAAGCCGATTTCTTTGGCGGTAGCGGCCATTTCACCGTATTCGGCCCAGTGGAGGTGCTTGGAAAAGATAGAGACCTTCCAGGGGGATGGCTGGGCCGATAGAGCGACGGCAGCGGAAGAGGCGAGGAAGGAGCGGCGGGACAGAGGCGTCATACGCTGAGCGTATCAAATCGCTACAATGGACGGCGCATATCATCTCACCAGGAGTGCGTTCATGACGCCGGCATCTTCGAGAAGACGTTTTCTGCAGGCTTCGGCGGCGATTGCGACCGCCCAATTTCCGATACGAGGCGCGAATGACCGGATTCAGGTCGGCATCGTCGGATTAGGCGGACGTGGCAACGACCATATGAAGTTCTATGGTTCGATGGACGCGGACTGCCGCATTGCGGCGGTAGTGGATGTGAATCAGGCCGCTCGGGAACGCGCGGTGGCGCGGATCCAAAAAGAGAAGGGACACGCGCCCAAGGACTATGCCGACATGCGGCGGATGTACGAGTCCAAGGATGTGGATGCGGTGTCGGTGGCAACCCCGAATCACTGGCACGCGCTGGCGGCGATTTGGGCCTGTCAGGCCGGTAAGGATGTGTACGTGGAGAAGCCTGCCAGCCACAACGTCTTCGAAGGGCATCAGATGGTGGCGGCGGCGCGCAAATACAACCGGATGGTGCAGGTTGGATCACAGAGCCGTTCGATCGGCCACAAGCAGCGGGCCATCAAACTCCTGGAAGAAGGGGCCATCGGGCAGGTCTACCACGCACGCGGCATCTGCTACCGGCGCCGCTTCTCCATCGGCCATTCTCCAGATGAGCCAGTGCCTCCGGGGCTCGATTGGGCGAAGTTCCTCGGGCCGGCGCAGATGAAGCCCTATAGCAAGAACAAGTTTGCTTACAACTGGCACTGGTTCTGGGACACCGGCAACGGCGACATCGGCAATCAAGGTGTGCATGAGATGGACGTCGCGCTGTGGGGGTTGGGCCGCGGCGGGTGGCCGGAATCGGTCACATCGAGCGGCGGCAAGTTTCTCTGGAAAGACGACCAGGAGACACCGAACTCGCAACAGACATCCTTCGAGTTCGCGGGAGCGCAGATGAGCTTCGACGCGCGCAATCTGCCCACGCCTCCGGAGGGGTTGGTTCCCTTGCGTGGGCCGAACTACGTAGGCAATATTTTCTTCGGCGATCTGGGCTTCCTGGTGGTGGATCACGGCGGGCTGCAGATCTACAAAAGCACAGCGGGCAACATCAGCGGTGAGGCGGCGCGTGGGTCGGGCGCGGGGTCGCGGGAGAAGTACGAGAAGACTTTGGACGAGAAGGGTACTGGCGAGGATACCGTGCCGCACATGAAGAACTTCTTCGATGCCATCCGTGCCCGCAACCACTCGCTGCTCAACGCTGAAATCGAGATCGGAGCACGTTCGGCTGCTTTCTGCCACCTGGCTAACATCGCCCTCCGCGTAGGGCGGACGCTTCGCATGGATCAATCGGCGGGGAAGTTTCTGGCCGATGAGGAAGCAAATTCCATGCTGACTCGACACTACCGCCCGCCCTACGTGGTGCCAAACCAGGTGTAGCGATGGTGGCGCGGCGACTGATCTACTACATCGCCACCTCGCTCGACGGGTTTATCGCTCACAGCGATGGAACATGGGACGGCTTTGTCATGGACGGTCCGCATACCGATGAGTATTTGGCTACGTTGCGGACCTATTCTGCCGTGGTCATGGGGCGAGCCACCTACGAGATTGCTCCAAAAATGGGTGTGGCGGATCCGTATCCGTGGATGGAGACCTTTGTCTTTTCCCGGAACATGAAACCGGTCGGCCATCCGAATGTGCGGGTGGTCAGAGAGGACGCGGAAGGCTTCGTCGCAGACTTGAAGCGCCGCCCGGCAGACGACGGAAGCACAGCTCCCATCTATCTCGCCGGCGGCGGCGCTTTCGCGGCGTCGATGTTTGCGGCGGATCTGGTGGACGAGGTGATGGTAAAGCTGAATCCCTTCCTGATGGGGGAGGGAATTCGCGTTACGGCTCGGCTGGGTTCGATGGCGCCGTTACGGCTTGTCGAAACGAAGGACTATGGCAACGGAGTGCTGCTACTACGCTATGTGCCGATGCGGCAGGAAGTCCCTACTTCTTTCCCGCCCCTTTGACCAGCGTCACTGTGATCTCGATCTTCGACGTTCCCACCAACTTCGAGATCCCTACCGTTGTCCGTGTGGGGCGCGGTTCAGGAAACGCCGCCATATACACTTTGTTCATTCGTTCGAACAGGGTCATGTCCGTCAAGTACACTTGTACAGCCACAGCATCGGCGAAGCTCATGCCCGCCACTTTCACCACTTCCAGGATGTTGTCCAGCGTCTGCTTCACCTCATCCTCGAAGTTCTCCGGAATCTTGCCATCGGGCGTACGGCCAACCATCCCCGAGACATACAGCGTATTCCCTACCATCAGCGCTGAACTGAACGGCCGGCCCGGCGCGGTGTTCGGTAGCTGGATCACCTTTTTCTGAGCCAGTGCCGCCGGAGCCAGCATGGCAGCCAAAGCCAACATCAGACAAGAGTTTCGCAAAGTCATAATCTGCAATCATACAGCGAGTCCCGCCCTCAGCGGGCATGCGGTACGAAAGAAGGCGTACCCCAGTACTACCGCCAAATCCATCTAAGTGCCCATTGTTTCAATCCGCAATCGATTGCATGCTAAATATGCACCAAGCGTCCAGGTAACGGAAAACATGCACACACTAGCGAATAAACCATCGAGCGAGCGGCGGGCTGCCGACCGCTTTCCCATCGAGCGTGAAGTGCGCTACAAAGTGCTCAGCAAGAAGAGTGCCGATGAAGGTGGGCTGGGCAAGACGGTCAACATCAGCAGCACGGGTGTGCTATTCACCACGGAGAAGCTGCTTATTCCCGGCCGGCGCCTGGAAGTCGCCATCAATTGGCCCGCGCAACTGAACTCCAAGTGCTCGCTGAAGCTCGTCGCCCGCGGGCGCATCGTTCGCTTCGAGGAAGGCAAGGCCGCGATGGAAATCCAGCAGTACGAATTCCGTACCGCCAACATGAGTCCCCAGTAGTTACACGGTTTCTTCCCGTTCCAGCCGGTATAATCGAGCAATAGGCCTTCGAATGGGCCTCTCTTGTTGCCATGAGGAAACGCCTTCTCTTCGGTACCGGCTTAGTCCTCCTTGCCATTCTGGTGACCCTCATCGTGTGGCAGGTCTCATTCGACTTCGGTGAATTTGCCCCCACATCCACCCCCCAGACCTACATTTTCTGGGCGGTTTCCACCTTCGTCTTCCTTCTCACCGTAACGCTCGGCTTCATGCTGCTGCGTACCGCGCTCAAGCTCTACGTAGAGCGCCAACGGAGCAAGGAAGGTACGCGTATCAAGTCCCGGCTTGTCTTCGGGGCCATGGCTCTCAGTATCATGCCGGTGTTGTTCCTGGTGCTATTCAGCGTCTCTGTTCTCAATCGCACGCTCGACCGCTGGTTCACCCGCCCGGCCATGAACATCCGTTGGAGCCTGATCGAGGTCGGCAACGCCCTCGATCTGGAATCGCAAAGCCGCGCCAACCTCGTCGCCCAGATGCTGGCGGATCTGCCGCCCAGTTCCCCCAATATTG
>JAEUQG010000194.1 GCA_016789755.1 Bryobacterales bacterium
GAATGGGATGAACGCGGATACACGGGTGGTTGGTTGGGGGTTGGGTTTTGGGCCGCGGATGAATGGGATGAATGCGGATGCGGGTGGTTGGTTGGGGGGTGGGTTTTTGGGCCGCGGATGAATGGGATGAACGCGGATACACGGGTGGTTGGTTGGGGTTGGGTTTTGGGCCGCGGATGAATGGGATGAACGCGGATACACGGGTGGTTGGTTGGGGTTGGGTTTTTGGGCCGCGGATGAATGGGATGAACACGGATGTGGGTGGTTGGTTGGGGTTGGGTTTGGGCTGCGGATGGATGGGATGAACGCGGATGTGCTGCGGGTTTGCCGTAGCGGGTTTGCCGGCAGTATCGAGCGGGCGGGCGCTAACGCGAGATTACGGGTTTGCCGTGTTCGTCGAGATGCGGATAGGGGCCGCCGATGCGGAAGCGGTCGAGAATGTAGTCGTCGTATTGGGGCGTGGGATCGAAGTAGCCGCCCTTGCGGATGTGCTCCTTGATGCGGGCTTCGTCCAGTTCCAGGCCCAGGCCGGGGGTGTCGGGCACAGTGATGAAGCCGCGGTTGACGATGGGCTTCGAGATGCCGGTGACCAGGTCGTTCCACCAGGGGATGTCGACGGCGTGGTTTTCCATGGCGAGGAAATCTTTGATGGTGGCGGCCATGTGCACCGAGGCGAGACAGCCGACCGGGGAGCCGGCAAAGTGGATGGCGGTGCGGACTCCGTGGAGAGCGGCGTAGTCGGCGATACGCTTGGTTTCGCGGATGGCGCCGGAGGTGAGCGGATCGGGGTGAATGATATCGACGGCGCGGTGATCGATGAGGTTTTTGAAACCCTCTTCGAGGCCGAACAGCGATTCGCCGGTGGCGATGGGAGTGACCGTAGCCTGGCAAAGATCGCGGTAGGCGCGCCAGTTCATGGGGGCGTCGCCGCCGGGTCCGAGGTGGCCAATTTGAATCATGTCTTCGGCCCAGGCCAGATCGTAGCGTTCGAAGGCGCGGGCGTAACGGATGCTGTCGTTGAGATCGAGCGGTCCGAAGTGATCGGTGGCCAGGGGCGCTTCCCAACCGATGGCGTCGCGCACGGCCTGGACATATTCGCAAAGATAGCCGAGGCCTTTTTCGGTGGCGACGCCGCGATTGGTGACGGCGCCGGGGCGGTGGGTGACGAGGCGCGTGCCCAGGTCCATCTTGAAATAGGTGAAGCCCATTTCCTTGCGTTTTTTGAGGCGCTCGGCGAAGACGGCGGGGTCGGAGCTTTGGTCGGTATCGCAGTAGATGCGGATCCGGTCGCGGTATTTGGAGCCGACGAGACGCCAGGCGGGGACTCCGTAGACTTTGCCGGCGATATCGTGGAGAGCCATGTCGACGGCGCTGTATCCGCCGCCGAGGCGCTGCTGGCCGGAGAAGTTGCGGATGCTGTCGAGAATGGGCTCGATGGCAAGCGGGTTCTTGCCGGCGATGTGGGGTTTGAGAACGAGGGCAGTGCCTTCGCGGCCGGCGTCGCGGACCTCGCCGAGTCCATAGACTCCCTGGTTGGTATCAATGCGAATGATGGGGTAATCGTAATTGGATGCGATCAGAACGGATCGCATGTCAGTAATTTTGAGCTGGCTGGGAGCGGAATTACGGTTAAAGCCGGCGGTTTTCGCTTGTGCTGAGACACTGCCTTCCACCATTTTGAATAATCCGGCGAAGGCGGCGGTGCGAGCGAGGAAGTTCCTGCGGCCAATGCGGCTGCGGGAGGAGTGAGCCATGCGAGTCAACCTCCTTGCTTCACACTATACTCGCTTTTGCGCGGAGGGTTGTGCGCCAGTTGGCGGCGCACGATTTCACCGAACGCGGTGGGGACGCCGTCGTGCTGCAGGTGAGGTTGGTCGACCCAACTCCAGGCGGTCCAGCCCATTTCGAGTTGATGGAAGTAGCGGGCGAGGCGTTGGCCCCAGGCGAGATCTTTCTCCCAGCCGCCCCATTCTCCGGCGAATACGGGCCGTTCGCCGGCGGCGCGGCCGAAGGCGTTTTCCCAGGAAGCCTGCTTATCGGGATAGACGTGAGTGGAATAGACGATGCCGGGGGCATCGACATGGACGCCGCGCAGATCGTAGCCCCAGTCCATTCCGGAGACGAAGATGAGGGCGTCGATGTGGACGGAGCGGATGGTGTCGGTGAGCAAGGTGGCCCAGTAGTTCCAATCGGCGACAGGGACATCGTGCGGCTCATTGTAGAGGTCGTAGAGCACGGCGGGGTTGGCGTGATAGCGGTCGGCGAGCGTGCGCCACAGAAGGGGCGATTGCGCGTCGGGGAGCGGGGCGATGGATTCGGAGAGCCATTGCAGATCGAGCAGCGTGTAGGCGCCGCGGCTGGCGGTCCATTCGATCACCTGATCGATGCGGCGCAGATACTCTTCGCCGGATTGCAGGACGCGCTGCTGATTGAAGGGCAGGCGAATGATGTTGGCATTCCACCCGGTGACGATCAAGCCGATTTCGTCCTCGGTAATTCCGGGATCGCAAGCGTATTCAAAGCCGCTGCGATTGATGCCGCGCAGCAGCACGGGCTCGCCCGTATCGCGCCGAACGATGCGATTTCCGCTGGTGGCGAGCGCGGGGAGCATTTTACACCTTCCAGGATTCGAGCGTCGCCACGGCGTAGGGGGCGAGCGATAGTTCGACATTGGGGGAAGCCAAGGCGATCTCCGTGGCTTTGGCGCGGCGGTAATCTTCGGGAGTGGCGACAGCCTTGCGCAGCGTGTGCTCATCGAGTTTGCGGACGAGAATGCGCGCGTCGGCGCCGGGCCAGGCAAAGCGCACGGCTTGTGTTTCGGCGGTCATGTTGGCGACAATGACTCGGGTCTGAGCGGCTTTGCGGAGGACAAGGCAATCGAGTTCGAGCGGGGAGGAGGATTTGGAGCGTAGCACGCTGCCGCCGGAGAATTCGAGCACATCGGCGATGACGTGATAGAGCGGGAAGACCTGGCCAGCGGCGGAGGGAAAAGCTTTCGGCCATGGGGTGCCGGCATCGCGTTCGAGCACGCCCTGCGCTCCGGCGGTTTCGTAGTAGGTGATGGAGGCGGCGCCGGCTTCGGCCAGGTAGTTGAGCCTGCCGAGGGGCCAGGCGGCGCCGAAGAGGCTCATCTGGCGCGGATCTACGGCGGAGGGCGGCATGCCGGCGGGCGGGGCGGGCTCGGCGGAAGTGGCATTGGGGTTGAAGCGCGGTTTGAAGGTGACGGGAGTGACGGCGAGCGGCTTGCCGCCGGCGAAGAGGCGGGCCGATTCCACGGTGGCGGCCTGCGCGGCCAGGTTCTCGACGAGGCTGGCGTTATCGAAGGCGTGTACCTGCGGATTGATGGAATAGCATAAGAAATCGAGTGGCGCGGTGGCGGGGCGCTCGCGGTTCAATTCGGTGAAGTAGGCGTTGGCGCCGGCGCCCACGCTGGCTGCGGGGAAATAGGTTTTGGCCAGGGCGGCCCATTTGGCGTTGGTGGATTTTTCTTTGGCGTGGTAGATGAGCAGGCGCGCGAACTTCGCTTCGCCGAGCGTCTGGCGCAGGGCTTTCAACTCTTCGGCGGGGTTGGCATCGAGATGGACCGCCAATTCGATGGGAAGGCGCAGGGCGAGCGCCTGGCGCAATTGCTCCGGACGGCGGCTATCGACGCGCAGGTGGGCGGGCTTCAAAGCGAGAATGCGATTGGCCTCGCGCCAGGTGAGCACGTCGCCGGTGGCGCCCAGTCCGATGCCGGGCACGGGATTCGCGGCGGCAGGTTGGATGCGCAGGGTGTGTTCAAGACGGCGCGGGCGGAATCGCGGAATGGATGGAGCGGCGGCGCCGGTGAGCTTCACGGTGACCGCTTGGACGATGCGCGCGCCCTGCGGCACCTGGACGGGATAGGGCTTTTCGAGCGGCGTGCAGTAGGTTTTGTAATTGGCGTCGGTCCAGTTGCGGTGGTCTTCCATCTCGAAGGTTTCGCCCTCGAAGAGCACGTCGGCCTTCACGCCGGGCTCGACGGTGTGGGAGATGGCGGTCAAGTCTTTGAAGGGCTGATGGGGGGAGATGGCGAGCGGGAACTTTCCGGTTTCGCGCACGTTGCCGGAATGGACCACGGTGCACGGTTGCCCGGCGCAGCCTTCGATGGGATGGAGCACGCAGAAGCCGATGCGGTTGCGGCGGAAGGTGGAACGGGCTTCGCCTTCCATGCGGAAGGTGACGCTGCCCGTTGCATCGCCGCTGATGCTGCCGCGCCAGAAGAAGTCAATGGGGGCTTGCGAGCAGGCGACGTCGAAGGTGAGGCGGAAGGAGGAAGCGGCGGACTCCAGCTTGAGATTCGAAAGACGCGGCGTCACCGTGCCCCAGTTTTCGTCGCGGACGGCGGCGTAGATGCCTCGGATGACTTCCTTGCCGTTGTAGCGGAGGTAGCGGAGGAAGCCGAGTTCGGGCTCAAAGAGCATGGTGAGTTCGCCCGCGCGCAGTTCGAGGGGTTTGTCTTGGGCGACGTCCTTACCGGTGTAGAAAGACTGCCAGGCTTGGGCCGAGGCCGAGCTCAGCACGCCCAGAGCGGCGCGGCGGCTAAGCATTGGATTTGTACTCCACGTCGATGTATTGGACGGCGCCGGTGGGGACCTCGGCCGAGATTTGGCCAGGGCCTTTGGGAAGAACGGCGGAGGGCATGGCGACGCTGGTGGCTCCGGCGGGCGCCTCCGCAGACCCGCGCACTTCGCCGAGCTTCCAGTGTACGGTGGCGGCGGCGGCGAGCTTCGCCATGCGCACGGTGATTTGATAATTGCCGGCGCGGCGCACATCCACTTCCCAATGCCCGTTGCCTTTGCCATCCCAACTGGCGGTGGGCCCGCGCCAATCCTGGCGGGTGAGGGTGACGGGATTTTCCTGCTCTGCGCCGAGGAAGATTTTCGGGGGCTCGTAGTTGCGCGTGGCGGAGACATCGGCGAACCAGGCGTCGTACTCGGAGCGAAGGCGGCGGGCGATGCCGGGCTGGGCGGCGGCGAGATCGGTGGCTTCGGCGGGATCGCTGGCAAGATCGTAGAGTTCCTTGCCGTTGACCAGCTTCCAGCGGCCGTCATGGGCGGCGGAGTTGCGATGAGGCTCCGGGCGGTCGCCGCGATGCCACTGGAAGAACAGCGTGCGGGGCTTCCATTCGGCTTGTGCGTTGTGCAGCAGCGGGCGGAGGCTGCGTCCGTCGATTTTCAAATCGCGAGGCAGTTTCGCGCCGGCGATTTCGGCGAGTGTGGGGAGCACGTCGATGTGAGCGGCGAGGTTGCCG
>JAEUQG010000236.1 GCA_016789755.1 Bryobacterales bacterium
GGCGGCGCTGCCTGGTGCCTTCCTTCCGGATGCGCGCTGGCAGAGTTCGTACTGACCGCTGGGTTCGCCACTCCTCGCGTGTGGCTGGGCAAGACAACGGCGCCGCGGCCTCATCCTGCCTTTGACTCTCGTGATTTCGCGCCATTGCATTCGGCTCAGGATCGCTAATGTCGGCACAGGTTCTCATCGCCGTTCTACTCGGGTTGGCCGCAACAGCCGAAGACCTGTGGCGTCGTAACATCTCAAACTGGATCCCTCTTTCCGCTCTGCTTGCCGGTTTCCTCTGGCATGTTTCGCAGCAGGGCTGGTCCGGCGTACTCACCGCAGCCGTAGGCGCGGGCGCCGGTTTTCTAATTTTCTTGGTCTTCTACCTTCTCGGCGGGATGGGTGGGGGCGACGTGAAGTTGATGGCCGGTTTTGGCGCCTTGCTCGGGCTGAGCCGGTTGATTGAAGCTGCGCTTTGGACAGCCATAATCGGTGCGGTGCTGGCCGCCCTGGTAATTGCTGCCAGTTCTCTGCGCCGGTGGGTGCGGAAAGATGCCGCACAGAAGCCGCTCGCTATCCCCTACGCTCCGGCAATTACGGCCGGAGTGTGGCTTTCTCTGGTACCCCGCTAAAGAAAGTTCCAGCAAATGACGATCAAAGCACAGTTGGCTTAGGAAGGTGACTTTATGGATCGCAGGTTTCTAACAGTTCTCGGAGTCAGCCTGTTGTTCGCGCTGGTGGTCTCCAGTCTCTTTTATCAGATGACGGCGCGCGCCGGTGCATCGAAAAGGCCTGATCAGGGCGAAATGAAAGACCTAGTGGTGGCCGCCAAGCCGCTCTCGGTTGGCATCACCGTCAAACCGACTGACGTCAAGGTGACAAAAGTTTCCAACGACCAGTTCCCCAAGATGGGGTTCAGCAAAGTAGAAGAAGTCATCGACCGCCCTGTCGTCAGCAACATCCTGCTCGATGAACCGTTGCTCGAAGGCCGTTTGGCCGCCCGCGGCAGCGGACTCGGTATCGCACCGATTATTCCGGTCGGCATGCGTGCCGTGACCGTGCGTGTCAACGATGTGGTCGGCGTTGCCGGCTTCGTGATGCCCGGCATGCGTGTGGATATCCTGGTGACAGGACGCCCCCCTGGGAATCACGACAACAACTCCAAGACCGTCACGGTCCTGCAAAACATCCTCGTCTTGACCGCCGGCACCACGATCCAACCGGATGCCCGCGGACAGGCGATCAACGCGCCCAACGTTACGCTTCTTGTCACTCCCGATCAGGCGGAGCTATTGACTCTTGCCAGCAACGAAGGCCGGATTCAGTTGGTTCTTCGCAATGGTTCGGACCAGTCGATCGAGCGCACGGCTGGCCGTCAGGTTGCCGAACTGTACGGCGTCGCCCCGAAGCAACAGCAGGCTGCCGCGGCTCCGCGGCCGCGCCCTGTGAAGCGCGTGGAAGTCGCCGCCGCCCCGGCGCCTCCTCCTCCTCCGCCCGCTCCGCCCGTGGACCAGATTGTGGTCATCCGCGGGAATCAAAAGTCGGTGGAAACCGTTTCCAACCTCAAGAACAATTAGTCTCGAATTTCTCATTCTGCGGGGAATATCTGCTATGAAGGCAACTTCTTATCTCCGGTCCAGCCTGACCTTCGCGGCTGCTCTCAGCCTGCTCGTAACGGGCATCGGCCTATCCCAGTCGGCCGACGACATCAAGGTCGCTCTCGGCAAGAGTGTCGTGATCGACTACCCCGAGGATATCTCGCGTATCTCGACATCGAGCCCGGACGTCGTCGACGCCGTCCCGGCCACTACCCGCGAGATCCTGCTCCACGGCAAAGGATTGGGCGCTGCCACTGTCGTTGTTTGGTCAAAGTCCGGCCAACGTTCGTTCTATAACGTCAACGTCGAGCCGAATCTCGAACCGATTCGCCGCCTCCTCAAGGAAACTTTTCCCAATGAAGAGATTCATGTCATGGCGGCACGCGATTCGCTGTCCCTGACGGGCAAGGTCAGCTCACAAACCGTCGCCGACCGGGCCGCAGTCCTGGCGACTCCTCTCGCTAAGAGCATCGTGAACAACCTGCAAGTAGCTGCGCTTCCCATCGAGAAGCAGATTGTTCTTCGGGTCAAGTTCGCGGAGTTGAACCGGAATCGGGTGCAGTCCTTCGGCGTCAACCTGCTTTCCACCGGGGCGCTCAATACCATCGGGCGAACCTCCACGCAGCAATTCCCGGCTCCCAATGCATCGAGAATCGAATCTGTTATCCCGGGACGAAATCAGGGCTTCGGATCGGAGTTCACCATCTCCGATGCGCTCAATATCTTCATGTTCCGGCCCGATTTGAACCTCGGCGCTTTCGTCAAGGCGCTCCAATCGGACGGAGTTCTGCAGATTCTCGCGGAACCGAACCTCGTCACCACCAACGGCAAAGAGGCGAGCTTCCATGTCGGGGGTGAGTTCCCGGTTCCAGTGCTTCAAGGCGGCGGCAACGCCGGCGCGGTCACCATCATGTTTCGCGAATTCGGCATCCGGCTGAACTTCAACCCCAATATCACCACCCATAAAACGATCAAGATGCACGTTCGTCCCGAAGTTTCCACCATCGATTTGGCAAACGCCGTAACCTTCAACGGCTTCACCATTCCCGCGCTCTCGACGCGCAAGATGGAAACCGATCTCGAACTCGGCGAGGGACAGAGCTTCGTCATCGGCGGTCTCATCGACGATCGCGTCACCGACACCATCACCAAGGTCCCCGGGCTGGCTAATATCCCCATCCTCGGCGCCCTGTTCAAGAGCCGTGCGGAGAACAAGACAAAGACGGAACTGGTGGTAATGGTCACACCGGAAATCACCATGCCGCTGCAGCGCACCGACCCCAAGCCGTTACCCGCTTTCCCCAGGGAGTTTCTACCCAACGAAACCCCCAACACCCCGGGGGCCATGTCGAAATCTGCATTGCCTCGCAAGAAATAACGCCGGAAAGGGAGATTGGGGAGATACAGCCATGCTGCGAAGACCAGGGAGAGAAACCGAGCTGAATGCGATTCTCATTGCGCCGAATCGTGAATTAGCCGAATTGTTTCTGTCCACTGTCCCCCGTCTCCATGGGTTTCAAATTCTCGGCGACCTGCGCAGTTATCCGACGCAGCAAACGCTGGAAATCCGCCTGCGCCAACTGCAGCCGGAAGTAGCGCTCATTGACCTGGCCACCAACTTCGAAGAGGCAAGCCAACTGATCCGGCATCTGTCCTCGCTCAAGCCGCCGGTTCACGTGGTCGGCCTGCACACCCAGAACGATTCTGAAGTCATCCTGCGCTCCGTGCGCCAGGGAGCCTGCGAATTTCTCTACGCGCCGTTCGACCTGGCCATCCAGCAGGAAGCGATTGCCAGGTTACGGAAGCTGAAGCAGCCCGATTCCGGAAGCGAGCCGGATACGGGGAAGGTCGCCGTTTTCTCCAGTTGCAAGCCCGGAGCCGGCGCTTCGACCCTCGCCACCCAGACTGCCTTTGCCCTGAAGCGAGCTACTGGCCGCCGCGTGCTCCTGGCCGATTTCGACCTGACGGGCGGTTCTATCGGGTTCTTCCTGAAAGTGAACCAAAGAAGTTCCCTCGTGGACGTGCTGGCCGATGGGCAGCTTGACGTATCCCGTTGGGCCAACCACACGGTCAGTTGCGGCGGGGTTGATATCCTGACGGCCCCCGATACACCTTACCTCAAGCCGATCGATCCGGTTCGGGTGCAGGAAGTTCTGCAATACATGCGATTTCTCTATGACTGGATTGTGATCGACTTACCGGCGATCTTCCAGCGCCTGAGCATGCTGGCGGTCTCCGATTCCGACCGCGCTTTTCTGGTGTCCACCAGTGAGTTGCCCAGCCTTCATCTCACGCGCAAGGCCATTGCCCAGTTGATGCAACTCGGCTTCGGCAAGGACCGCTTCAACATCGTTGTCAACCGCGTCAGCAAGCGGGACGGGCTTGCCGGAACGGACTTGGGAAAGCTCTTCGATTGCCCGGTGCAGGCAAGTTTCCCCAATGATTATTTCTCTCTCCACCGGGTCATTACGCTCGGCAGACCGCTTGCCGCCGACTGCGAACTCGGCAAAGCCATTGAAAGCCTGGCCCACAAGATCACCGGAGCCGCGGCTGCCGATAAGAAGAAATTGAGCGGAGTGTTGAACGCCAAACCGGTGTTCTCCGAGACGTAGAACGAATAGGGATTAGTGGAGAAACATGCTTCCGACAACAGAAAACCGATCGCAGCAACTGACCTGGGAGCAGCGCCTGCTGAAGAACGCCGGACGCCCGAAGACGGCGCTCAAACCGGAATACCAGGAACTGAAGTTCACCCTTCACCGCAAGCTGCTCGACAAGATTAACCTCGAAGCGCTGGCCACCATCGACAACCAGCGGGTGCGGGGCGAGGTCCGCCAGGCGCTCTTTTCGCTGATCGACAATGAGCCGACTTTGCTCAGCTCTCTCGAAAAGCAGCAGATCTGCGAAGAGGTTCTCGACGAGGTGTTCGGCCTCGGACCGCTTGAGCCGCTCCTGCAAGACCCGACCATCAGCGATATCCTCGTCAACACGCACAAGCAAGTCTACGTTGAGCGCAAAGGTCTGCTGGAACTGACCAGCGTCACCTTCCGCGACGACGCGCACCTGCTTCGCATCATCGACAAGATCGTTTCCCAGGTCGGACGCCGCATTGACGAATCCACGCCGATGGTCGACGCGCGCTTAGCCGACGGATCGCGCGTCAACGCAGTCATCTCCCCATTAGCGGTCGATGGGCCTCTCATGTCCATCCGCCGATTCTCGACCGACAAACTCATGCCGGCCGACCTGGTGGAGAAAAAGGCCATGACTCCGGGCATGATGGAGCTTCTCGAAGCAGCGGTTAAGGCCCGGATGAACGTCGTCATCGCTGGTGGAACCGGCGCCGGCAAAACCACCCTGCTCAACGCCCTCAGCTTTTTCATCAGTCCGAAGGAGCGCATTGTCACCATTGAAGACGCGGCCGAACTGCAACTCAAGCAGCCCCATGTGGCGCGTCTCGAAACCCGCCCGCCGAACCTCGAAGGACAGGGTGCGGTTCGCCAGCGCGAGTTGCTGGTCAACAGCCTCCGTATGCGCCCCGATCGCATCGTCGTCGGCGAAGTCCGCGGCACCGAGGCGTTGGACATGCTGCAGGCCATGAACACTGGCCATGACGGATCGCTGACGACCGTTCACGCCAACTCCCCGCGGGACGCGGTGTCCCGTCTGGAAGTCATGGTGTCGATGGCCAATTCCAACATGCAACTGGTGTCGATTCGCCAGCAGATCGCCAGCGCGGTGAATGTTTTTGTGCAGGCGTCGCGTTTCTCCGACGGCTCCCGCCGCGTCACCAACATTACCGAAGTCACCGGAATGGAAGGCGAGGTGGTCACCCTGCAAGACATTTTCGTGTTCGAGAAGCGCGGGCTGACGCCTGAAGGTAAGGTCGTCGGCCGTTTCGCAGCCACCGGCATTCGCCCTAAGTTCTACGAAAAGCTTCTGGCTGCGGGGATCCGTCTGCGGCCGGACCTTTTCGACGAAGTGGCGGAGGTGTAGCCATGAGTTTTCTCGCCATCCTGCTTGTGATCTGGTTCTCTTCGGTGGCCATCTGGTTTCTCATCACCGGGGCCTTCAAGAACGCGGACATGGACCGCATTCGCCAGCGCCTGGCCGGCACCACCAAAAATGCCAAGAAGAAGAAGGACGGCCCCACCCAGGCGCCGTCGCTGATCCAGACCGAAGCCCGGGTCACAAGCAAGGTGACCATGCGGCTGCTGCACAAGTACAAGCTGCATGACAAGATTCAGGAAGCCCTGGAACAGGCCGGTCTGCGTTGGCAGGTGACGCGCCTCGTTCACGCCTGCCTGGCCTGCTTTCTCGGCACGTATCTCCTGGTCTGGTCCATCGCCGATTTCCGCAGCTTGGCTCTTGTCGTCGGTGGAATCGCCGGCTTTATTCCTTTCTTTTACGTTTGGCGCAAGCGCGCCGCGCGATTGTTCAAGTTTGAAGAGCAGTTTCCGGAAAGCCTGGAATTCGTCGCCCGTTCGATGCGCGCCGGCCACGCTTTCTCGGTTTCCCTCGAAATGATTCACCGTGAGTTCCAGGAGCCCCTGGCGGGCGAGTTCAAGCGTACTTTCGAGGAACATAACCTCGGACTGCCGCTCGAAACGGCGCTGCAGAAGCTTGCCCGGCGCGTGCCTTCGCTCGACGTTCACTTCTTCGTCTCCGCCGTCATGCTGCAGAAGCGCACCGGCGGCAACCTGGCGGAAATTCTTGACAAGCTGGCCTACGTGATCCGCGAGAGGTTCAAGCTCCGCGGCAAAATCAAGGCAGTCAGCGCCCACGGAAAAATGACCGGGATGGCTCTCAGCGCCATTCCAGGCGGCGTGGCAACCATTCTCTTCTACGTCAATCCCGAGTACGCCAACTTCTTCCTGAACGATGAAGTGGGACATCTGATGGCCGCAACAGGTATCGGAATGCAATTGATTGGCTACGCAATTATCAAGAAGATTGTCACCATTGAGGTCTAACGGAAATGGCATTCTTACTCAGTTTCCTCATCTTTCTGGCCGTGGCCATCGGCGTCAGCATGCTCGGCCTGAAAGTCTGGGTCCGTCCGAAAGAAGCGATTGAGCGTGTGGCGGGCGCCGGAGTAGTGTCAGGCGACGAAACGCCGGCCCACCCAAGTCTCGCCCTGCGCGAGGTCATGGAGAAGCTCGGAAAGAGCGTTCCGCAGTCGCCCAAAGACGTCACCATCATGCAGCGGAGGCTGATTCGCGCCGGCTACCGCGAGCAGAGCGCGCTGACGGTCCTCTACGGGGCGAAGGCGGCTCTGGCGGTAATAATGCCCGTGGTGATGGCGCTGTTTATCCTTGGCGCGGATACCGACCCCGGAAACAAATTCATGGCCGTGGCCGCCGCTGCCGGCCTCGGTTTCTTCGGCCCGAACGAATACGTGAATCTGCGCGCCCGCAAGCGGCAGAAACTGATCAAGCGCGCCCTTCCGAATGCGCTCGATCTGATGGTGGTTTGCGTCGAATCCGGGCTTGGGTTGGATCAGGCGATCCTCCAGGTGGCCAAGGAACTCGAGCACGCGCACCCCGAGATCAGCGAAGAGTACGCCTTGGTCAACCTCGAATTGAAGGCTGGCAAACGGCGCGCCGAGGCCCTGCGCAACATGGCCGAACGCGCGGGCGTCGACGATCTGAAGAAACTCGTGGCGGTGCTCATTCAGGCCGACCGTTTCGGCACTGGCGTTGCCCAGTCGCTGCGGGCACATGCCGACTACATGCGTGTCCAGGCCAGGCAAACCGCCGAAGAAAAGGCCGCCAAGCTGGGCGTAAAGCTGGTGTTTCCGATCTTTTTTTGCATTTTGCCTTCTTTGTTCATTGTGACCGTGGGTCCCGTCGTGATGAAGATCATCCGCGAGCTGATCCCGATGATGAACAGCATCTGAGTTTTGCAGGAACACCTGGCCACGGCGCAGCAAAACGCCGCGGCCGGTGGATGAGTTGTGGGAAAGGAGAATGGCGATGGATAACTCTATGATTCGCATCGTTTGTGCGGTCCTGGCGGCTCTGTTTCTAGGACTGATCGTGATGCGCCGCAAGAAGAACGTGGAATAACCGAAAAACACGTCACCGGCGAGTTGCGAAATATCGGACTTTTGGTTTCGGGAGAGGAAGCGCAGGGCCCGATGGCCCTACCCGGGCATTTAGCTCGGGCTCTGCGCACCACGTATCCCCGTTCCGGTTTGGGAGAGTTGGGAATCGCGCCAGCGGCAACGCTGGCAGCAAAATATTCGGATTTCGAGTGAGCGGAGTGAAGCTTATGAAAAAGAGCATCTTTCGATGGAGCGCTTTCCAGGAGAGCCGTCGCGGCCTCGCCCTGGCAGGGATTGCCTGTCTCTTGTTGACGGCCCCGCAAGCTGTCGTCGGTGGCACGGTGGGCAGAGTGGTCGCCATCGGAGGTCACGCGTCGGATCTGGCGTTGGACGAGGCGCGCGGCGTTCTCTATGTCGCCAACTTCACCGCAAACCGCGTGGACGTCGTGAATGCGGCCGAGGGTACTGTGCAGTCCTCGATCAACGTCGCCGCCCAGCCGTCCTCTCTGGCGCTTAGTGTCGATGGGCGTTACCTGGTCGTAGCCCACTACGGCACCGTGACCGCCCCGGCGAGCCCCAGCAATGGCGTGACCGTCATCGACCTGTCGGCCAACAGCCGCAGCAGTTTCTCGCTCGGCAGCGCTCCGCTCGGAGTCGCCTTCGGCCTCGACAACAAGGCGTTGATCGTAACGACTACGGAGTTCCTGCTGTTCGATCCGGTAAGCGGCAACGCCGCCAATCTCGGTTCGATCAGCGGCGTGACGACGAGAGCATTGCCTCAACCCCTGGCCAGTTTCCCGTCGAACATCGTCGCCGCTTCGATGGCGCCCAGCGGCGATGGACTGTTTGTCTTCGGGTCCGCCGCCGTGCAGAGCGGATCCGGCGCCTCCAGCAACGGCGGTCAAACGCTTGAGTTCACCTACGACGTCACCACCAAGCGCGTCAACGCCATTGTCTGGACTTGGGCGCCCCCGCCCGGGCCGCGCGCCGTCAGTGCAAACTACGACGGCTCGCTGCACATGACCGGCTGGGCCATGCACGACCGTAACATGGACATCGCCATCAACCAGCTCCCCAACGGCGAAGGCCTCTTCAATGTGGGCACCCATGTTTTCGATCACGTTCGCGGCCGGGTCTATGCCCAGTACCGCGAAGTCAGCCAAAGCACGCAGCAGAACCAAGTGCTGCCGCCGGCGCACCTGCTCGTGCTCGACGCCGACAATCTCGCCGTCCGCGAACGCCTCCTCGTGCCGGAGAACTTCGGCGGCAAGAGCATCGTTAACTCCGACGCATCGCTGATGTACGGCATTTCGGAAAGCGGCATCATGATGGTTCCGCTCGGCGACACCATCCGCGCCCCGCGCATCGTCGCCAATAAGGAAGACTTGGTGTTCCGCGGCAATTTCTGCGACCGCCGTGTTTCCTCGCAGGAAATCACGCTGCTCGACCCTAGCGGCGCCAACACGGACTACTCCATCGCGGTGAACATCGCGGGCGTGACCGTCACCCCGGCGCAAGGCGTTACCCCCGCCACCATCCGCGTCAATGTCGACCCCAACGCCTTCCAGAATCAGAAGGGCACGGTCACCGGACTGCTGACCATCACTTCCTCGCGCGCTGCCAACGTGATCAAACAGGTCCGCCTGCTGATCAACAACCGTGAGCCCGATCAGCGCGGCACCGCGGTGAACATTCCAGGCACTCTCGTCGACCTGCTGACGGATCCGGTTCGCGACCGCTTCTACGTGTTGCGCCAGGACACGAATCAGGTCCTCGTCTTTGACGCGACCAATCAAACGCAGATCGCCACGCTGCGCACGGCCAACGTGCCCACGCAACTGGCCATCACTTTTGACCGCCGCTGGCTGCTAATCGGCAGCGATGCGGCCCAGTTGATCCGCGTCTACGACCTCGAAACCCTCGAGGAATCGATCCCCATCCGCATGCCCAGCGGCCACTATCCCCGTTCGATCGCGGCCAGCGGGCGGGCGATCCTGGCGGCCAGCCGCGTTGCCGGCCCTGAGCATAAGATCTCGCGTGTCGACTTCCCCAGCCGCGTAGCCATCGCGCTGCCCACACTCGGCATCTACGAAAACAAGATCGACATCAACACGACCCTCGTCCCCGCGCCGAACGGCCGAACCATTCTCGGCGTCCAGGCCACAGGGGGCGTTCTGCTCTACGACGCCAACGCCGATACGTTCACCATCAGCCGCAAAGACTTCCCGTCGCTGGCGGGCGCCTACGCAGCCTCCAGCTTCGACCAGTATGTTGTCGGCAATCAGGTTCTGAACGCCTCGCTCGTCTCGATCGGCAGCTTCGAGAGCAACTCTGGCCGCAGCTCCGGATTCGCCTTCCTCGACCAAGGCGGCTTCCGAACCGTGGCCCCCGATTCGGCGAGCCCCGGCATCATCCAGCGCGTCGCCTTCGGCGGCAGCCAACTCCTGCGTGGAACGCGCATGGTGGAAGCTCCGCTCCTGGCCGCGGCCACCGGCACCACCAATACCCAGCCGACTACGGCTAACGATCAACGCTGGGTGCCAATCTTCACCCGTACCGTGCAGCCGCTCTACAGCCGCAACGCGCTGATCTCCCTCACCACTTCGGGCATTACCGTGCTCCCGTGGAACTTCGATGCCGCCACCGCCATTCCGCGCATCGAACGCGTGGTGAACTCCGGTGACAGCACTTCGGCCGTGGCCCCGGGCAGTCTCGTGTCGATCTTCGGCTCCGACCTCAGCCCCATCAACCAGGCTACGCAGCAAATGCCCGCGCCCACCGCGCTTGGCGAAAGCTGCCTCACGGTGAACGGCATCCCCGTACCCGTCATCTTCGTATCGCCCAACCAGATCAACGGCCAGTTGCCCTTCCAGGCCGATGGCAGCGTCCAAATGGTGCTGCGCACTCCTGGAGGCGTCAGCGACAGCTTCAACCTGACGATCCTGCCCGGCGCCCCTGGGGTCTTCCGCAACGGCACAGCCGGCGCGCAGCGCGATCTGCCAGCCGTATTCCGCGCCTCGAACGGCCTGCTTGTCACGGACACCAACCCCGTTCACCGCGGCGATACGATCACCATCTACCTCACCGGCCTCGGCCGCACGTCGCCTTCGGTCGAAGCCGGCGTCCCCGCGCCGAGCGATCCGCTGGCGGCGGTCCTCGTTGCTCCCACGGTGAGGCTCGGCGGCGCCGAATTGCCTGTCGACTTCGCCGGCCTGGTGCCGAACACCATCGGCGTCTACCAGATCAACGCCAGGGTGCCCTTCCATACACCGATCGGATTCGATCAATCCCTTACGGTGAGCCAGGGCAGCAGCAGTACCTCCGTTTCGGTTCGTGTGATCGACTAATCCCAGACAACAAGCAAGCGGGGTGCCTCGACCAGGCGCCCCGTCAAACGAAACAAATCCTACAAGCACGCGCCCGAACGGATTCCGCTCAGGGCGCGGCTTTCCGGAAAGGATCAAGGAAATGAAAACGCTCAGTGTGTTCTTTGTCTCAATGGCCGCCCTGCTGCCTGTCAGCGCCTTTGCGCAGAAGTGGGAAATCGGCGCCGTCGGCGGCGGCTCCTTCTACACCAAATCCGACGTGACCAAAGGCAGCGCTTCGGCAAAGGCCTCCTTCGCTCCCGGGTTCGGTGCGGGCTTCGTCCTCGGGCAGGACATGGGCCGCTACTGGGGCGGTGAAATCCGCTATACCTTCCAACGCAACGACGCCAAGCTTGACGGCAGCGGCGGCAAAGCGGAATTCGGCGCCCAGGCGCACATGATCCACTACGATTTCCTGCTCCACCTCAGCCCCAGCGGCTCCAAGGCGCGGCCCTACATCTCCTTCGGCGCCGGCATCAAGCACTACCGCGGCAGCGGAACCGAGTCCGTCACTCAGCCCCTGTCTGAGTTCGCCATTCTCACCAAATCCACCGACACCACCCCTGTGGCGGTCCTCGGCTTCGGCGTCAAATTCAAAGTCGGTGAAAAGTCCATGGTCCGCGTGGAAGTGAAAGACAACATTTCCCCCGTCCCAACGAAAATCATCACCCCCAATCGCGGCGCATCGCTCTCCGGCTGGCTGCACAACTTCACCCCCATGGTCGGCGTATCCTACGTTTTTTAGCGAAACCGCGAAACTCCCGCACATCGTCTATAGTTCTAATAGAGACCTGTTGGGTGGGAGTTCATCGCATTGAGACATTCTTGGACCTGGATTGCCTGCTGCTGGGCCGTCGTTGCCGCCGCTCAGACTCAGCCTAAGACATTACCGAAACCGCTTGCCGACGCAGTCTCCGCCGCTAATCCGGATGGCTTCGTCGGCAGTTCTGTTTGCCGCATGTGCCACCCCGCGCAGTGGCAGGAGTTCTACCGCAACCCCCATTACAAGAGCCTCGCCTCCGGAAAAGAAACGCCGGCGAAAACCGGATGCGAAGGCTGCCACGGCCCCGCCAAACAGCACATCGAAGCGCAGGGCGGAAAAACAACCATTCCCAACGCCTTCTCGCTCATGCCCGCGCGCAAGGCCCTCGATACCTGCCTTTCCTGCCACGGCAAAGACTACTCCCGAGCCGATATTCACCGCTCTTCCCACTCGCAAGGCGACATTGCCTGCAACAGTTGCCATTCCGTCCACAAACCCGCCACCCCCAAATTCCTCCTCGCCAAGCGTCAAACCGACCTCTGCTACGGATGCCATGCCAACGTCCGCACCCAGTTCTCCATGCCCTTCAAACACCGCGTCAACGAAGGGTTCATGAACTGCACCGATTGCCACAACCCGCACGGGACCCCGGCGCCCACCTGGCGCATGGGCCAACGTCCGCGCATGGTCACGCACGCTCTGGCCAATGAGCAGCCCTGCCTCAAGTGCCACTCCGACAAACGCGGACCCTTCGCCTTCGAACACGCCGCCGTGCGCGTCGATGGCTGCGAATCGTGCCACAACCCGCATGGCTCCACGAACGCCAAACTCCTCCGCCGCACCAGCGTCTTCACCACCTGCCTGGAATGCCACAACGGCGCCGGCTCCTTCGGCCGCCAGAACGACGGCATCGCCACGCAATCCCCGACCCACGACATGCGCAACCCGCGTTATCAGAACTGCACCACCTGCCACGTGCGCATCCACGGCTCCAACGCCGACCGGACCTTCCTGAGGTAAGCCCCATGCTGCGAATCGTCACCACCATCCTTCTTCCGGCAGCCTTGCTTGCCCAGCCCACAGTCGCTCCCACGCGCGAAGACACCGGTAACCCGCGCGGCGAAAACAAGGGCGCCTACAACATCCTCAATTCCTTTGAAACCGGCTACCGCTTCCGTACCGTCGATGGCAACTACGGCAAGTACCGCAGCGACGTCAACTTCGGCAACGGCATCCGCCTGCTCGGCAGCCAACTCCGCGTCAACTCCCGCGAAGGCCACGGCAAGCTCTTCGACGATCTCTCTCTCACCACCCAGGGCCTCGGCAACGACCCCTACCAATCCGCCGCCCTGCGCATCGAAAAGAACCGCTTCTACCGCTACGACATGCTCTGGCGCCTCAACGAATACTACAACCCCGCCCTCACCGTCTCCTTCGGCCAGCACCTGCTCGATACCCGCCGCCGCTTCCAGGATCACGACTTCACCCTCTTCCCGCAATCCAGCTTCAAACTCTTCGGCGGCTACACGCGCAATTCGCAAACCGGACCCGGGCTCATCACCACCCAGCTATTCGACTCCCGCGGCGACGAATTCCCCCTCTTCCTCAACATCGACCGGCGCCGCACCGAATACCGCCTCGGAGGCGAAGCCACCCTCCTCGGCTTCAAACTGAACATCCTCCGCGGCTGGGACCGTTACGAAGAAGATAGCCCCATCAACGCCGCGTCTCTCGCCGGCAACAACACCGCCGACAATACCCGCCTCACTTCGCTGCGCCGCACCGAGCCCTACCAAGGCGACGCTCCCTACTGGCGCATCGCCCTCATCCGCAATGAGCGCAAGTACGGAGTCAACGCCCGCTACTCCAACGTCTCCGGCCGCCGCGATTTCGTCTTCGATGAGCTGGCCAGCGGAGCCAACCGCCTCGGCATCGCCCAAAACCGCCAGATCCTCGTCGCCGGGGGAGGCAGCCGCCCGGTCGTTTCCGGCAGCCTCAACATCAGCTTCCTTCCCACCTCGCGCCTCACCCTGACCAATCACACATCGTTCCACAACACGCGCATGGACGGCTCCGGCTCCTACCGCGAAATCAATAATGCCAACGCCCAGGACGCCATCTTCAACTTCCAGTTCCTCGGCATCCGCTCCATCCAAACCCTCACCGACGCCACCGTTGCTCTCAACAACATCGTTTCGGTCTACGGGGGCTACCACTTCTCTGACCGCCGCATCCGCTCCCGAGAAGGCCAAACCTTCGGCCAGTTCACCGACGTCTTCTCCTACCAGCAGAACAACCGCCTCAACAGCGGCCTGGGCGGGCTCCGCCTGCGCCCCATCAAACCTCTCACCATCCAACTCGATGCCGAAGTGGGACGCTCCGACCGCCCCTTCCTCCCCATCGCCGAGAAGAACTACCACGCCTTCAACGGACGCATCCAGTACAAGCTCAAATCCCTTCAGCTTTCCGCTCTCACCCGGACCCTCTACAACACCAACACGGCGAACCTGTTCGCCCACAGCGCCCGCTCCCGCCAATATTCCTACGACGCCAGTTGGGCCCCCTCAAGCTGGTTCTCCTTCGACGCCGGCTACTCCAAACTCCACCTCGATACCCTTACCGGCATCGCCTACTTCGCCGCCTCCCAACTCGTCGAGAGCAACCGCTCTCTCTACGTCAGCAATATCCACTCGGCGAACTTCGGCATGCGCGCCGCCATCCGCAAACGCGCCGACCTCTACATCGGCTATTCCCTCATCAAAGACACCGGCGATGGCCGCGCGACCACGCTCACCAACACCGACGCCTTCTACCTCGCCCAGACCTTCCCTCTCTCCTATCAATCGCCGCAAGCCCGCTTTTCCCTGCGCTTACACAATCGCCTGAGATGGAATCTAGGGTATCAACACTATGCCTATCGCGAGGGTTTTTTCACCCTCACTTACCAGAATTACCGGGCACACACAGGCTATGCCAGTCTGTTATGGTCTTTCTAGGGCCATACGGACCCGCCCATGCAGCCATCCACGTTTAACATCACGACGCTGCTCCTCATGGTGCTCACCGCCACTGCCATGTTCATGCGCTACCGCATCCGCATGGAGAATAGCTGGCCGCTCATCTACTACATCGCCCTCGTTGCCTACACCCAGAAGTTCGAGGACATCATGAACACCGTGCCCGTCTATTTCGCCCTCGGGTGCGCCTTGCTGCTGCGCTTTGAGTTCATGAGCGGTTGGATCCTGCGCTTCATTATGTACCTGGAAACCGCCGCCCTGGGCTACGTCCTCATCCGCTGCCTGCAGGTCCTCTACGGCTCGGGCTGATTCCTGGCCGCCTATCGTTCTACCGGCATTTCCGCTTCGTTCCAAGCCCGCCATCCCCCGGCCAGCGAATACACCTCCGTGTATCCCATCTTCTGCAGATTGTCCGCCGCCAGCGCCGACCGGAAGCCGCCGCCGCAATAGAGCACAATCCGCCGCCCCGTCTCCGGCACGGTCTTCTCGATGTCCCGCTCCAGTATTCCCTTGCTCAGATGCACGGCGCCTACCGCGTGCCCCGCCGCCCATTCGCTCTCCTCGCGCGTGTCGATCAGTACGCACTCCGAGCCTTCCTCCACCCACGCCCGGTAGCCGGCCACATCCACCTCCCGAATGCGTCCCTTGGCATCGTCCACAATGGCCAGAAATCCTGCGCCGTGCTTCATGATTCCCTCCGTATCTTTGCCCCCACACGGGCCAGCTTCTCATCCATCCGCTCATAGCCGCGATCCAAATGGTACACCCGGTCCACCACCGTCTCCCCGCTGGCCACCAGTCCGGCAATCACCAGCGAAGCGCTCGCCCGCAGATCCGACGACATCACCTGCGCCCCGGATAGCTTCCGCGGCCCGGCCACAATCGCCTGCCG
>JAEUQG010000245.1 GCA_016789755.1 Bryobacterales bacterium
CGGCAGGCGACCGGTTGCTTAAAACCGCGGCGCCCTGGCTGGAATTGCGAGCCCAATTCGAGGACAACGAAGGTCTGCGCAACAACCGCGTGACCCTCGACGCTTCCGGCAGAGTCACCGGATACCGCTTGTACTTTCCCGAAGACCACAACTTCGGAGCGGTGCTGGCCGAAGATGCGGTGGAACGGAAGGCTTCCGAAACCATCGGGGAACTGCCTGCCTTGCGTGCCGGTTTTCGCAAGGAGAAATGCGAGCTGACCACGCGCCGCGACTCGCGTGGCGACAGCCGCCGCTATTCCTGCCAACTGCGCATCGACGCCGAACCGGCGCTCTCGGCAAGACTCATCATGGTGGTGCGCGGGAGTCAGGTCACGGAACAGAGCCTTGCCTACGAACTGACCGACGAGGCTGAGAAGAGCGCGAAAACCAGCAAACTGGCCGCCATTCTCTTCTTTTCCTATTTGGGCATTTTGTTCCTTTTTATGGTGGTGCGGTATTTCCAGCGCCGCGCGCAGAAAGAGATCTCGCGCCAGCGGATGTTCGCCGTCACCGCCATCATTACCGCGTTCCTGGCTTCGCAAGTGATGCTGGAAGACGAGCCCGTGCAGATCAGCAACGCGGATGTGGCCATTCCTTATTGGGTGCCGATGTTGTTGGTGGTGATTTTCGGGTACCTGGTGGGACAGATGGCGGGCCTTGCCTATGCCGCCGCGGAAGGAGACTTGCGCGAGCGCCGCGCGTCGCAACTGACATCGCTCGACGCCTTCCTGAGTGGACAGCTCTTCTCCCGCAACGTCGGCCGCTCCGTGGTTTTGGGGACGGTGTTGCTGGGCTGGATGCTGCTGCTACGCAATTCTGCTTACCTGGCGTTGTCACCCACCTTGTCCGGCCTCGAAGGACTCGCCGGCCACAGCTACCTTTTCTCGCGCTTGCCATGGCTATCGCTGCTGGTCGCGGCGCTCAGCAGCGGCGTCCTTCAATGTCTGACGGCGCTCGCCTGCCCGCTTTCGATTCTCGAACGGCGCTTCCGCCGCGCTTATTGGATCTGGCCGGTTCTGGTGCTGGGCGCGCTCATCACCGCTGCATTCCAGATAGCCGAGCCGTTTTCCGCATTCACCGCCATCGTTCTTGCCGCTATTCACGCCGCTGGCTTGCTTGCTTCTTTTTTCGGCGTGGATTTCTTCGCCGCGTTAGTCGTGGCCACCGGCGCCCCTTTGTTCATCGAATATGCCGGGCTCGCGCATCTTTCCCCGCTTTGGTATGACCATGGCATCTGGGTAGCCGTCATCGCTTGTGTGTGGGTCGCCGTGCAGACGGCTTGCGCATTCTTCGGGCGCGTGGTCGACCCGGCGAAGGTCCGGCCCGCCTATGCCAGCGAGATCCACGAACGCCAACAATTGGAATCCGAGGTGGCAGCCGCCCGGGAAGCGCAGCAGCGCCTGCTGCCCGCCGCGCCTCCGGTCATCGCAGGCCTTCATGTAGCGGCTTCCTGCAATGCCGCGGAAACCGTCAACGGCGATTTCTACGACTACTTCCCGATCTCCCGTACTCGCCTCGGCGTTCTGATCATCGACGGAGGCGGCACGGGGTTGGCGACTGCTCTCACGATCGCATTGGCGAAAGGCTTCCTGATGCACAAAGCGCAGGAGGGCCTGTCGCCCATCGAAACGCTTCGCTCGCTGCGCGCCACGCTGGGCAAAGAACTGGAGGGGGAGTCGGGGGAGGGCATTTGCTTTCTCACTCTGGATGTTGCGGAGCGCGCGGTTCGATACGCCCGATTCGGCGACACACCATCGGTGCTGATCGCCGGCAATACGTCTCCGGTGCAGGAGGTTCGCTACAGCGATCCGGGAATCACCATGTGGGAGGGGTTCGCAACGCTGTCCATGGAAAATCGCGTCATCGCCTATACCAATGGTCTCAGCCGCCTCGTCGGAGAGCCGGACCGCCATGGCACGGACCGCTGGCTGCACAAGAAACTGGGCGGTTTGCACTGGCAGCCCGCCGGGGAGTTTCTTGAGTCCATCCTCACGGTCGCGCGCCGCGGACGTTTTGGAAAACGCAAGCTGACCGACGACGTAACGGTGATGGTTTGCAGCCTCGACGGTTCTGCGGCTCAGTCCATGGAGGAGGTGGCATGACGGCCCCACGTCTTGCCGGCCTGCTGGCCGCGATCGGTGGCTTTGCTGCTTTCGCCGTGCTCTATCCAATGGCTAATACGAGCCATGCGGAGGATGCCCGCTGGAATCGCCACACCCTGCATCGATCCGCCGTCGATCAGGTTCGACGCGTCCTCGACGTCGATCTCTCTTCCAATTCCTGGATCCACAACTCTCAAACACGCGACACCCTGTTTTTATGGCAACGGCGCTATGCCCGTTCCGCCTTCGACAATCTGCTTTCCGCGCAAACGTTGGAACTAGTCTATTCGGGAACCCGGCGCGGCGACATCACAGTCAGCTTTCATCGGAACGGACGCATCGTCGCCATCCGCACTACCGGAGGGTCCCGCCGCCGCGGCGAACCTGCGAAAAACGCCGAACAGAATGCCCGCGCCGCGTTTCAGATCCTTGCCGGCGAATTTCAGGGGCGATTCCCGGCTGCGCCCGAACTGCGCGGCGAATCGGAGTATCTATGGACCGCCCGCACCGATAGCGACCCGCGCCTGCGTTGGCAGATCTCCATTCGAGTCAACGCCAACGGAGCCATCCGCGACGCTTCCATCCGCACGCTGTTCGATGACGCTCTTCGCCGCGAGTTTCATCGCACCACGCGAGGCATGGGCGAGGCCAAGACCATCGTCGGAATAATACTGGCTTTCGTTGGCGCCCCGATTTTGGGCGGCATGCTGATCTTCGGCTGGATGCGGCGTACCATTGACCGCCGCTTGGCGCGAAACGCGGCGATCCTCTATCTGCTCCCTTCCTTGCTGACTTTCCCGCTCGAGTTCTGGGGCCTCTCTCCCGGTTCCATCGCCAGACTTCTCTTCGGCGGCCTCCTCTTCACTGGGCTTGGCGTCTTCGCTTACATCGCGGTTGGACAGCGAGCCGCGCGCGACTTGGAGTGGGACAGGTGGCGGTCTTTCCGCCTGTTGCTGGAATTCAAGTTCCGGTCTTTTGAGGTCGGGCGTTCCGTTTCTCAGGGTATCCAATGGGCCGGAATGCTGGCAGTAATCCCTAGTGCCGTTGTCATGAGCGGTCTCATCCCCGATGCTTATCTGCAAACCACCGCGGGATGGGTATATCTCTTCGCCAACGTTCCCGGCGCCGGCGCCTTTACGCCGATTTTCGATCTGTTTCCCACCTTCCTGCTGGCCACGCTGCTGCCGCTTGTTTCGCAGCGGTTTCCCTTCCGCACCCTTTCGCTGCTTGTGTTCATTCCTCTGGCCAGCGCCGCCGTTTACTTCGTCGCTCCTGTCCATGCGGGTCCGGAAGGCAGTGCGGTAACATCCGTTCTGCTTGTTGGCGGGGCGTTGCTGGTCTATCTCAACTACGATCTGCTGGCCGCGCTGAGCGCCCTCAAAGCCTGCTCCGCGCTGTGGATTGCCGGCATGCTGATCGACAGTACGATGGGGTTGGAATGGCACGGCGCGGCAGTGCTGGCAGGCTATGCTTCGATCTGGCTTTGTGCATTCCGAGCCGGACGCACCGGGTACGAAGCCGAGCCTGCCGACCCCGTGGCCCAGAGCTTCCTTTCCCAGCGCGAGCGATTGAAAGCGGAATTCAGCCTCGCCCAGCAGGCGCAGCAGCGCATGCTGCCGCATAGTCCCCCGCAAATTCCCGGTTTCGCCTTGGCCGCTTCCTGTCAGCCGGCCAAGGATGTGGGGGGCGATCTTTACGACTACTTCGCGCTTCCCGACGGCAAGACCGGGCTATGCGTCGCCGACGTGTCCGGGAAGGGAATGCCCGCGGCGCTCTACATGACGCTCACCAAAGGCCTCATCGCCGCAGCCTCTCCCGAATCGAACGACATCACCGATCTGGCGCGCAAGATCAACCGCCATCTGCATGTCGCCTGCCGCAAGAAGGTCTTCGTCACGGCTGTGCTTGCTTCCGTCGATAGCGAAACGCGCACCGTCGAAATCATCCGTGCCGGCCACAACCCGGCGCTACTCTACGAAGCGGCGTCCGGTAAGGCGCGCTATCTCAATCCACCGGGTATAGGATTGGGACTCGCCGGAGCGGCGCTCTTTGACCGCGGCGTGAAGCCGGGGCAGGTGCAACTCAAGGCCGGCGATTCGCTGGTGCTCTATTCCGACGGCGTGACCGAGGCTATGAATGAGCAACTCGAGCAGTACGGGGAAGAACGGCTGCAGCGCACCGTCGAACGCTTCGCGCAACTCGACGCATCCTCTCTGCTCAGCCGGATCAAATCCGACATGGGGGAATTCACCGGCGCCGAACCGTCCCACGATGACGCTACACTCTTGGTTTTGCAGGCACAATGATATTTATACAGAGGAGAACTACGTTTGGCCAATTCATTTTCCGTAACCGCGTCTGAACAGGACGGCATCGCCGTCCTCACCTTGGAGGGCTTTCTCGACGCGCACACCGCGCCGCAGTTTGAGGAAGCCATCCAGAAAGAAATCAACGCCGGACGCCGCCGCATTGTCATTCACTGCGAGAAGCTGACTTACATCTCCTCCGCCGGACTCGGCGTATTCATGAGCTTCATCGAAGAGATACGCGACGCCGGCGGCGACATCAAGATCAGTGGCGTCATCCCCAAGGTTCTGCAGGTTTTCGAGATCCTCGGGTTTCAATCGTTGTTTGACATCGTCGGCGACGTGCCGGAAGCCGTGGCGCGTTTCCAGCAAGGATGATCCATGGAGAACTTCGAACGGCGGTTCCTCTTACACGTACCCTCCTCGACGGAGAACCTCGCCCTCATTCGCGACTTCGTCGCCAACATCGGCAAGCAGGCCGGCCTCGCCGAGACCGAACTGTCGATGGTGGAACTCGCGGTTGACGAAGCATGCGCCAACGTCATCGAGCACGCCTACGGGCTCGATCAGACGAAGGAAGTCATCGTCCGCGCCCGGTTGGATGGAGACGCCATCCACATCGAGGTGGTCGATACCGGAAAGGGTTGGGATCCCGGCTCCGTGGAGCAGAAAGAGCTCAAGCGCCTGGTGGAAGAACGCCGCTCCGGGGGACTCGGCATGCGCATGATGAAACTCGTGATGGATGAGGTGGAGTACAAGATCAAGCCCGGCGAGCATAACGAACTTCGCATGACCAAGCGTCTCAAGAAGCGCTGAAATCAGACCGGTTTCTCCGGCCATGCGTGCTTGGGATAGCGGCGCATCAGTTCCTTGCGCACTTGCGGATACCAGCGGTCCCAGAAGCCGGCGAGATCGGACGTGGTCTGCACCGGCCGGTGGCTGGGCGCCAGCAGCAACAGCACCAGCGGCACGGCGCCGCGCGCCACTCGCGGCGTTTCCTTCATGCCGAAGAACTCCTGCATGCGAGCACCCAGCCGCGGCGGCTGTCCTGCCGCGTACTCGATCTTCGCTGTGCGCCCGCTGCGGAATTGAAACCGCTCCGGGGCCACTTCTTCCAGCAGCCGGCGATTGCGTTTGCCAATCAGGTACGCGGCCAAACCACCTTCGCGGGTTTCTGCTTCCAACTCCGCAAAGCTCTTCTTGCCGGCGCATAGTTCCGCCAGCGCATCCAGCATTTCCGTTTCTCCCAGCGGTTCAATGGTGGAGTGCTCCGCGGCAAAGCCGATGCGATCCTGCACGGCGCGCAGTTCGTCGAGGTTCGCAAAGCGCACCAGTCCCGTTTCCCGTGCCTTTGCCGCCAGCATGGCCGCACCGAGTTCCGGGTCCACGCGTCCTCCGCGGCTTTCTTCGATCACCAGTCCGTCATAGAGCAGCGCGCTCGATGCCTCCACCCGTTCGGCGGCGCGATTCCATTCCACGCCGTTGCGGTCGGTGACACACTCCGGAAACAGGTCCAGCAGCCATTCCGGCTTGATGCCGCTGGCCAGGCGCACCAGCGGCTGACCGCGCTCCTTCCTTTCCTCGATGTCGATGGCAACCAACAGTTCCGGCTCGCGCACGGTGCTGGATGGCGACAGCACTGCCGATCCGCCTCCGGCCAGCAATAACTCATCGCGGTTCCGCCGTCGCGCGACGCGGTCGGAGAAGCCGGTCAACACCGCCATCGGCAGATCGTCATCGTGCCTCGCCTTGCCTCCGCGAATCCCCATCGCCCCGCGAATGGAAGCAACCAGCCGCTTGGTCATCGGCGGATAGCCACCTTCCATCAGCGCCAGCACATCGGATTCGGTGGCATGCCGCATTTCCTGCGGCAGGCGTGCGCCGAGACTCAACAACGCAGCCGCCAGCGCCCCGTCTTCTCCGGCGCCACGGCGGCAGGCCTCCACCACCATGCGGCTCAATCGCGGAGTGAGCGGGCATCGCGTCATTGCCTGTCCGGTTTCGGTCAACCGGCCTTCGTCGTTCAGCGCGCCTAATCGGCGCAGCAGGTCTTCGGCAGCTTCCACCGCCGCGGCGGGCGGCGAGTCCAGCCATTCCAGATCGCTGAACCGTGTTACACCCAGCGCATGCAACGACAACGCCATCTCCGCC
>JAEUQG010000269.1 GCA_016789755.1 Bryobacterales bacterium
CGGATGAATCTTCAGCTTCTCCGATTCCTCCCGCGTCAGCCGCCCGTCCTTGCCGATGATATGATCCGGCACCGCCAGCTTCCCGATATCGTGCAGAAGACTCGCCGCCCGCAGCGCGTCCATCTCCGGAGTTGTTAACGCCAGTTCTTCCCCCAGCCCCGTGGCGAAGATCTGTATCCGCTCCAGCCGGTCGTGCGTGGATTGGTCCTTCGCCTCAATGGCCATCGCCAGAGCCTCGATCGTCCGCAAGTGCAACCCAGCGATCTCCTCGGCATGCTGCTTTTCCGACGCCAGCCTCAGCACATATAGCCGGTAGTCGCGATACAGCAGGTAGATGAACGGTACAAAGAACAGCAGCACCGGCCACCCCGCCGCCTGCTTCAGAAAGCTGAACGACCCCGCCGCAATTGCCCCGATCAGGTAATACGGCATGCTGTAGATGTTACATTCGCGCCACGCGGCGGCTATCGACTTCCCTTCCGCGAAACTGATCGCCACCGCCACGTTCAACCCGTTGATCACGAAATAGACGAACGTCGCCAGCAGCAGCCGCAGCGGAGTATCAATCGAAAGGTCCGTGAAACTCCACGTGGAATACACCTGCGTCATCGCCGTCACCGAGAGCGAAACGTTCGCCAGGTTGAACAGAATCTGAAACCGCGTCGGCTTCCGCGGCGGCCGCCACAGGCACTGAATCAAGGTCACCAACAGCCCCAGCAGCATCGTTTCCGAGCGGCTGAGGGCAATAAGTCCAATCAGTACAAAGATAAAGTTAATCGAGAGCGTGCCGTTCACCGTCGGCAAGCTCAGACGCACTCCGGCCGCTATTACCGCTACCAGCAAAAAGCACGCGTAGCGGATCGGGCTCTCCGATTCAAACGGAAACACCGACGTCAACAATCCCGCGGCGCCAAGTGCGAACACCGGGTAAAAGAACAGCTTCTCGCTGCGCTTCATGGACACGCCCGCATGGCTGAGTACACTCCTGGCGCCCAGGTCTTGGCCTGAAAAGGCACACTAGCCATAAGTCCATACATCGGGTGTTACCTTCTATTTCCTTAGGTAGTCATTTCATCTAGACACCGGCGTGCCGCAATGATTTTCCGTGCTTCTTAAGGAAGCTTAATTTCGACTACAATCAATAGACGGGCTACCGAATGAGGCTTTCACTCCAACCGTTTCTCCTTGCACTGCTCATCCTCCTCTCCTCTTGCGCCAAGAAGGTGGTGGAAGCGCCGAAAAAAGAATCCACCGGCCCGGTCCAGGTCCGCGCCGCCCAGGTCCGGCCCAGGCAGGTCCAGCGCATCGTCGATTCGGTAGGCACCTTCTACCCCTACGACGAGGTGCTGGTCAGCGCCGAAATCGAAGGCAAAGTCGACCAGGTCAAGGTCGATCTCGGCGATGCCGTCAGCGAAGGCCAAGTCCTTGTCCATGTCTCCGACGAAGAGCAGCGCTATCTCCTCGCCCAGAACGAAGCCCAGCTCCGCATGTCCATGGAAAAGCTCGGCCTGAAGACCGAAAAGGAGCGCATCGCCGACGTCCGCGAAACCCCCGATGTGCGCCGCGCCGCCGCCGACCTGACCGAAGCCCGGCAGCGCTTCAACCGCATCACCAATCTCGTCAATCAGGGCATCGGCGCCAAAGTGGAACTCGATCAGGCCACCGCCCGCTTCCAGTCCGCCCAGGCCGCCTACGACGCCACCGTCAACCAGACGCGCAACCTCATCCAGGAAGTGGAGCGCGCCAAAGCCCAGCTCGACCTGCAGCGCAAGAAACTCCGCGACACGACCGTTCGAGCCCCCTTTGCCGCCTTTGTCAAGGATCGCCAGGTCGCCGTCGGACAGTACGTGCGCCCCAACGCCCCTCTCATCACCCTGGTCAAAACCGACCCCATCCGCCTCCGCCTGGAAGTCCCCGAGCGCATGGCCCCCTGGATCAAGAACGGCCAAACCGCTGAGATCCTGGTCGAAGCCTTCACCGACCGCCGCTTCTCCGGCAAAATCTGGCGCATCGCCCCCACCGTGGATCAAACCAAACGCACCTTTGTCGTCGAAGCCCTCATCGCCAACCCGCGCGGCGAACTGAAGCCCGGCTCCTACGCCCGCGCCCGCGTTCCAACCGACAAGTCGGAGCGCGTCATGGTCGTTCCCGCCCGCGCCGTCAACTACGTCCTCGGCTCCAACAAAGCGTACGTCATCAACCAGGAAGTCATCGAAGCCCGCGAGGTCAAGGTCGGCGACCGCTTCGAGGGGGCTATCGAAATCCTCGACGGCCTTCAGGAAGGCGAACAGGTCGCCACCGGACCCCTTGCCAAACTCGACACCGGAGTCCAGGTGCGCGTCATCGGCCGCGATGAAGGCGACCCGCCCCCCGCCGACCGCAAGGCATCGGAATGATCCGCGCTTTCCTCCTCGCCCTCACCCTGGCCGCCGCCGCCCCGGCCGCCATGCGCATGCTGGTCACCGTGGTCGAACAGAAGACCGGCCGCCCCATCGAAAATCTCAAAGCCGAAGACTTTCTGGTCCTCGAAGACAAGCTTCCCCGTCGTGTTGAAGCCTCCGAGTTCGCCCGCAGCCCCATCGACGTGATGCTCATGGTCGACACCAGCCTCCTGGGAGGCATGGTCCAACCCGTCGCCACCACCCTCATCGCCGGATTGAAAGAAAAGGAGCAGATGGCCATCGTCAGCTTCGATTCCAGCGCCGAGATGATTCAGGATTTCACCGCCAGCCGCCAATTGCTGGAAGGCGCGCTCTCCAAGGTGCGCTACGGGAATTCCCCCAAAGTGCTCGATGGCCTGTTCGCCGCCATGGACGGCGGTTTCGATCATGCCACCTTCCGCCGCGTCATTCTTCTGGTCACCGCCGGCATCGAAGGCCCCAGCCGCCTTCACGAACGCGAAATCATCCGCCTCGCCCGCAAGAACGGAGTCTCCATCTACCCCGTCTACGCCGCCGGCACCGACCGCTCGCTGTTTGAAACGCTGGCCCGCGGCACGGGCGGAGCATCCTTCCAATTGCGCGATCTCGAACGCTCCGCTTCCGGAACCTCCATCGCCAATCGTATCTACGATGTCGTGCGCGGCAATTACACGTTGACCATCACCGGCAATCTTGGGCTGGGGGAAAAGGTAAAGGTCGAAATCAAGGGTCAGCCGAAACTCAAGGTCTCGGCCCTCCCGCTCGACTAGCGAGCCACCGTCACCTTCGGCGTCGCCAGATAGCCGATGATGTTGTCTTTCTTCACTTCGTTCACCACCAGCTCATACGGAATGCGCGCCTTCGACGTGTAGAACTGCAACGGCTCGTTGATCGTCTTGTCCTTCTTCTCCGTCTTCTTATCGTCGGCGTACACTTCCACCGTGTAGCGGTTCTTCTTCTGATCAACCTTCTTTAACATCAAGGCGATGTCGCCGACCTTCATCGGCGCCTTCGTCTTGGTCAGATTGAACTCGAAGTAGTTCCGCTCCCCTTTGGCAATCAGCGCCGCCAGCTCTTTGCCGTTGGTGGCGATGAGCCCGCTCTGCACGCCCAGGTCGCCGCGTACGGTCTTCAGTTCGGCAATCGTCTTGTCCAACTCCGATTTGGTCGAGGCTACTTCGCTCTTCACCACGCCGACTTCGGTGTTTACCGCGCCCAGCTTCTCCTTCGTCTCCACCGCTTCTTTCTTCACTTCGCCGATTTCGGTCTTGATCGCCGCGCGGTCGGCGGCGGACTTCTTCTGCTCCGCTTCCAGCCGCTTGTTCAGATCGAGCACCTTGTTTTCGGCATCCGTCTTCGCCTGGCCCACGGCCATGGCCGCCTGCCGGCGCGCCGTTTCCAGTTCATCGCGCAGATTCTCTACCGTCCGGCGATTGGTCTGCGCCGTCACCGACGAGGCTTCGCGCAGGTTGGCGATCTCCGATTGCAGGGCCTCGCGGTCCTTCGCCATATCGTTGCGCACATGATCCAGTTGCAGAAACAGGTACACGTTGGCCGCCAGCAGTGCCAGCACGGCGCCAAACAAAATCGCAATCTTGATATTCGATCCGCCCGAAGGCGCTACATATTGGGTGGAAGGCTCGTTCACGGGTTCAGCTCCTGGTTCGAGGGTTGAGAGAGATACGTCTTCTTATTCTAGCTGACGTAGGAAACGGATGTTTCAGGTACTGCTTGCCGCCACAGCCCGGCCCGGACGCGCAAACTCGAAATACTCCTGCTTGGGCACCCCCGGCTCGAAGCAACGCCGGCACCTCGCCTCATACATCCCCGCCGCCCCCACTACAATCAAATCGTTGCTTTCCACCAGCCGCTGATTGTGCTTGGCCGGATTTCCGCAGCGCATGCAAATCGCCAGCGCCTTGGTAATCGATTCGGCCACGCACAGCAACTCCGGCATGGGAGCAAACGGGCGGCCCATGTAATCCGTATCGAGCCCGGCAATGATCACCTGCTTCCCGCTATCGGCGAGCTGCTGCGCCACCTCCACCAGTTCATTGCCGAAGAAGTTCGATTCGTCGATGCCCACCACCTGCGTGCGCCAATCCAGGCGGTCCAGAATCTCCTTGGCCGTGCCGACCACCTCCGCCTTCAGCCGCTGTTCGGCGTGGGAAACAATCTCGTCTACGCTATAACGGTCGTCCATCACGGGCTTGTAGACCTGCACCCGCTTGCGCGCGATCTTTGCCCGCCGCAGCCGCCGGATCAATTCCTCGCTCTTGCCCGAGAACATGGGCCCGCAGATGACTTCAATCCAACCTAAGTTACCGGAAACGATGTCCACTCGGGGCAGTTTAACATAGCAGAGATGGCTTTCCTTCGCCGCCGCGAGATTCGTCCCGAATTGCTCGACGGCGCCTCGGCCGAAGCCGCCGCGGCGAACCTCGGCGACCTCCGCCGCATCAACCGCTGGCTCGGCGGGCACGACGTTTTGCGTACGTGTTTGCGCCGGCTCTACGCCCCTGGCGATGCCTTCCGCCTGCTCGATATCGGGGCCGCTTCCGGCGACACCGGCCACCTCGTCCGGCGCGTGTTTCCTGGCGCCGAAGTCATCTCCCTCGACCGCATCCCGCGCAATCTGACGCTCGCCCCGGCCCCCAAGCTGGTGGCCGATGCTTTCCATCTTCCTTTCGATGATGCGTCTTTCGATGTGGCTTTCTGCAGTCTCTTTCTCCATCACTTTGAGGACAGCGATGTCGTGCGCCTGCTCCAAGAGATGCGCCGCATTTCCCGCCGCCACGTGCTGGCCATCGATCTGGAGCGCAGCCTCCTCGCCCGCCAGTTCCTCCCCGCTACGCGCTGGCTGTTCGGCTGGCATGCCATCACCCTGCACGACGGCCCTGTCTCGGTCGAAGCCGCCTTCCGCCCCGCTGAACTTCGGGCTCTGGCCGCCGCCGCCGGTCTCCGGGACATCACCGTCCGCACGCATCGCCCTTGGTTCCGCCTGTCTGTTTCGAGCACGGAGCACTAAGGAACTTCGCTGAATAGGGTCCGATAGCAACATAGTTATCGAAAGACGACCCATCGTTACGACGAAATCCGATTTGGAATACAATAAGCGAATGCGATTAGGCTTCCACACGATTCTCTGGGGGCGCCGGATTGGCAATCTCGATCATGTATTAGACGTGATAAAGAGCGCCGGATTCGAAGGTATTGAGTTCGCACAACCGCCGTCCAGGCTGGGCCTGCGCGGCAACACTCCGGAGGCAATGGCCGCGGACCTCGCACATCGGCTGCATGATCGTAGGTTGGAACTGCTGGGGCTGGTTGCGGGTTCGCTCGAGGAACGATTCGATTTCGCAAAAGCGTACCAGCAAGAGCGTGCAAGATTGGAGAGGCGCGACGTTCTGCTCCCGTACTTATACTCCGACGAAACAGACTTCGCCTGCCTCATCCCGTTTTTGAACAAAGGAGCCCGGATTGCCGTGCACACCATGCATCCGGGTAAGCTGGCGCGATGGCAGGACGCCAAGGAGTTCTTGGGGAAGGATCCACGTCTCCTGTGGCTGCCCGATACGGCTCACCTTACTATCAGCGGCAGCAAGGGCACTCTCAAAGAAGCGCTCACCACACTCCCGGTCAACCGGCTCGCCGGAGTCCATCTCAAGGACTGGGTCTCCACGTATGGAACATTCTCGCATCGATATGCACGTGGATTCGTGGAACTCGGCGAAGGCGAGGTAGAACTCGACGCGGCGATTCAACACTTGACAGAGGCAAGTTTTGACGGCTGGCTGATCACCGAGCTTGACCACACGCGAACAACCCCGGAGAAGTCAACAGTCAAGTGCGCACAGTGGCTCCGATCGAAGAAGCTGCTAGCCGTCGATCCTGATCCGGTTGCTCAACTGGAACAGGAACGCATCGTCCTCACCGTTGTCCAGTTGCGAATCCTTCATCGGCTCCAGGAAGCATGGCTTCCAGACGCCGTTTCCGGCGTGCCGGCTTTTCATGATCGTGCGGCTGCCGAGTTGGTGAAGACACTGGCCCAAGAAGGTGTTCCATGTCAGGATGTCGGTGTGTGGGAATACAATCCCGCAAGAGATATTTTGGATGACAGCTTCTCCGTTGTTGGCTTGGCCTCCGCCGAATTGCGTCCACCGGACTTCGAATTAACATACGATGAGTTCAAGTGTGCCCTCGCAATCAGTAGAGCGGCAATGAGAACCGAAGAAGAATCCTGGCATCAGCGCACGGACAACGCCCTGTTTCGGAAGTACGGTGCCGAAGTGAACGGCATAAAAGCTGTGCCGCTGTATGACCAATTCAGCCCACACCAACTCAGGTTTGTCC
>JAEUQG010000286.1 GCA_016789755.1 Bryobacterales bacterium
GAATGGCCTCCGCCAGCGATTGCAATTGCCCAGCCGCATGATCGAATTCGCCCAGCCACCCCTGCCCGAAACTGGCAGGTTGTGCCCACGCCGCGGCGGAAACCAACAGAAGCAGTATCGTCGTTCGCATTGCCCCATTGTCGCAGAGCCCCCGTCCCAACAGAATTCGCCACCCTATGTAAGAATCCCCCCTCCATTCCCGTCTTCCCGATATGCCCTCCCGGCTCGATTTCAAACTCGGCGTCCGCATGCTCCTCAAACACCCCGGCCTCACCCTCGCCGGCGGAGCGGGCATTGCCGTCGCCGTCGCCATCGCCGTCGGCGCTTTCAGCGCCATCCACGGCAGCTTCCTCTCCAATCTCCCCCTGCATGAGGGTCACCGCGTCGTCTCTCTCGAACTCTGGGACACCGCCCAATTCGCTCCCCAACCCCGCCTCCATCACGACTACCTCCGCTGGCGCACTGAGCTCACCTCCCTCCAACAACTCAGCGCCTTCCGCGACCTCACCGCCAACCTCATCCTCCCCGCCACCCAACCCGAAACCATCCGCGTCGCCGCCATCACCGCCTCCGCATTCCCCCTCGCTCGCGTCGCTCCCCTCACCGGACGCCACCTCCTCCCTTCCGACCAGCTCGATGGCGCGCCCCCCGTCATCGTAATCAGCGAATCCGTCTGGCGCAATCGCTTCGCCGCCGACCCCGCCATCCTCTCCCGCATCATCCAACTCGGCGCTACTCCGCACGCCATCGTCGGAGTCATGCCCCAATCCTTCGCCTTCCCCATCAACCACCAATACTGGATCCCCCTTCGCCTCACCCCTGCCCCTTCACCCCTTGCCGGTCCAGCCATCCATGTCTTCGCCCGCCTTACCCCGGACGCTACCCTCTCCTCCGCCCAATCCGAACTCACCGCCGCCTTCCGCCGCGCCGCCCACGCAAACCCGCACGCCTACGCCCACCTCCAGCCCAGACTCCTCCCCTACACCCACCCCTTCACCGGCATCCACGAAGCAAGCGACTTCACCTCCCTCCTCGCCATGCAAGCCATCCTCGTCACGCTGCTCGTGCTCGTCTGCCTTAACGTCGCCATTCTCGTCTACACCCGCACCGCCATGCGCCACGCCGAAATCTCCCTCCGCACCGCGTTAGGAGCCGGCCGCGCCCGCATCGTCGCCCAACTCTTCATCGAATCCCTCGTCATGTCCCTCGCCGCCACCCTCGCCGGAATCGTCATCGCCGTCGCCGCCTTCCACCGGATCAAGGCCGCCACCATCCACCTCCACGCCGATCTCCCCTTCTGGATCTCCTTCCGCCTCCACCCCCAATCCATCCTCTACGCCGCAGCCCTCAGCGTGTTCGCCGCCGCCATCGTCGGCATCATCCCCGCCCTGCGAGCCACCCGCCGCGAAGTGCTCCACAACCTCCGCATCATCGGAGCCGGCGGCTCCGGCATGCGCCTCGGCCGTACCTGGACCGTCCTCATCGTCGCCCAGGTCGCCTTCGCCGTCGCCCTCCTGCCCCCTGCCGTCGCCAACTCCTGGAAGGAATCGCGCGACAGCCTCGCTCCCATCGGCTTCGACGCCCACCGCTTCCTCACCGCCCAACTCGGACTCGACAACGCCGCCCCCGGCCGCTTCGCCACTCTCCAAACCGAACTCCTCCGCCGCCTCGCCGCCGATCCCCGCGTCGCCGCCGTCTCCTTCGCCCTCACCGATCCCGGCAACGAACCCGGCGCCCGCATCGAAATCCCGACCCCGCAACACACCGAACTCCACAGCGTCCGCTCCACCCGCGTCGGCGCAAGCTTCTTCCAAGCCTTCCAGCTCCCCATCCTCGCCGGCCGCACCTTCGATCTCGAATCCGTCCTCGTCAACCAGTCTCTCGCCAATACGCTCTTCCAAGGCAATGCCCTCGGCCGCCGCTTCCGCTATGCCAACGAACCCGCCCGCTCCTACGAAATCACCGGCATTGTGCCCGATTTCCCCACCGGCGTCAGCCAAAACATCCGCGACACTCCGCTCAAGATCTACCACGCCACCTCCCCCGGCGAAATCCAACCCTCCACCCTCGCCATCCACCTCCGCGATGGCGACGCCACCGCCTTCATCGGCCCCTTGCGCCAGATCGCCGCCGCAGTCGATCCCGAACTTCATCTCCGCACCGTCCGCCGCCTCGATGAAGCCCTCCGCAGCGAACAATGGATCAGCCGTCTCCAAGCCGCCGTCTTCCTCGGACTCACCGTCAGCGTGCTCCTCCTATCCACCATGGGAGTCTACGCGCTCATGTCCTTCACCGTCTCCCAGCGCCGCAAAGAGATCGCCATCCGCATGGCCCTCGGCGCAAGCCGCAACCGCATCCTCGCCGGCATCTTCTCCCGGGCGCTAACCCAACTCGCCGCCGGCGCCGCCCTCGGCGCAATCCTCGGCGCCGCCCTCGAACGCGCTATCACCAACTCCCTCACCGGTACTCACATCGTGCTGACAATCGCCGCCGTCATCCTCGCCGTCGGCCTTCTCGCCGCCTTCGGCCCCGCTCGCCGCACCCTCCACATCAACCCATCCCAAGCCCTCCGCGATACATAACCCGCCCCCGGCCACCGCATCAAAAAGTCAGCCGCAACGCCAACTGCACCCGCCTCGGCGCACGAGCATCCGTAATCTCCCCCATCCGCGGATTCGCCTGCCGCCCCTGCGCGTCGAACCGCGCGTTCGTATCCACCGCCGCCCACTGCGTCTTGTTGAAAAAGTTATAAAATTCTCCGCGAAACTGCAGCCGTACCCGTTCCTTCACCGGAAAATTCTTGAAAAACGATACATCCCAGTTATTCACCCCAGGCCCTCGTATGACCGTCTTCGCCGCATTCCCGAACGTCCCCACCGCCGGAGCCCGAAACGCATCCGTGTTGAAATACCGCGAAAACGTCCGCTCCCCCTTCGCCAGCACCGGATTCGCCACCACCACCGTCCTCGCTCCATCCGTCGGCGACCCCGTAATATCCACCGCGTTGATGAACCCCAGCCCCACCCCCAGCGGATCCCCCGACACAAACCGCGCGATCCCCGACACCTGCCACCCATCCACCGTCTGACGCACAAAGGCGTTCTTCGATCCACGGCTCAACTTCGGCACATCCCACGTCCAATTCACCACCAGATTGTGCGTCCGGTCAAACCCCGCCAGCCCGTAATTCCACACCTTCGGATCGATCAGCGTGCTCACCCCCGCCGTGTTCGTATCGCTGTAGTTCATCGCCTTCGACCACGTCCACGAGCCTCCGAACTGCAAGCCTCTCGTAAACCGCCGGTTCGCCGTCGTCTGCAGCGAATGATAACTGGAGTTCCCCACAAACTCATACAGATTAATATCGTTGTACCCCACATAAGGCCTCAAAAACGCCGGCGACAGCGGACCCGCCGCCAGCGTCGTATCCCGGCTCGACGCCAGAAAATTCGTCCCGAACGGAATCGCATTCAAATTCCGCATCTGGCTCAACCTCCGCCCGAACGCCCCTACGTAGCTCATATCCACTACCGTCCCAAACCCGATGTCCTGTTGTATTCCAACATTGGCGTTATACGTCCGCGCCATCGGCCACGGCCGCAGAAACCCGCCCGAAGCCGCCGGAAACTCCACCCCCCTCGACTGCGGCAGCGTATCGAACGTGCCGTAATAAATCACCGGATCCGAACGCAGCGGAGGATTCCGCCAAATCCCGTATCCCCGGTTGCCTTGCTCCCTGCCCTCGAAGAACACGCCGCCGCCCATCCGTACCGCCGTCTTCCCCTTCCCGAACGGATCCCACGCCAGCCCCATCCGCGGCGCAACCTTTATCCCCGAATTATCCCGTAAACCGCCCGGATAACCCGGCGTATCCCGCACCACCACCGTCCCGTTCAACGGGTTCCCAATCCCCGCCGCCATCGCCCCAATCGCCGCCGCCGGCAGGATCTGCCCCGTCCCCGGATGCCTCCCCACTCGCGTGTTCCCCTGCCGGAACGGTTCAATCAGCTTCGGAGCCTGCGCCGCATCCCAAAGATCCGGCAGAAACGCCGCCTCCGCCCGGTACACGCTGCGATACGGCTGCGCCCACGTAAACCGCACCCCCGCATCCACCGTCAGCCGCGAAAATACCTTCCAATTGTCCTGCGCAAACCACTCCAGCAGATTCGACCGGCTCGACTCCGAAGGCCGCGTCGTCGACTCCGTATACGACGCGAAATTCCCCAACAACGCCGTCGCATACGGATGATTCGTATCCAGCGGATTGTTCACATTCCGCCCAAAATTGAACTCCCCGTTGTAATTCCCATCTTCACCCTCCGTATTGTGAGCCTTTTCCGCCCAGAAGCCGAACTTCAGCGTGTGCGCCCCCTGCGACCGCGTCAGCAGCGTGCTCAGCGTGTACAACGTATCCGTCCCACGCAGCGGAAACCGGTTCTCCACCGTTGGATTCGCCGGCTGCGACAATCCCCCGAAACTCGCCCGCGGCGCCAGGTTCAGCGGATTGTTCCCCGGATAAAACTGCGGCACATTGAAATTCGCCGTCGCCCGCGTCACCCGGTTGATCGCCGCCTCCGGAGCCGTCGCGTTCTCCGTCCCCCGGTTCACCCCCGTCGAAAACTCCAGCACATCCCGCGGACTCAAGATCCGGGTCAGCGAAATCAACCCCGTCTTGGCCGTATTCAAATAGGTGCTCGGAATCCAGCCCCAGTTCGCATTCCCACCCGGCACCGCGAATCCCCGCACGTCTTCCCACCACTGGTTGTACCGGAAGTACATCGTCGTCTTCGCATTCGCCGCGTAATCCGCCCGCAACAACTCCGTGTGCTTCGGAGCCTCCAACGCCTCCTGCACCTGGTAGTTGTACCGCCGTGAACTCAACCCCACATCGAAAAAATTCGGCTCCGGCAGCAGATTCAAATAATTCCGCCCGTTGGCATTAATCCGCGACGCCGGCACGATATTCCCCGCAAACGCCGCCCCAGCCAGCGGATCGCGAACCACGATCAGCGCCCCGTTCGTATCCCGCGAATCCGAAAAATCGCCCCGCCGCTCGGCAATCGTCGGCGTCGTCACCTGCCGGATCGGTTGCGGCCGCTGCTCCCGCAGAAACTCCTGCGACCAGAAGAAGAACACCTTGTCCCGATTCGTGTTGAACTTCCCTGGCACATACACCGGCCCGCCCAAATTGTACCCGGCGGTCGTGTAGCGGTAGCGAGCCTCCGGCACCCCGTTCCGATTGTTGAAAAAGCTGTTCGCATTGAACATCTCGTGCCGCTTGTACCAATACGCATTCCCGTGAAACTGCTGCGTCCCCGACTTCGTCACCGCCTGCACGCTCGCCCCCGGCTTGCGCCCGAACTCCGCCTGAAAGCTCGACACCAGAATCTTCACCTCGCTTACCGCATCCATCGTGATGAAGCTGGTGACGCTGAAGGCATTCCCCAAATCGTTCGTCGGCACCCCGTCGATCGTGATGTTGTTCCCCGTGTTCCGTCCGCCCTGCACATTCAGCAGGCTATTCGCCCCGAACCCGACCGTCTCCCCGCGCGGACTCGCCACCACGCCCGGCAGCAGCGAAACCAGCGACGAAAAGTCCCGGTTAATCACCGACAAATTCGTCATCTGCGTCGCGGTCAGAATCCCGCTCCGTTCGCTCGACGCCGTCTGCACCGCCGCCCCGCGCGCCGTCACTGAGATCGTCTCCGTCAGCGCTCCCACTTCCAACACCAGCTCCCCCACCGGCAACCGTTCGTTCGCCGGCAGATTCACTTCCTTCTTCTCGTATTTCTTGAATCCCTGCTTCTCCACCGTGATCGTGTAAACACCGGGAGGCAGCGCCGGCGCCACAAACCCGCCCGCCGCATCCGTCACCACCGTGCGCGCCGCGCCCGTGGCCTGATTCACCGCCCGCACCTCCACCCCCGGCATCACGCTCCCGCTCGAATCCGCAACCGAGCCCACAATCGAGCCCGTAACCGTCTGCCCCCAACCCACGGAAGCAATCAAGAGAAAAGAAAGGAAAGATAACATTGAGCGCATAGTGAGACCCCGTTTGCGCCTCCCATTCTATGCAAAATCGCCACCACTCACCACTCGCTCCACGCCGCGCCAGATCCCCAGTAAACACAAACGCGCGCAGACCACTCTGGCCCGCGCGCGCGAAATGCAAAACTCAAACAATCCCTACCTTAGTTCATACCCCCGGAAAAAATACCCCAGCTCAAACGCCGCCGTCTCCGCCGCATCCGATCCATGCGTCGCGTTCCGCTCGATATTCGTCCCGAACTTCTTCCGGATCGTCCCTTCCGCCGCCTTCTCCGGATTCGTCGCGCCCATCAGATCGCGCCACGCCTTCACCGCGTCCGGAGCCTCCAGCGCCATCAACACCACCGGACCTTCCGTCATGAAATCCAGCAGCCCGTTGAAAAACGGCCGTTCCTTGTGCACCGCATAAAACCCGGCCGCCTGCTCCCGGCTCAGCCGCGTCATCCGCAGCGCCACAATCTTGAACCCCGCCTTCTCAATCTCATGCAGAATCGCGCCGGCATTCCCCGCGGCAACCGCGTCGGGCTTCACTATCGCAAAAGTACGTTCCATATTTCCTTACAGCCCCAATCTCATCTTCACTTTTTCCCCAATGTCCGCCGGAGTCGCGCACACCGTAATCCCCGCATCCTCCATCGCCGCCATCTTGTCCGACGCCTTCCCGCTCGATCCGGAAATAATTGCCCCGGCATGCCCCATCCGCCGTCCCGGAGGCGCCGTCTGACCGGCAATAAATCCAACCACCGGCTTCTTCACATGCGCTTTGATGTATGCCGCCGCTTTCTCTTCCGCGTCCCCGCCGATCTCCCCGATCATTACGATCGCATGCGTATCCGGGTCTTCATTGAACAACCGCACCGCATCCGTGTGGTTCGTCCCGATAATCGGATCCCCACCGATCCCGATGCAAGTCGATTGCCCCAGACCCAGCTTCGTCAACTGGCCCACGGCCTCGTACGTCAGCGTCCCCGAGCGCGATACAACCCCGACATTGCCCGGCTTATGAATATGTCCCGGCATAATCCCGATCTTGCACTCGCCCGGAGTAATAATTCCAGGACAATTCGGCCCAATCAGCCGCGTCGCCCGGCCTTGCAGAAAATCCCACGCCTTCACCATGTCCAGCGCCGGAATCCCTTCCGTAATGCAAACCACCAGCGGCAATCCCGCGTCCGCCGCTTCCATGATCGCCTCGCCCGCAAACGGCGGAGGCACGAAAATCACCGAAGCGTTGGCCCCCGTCGCCTTCACCGCCTGCTCCACCGTGTCGAACACCGGCCGGTCCAGATGCGTCGTCCCGCCCTTGCCGGGCGTCACGCCCCCGACGACATTCGTCCCGTACGCGATCGATTGCGTCGCGTGAAACGTCCCTTCTTTACCCGTGAAGCCCTGCACCAGCAGGCGCGTATTCTTATTTACCAGTACGCTCATTGTGCCGACCTCACCACTTTTTCCGCGGCGTCTTTCATCCCGTCCGCCACGGTGAAATTCAACCCCGACTCAGCCAGTATCCGCCGGCCTTCTTCCACGTTCGTGCCTTCCATGCGAATCACGATCGGAACCTTCACGTTCAGATCCCGAGCCGCCGCCACCACACCCGTCGCCAGCGTGTCGCAGCGCAGAATCCCGCCGAAAATGTTGATCAGCACGGCCTTCACTCCGGCATCGGCCAGCAGAATGTGAAACGCGTTCTTTATCTGCTCCGCGTTCGCCCCGCCGCCCACATCCAGAAAATTCGCCGGAGCACCTCCGGCGTATTTAATGATGTCCATCGTCGCCATCGCCAGCCCGGCGCCGTTCACCATGCACGCAATATTCCCGTCCAGCTTGATGTAATTCAAACTGAATTTCGAGGCTTCCACTTCGAGCGGATCCTCTTCGTTAAGATCGCGCAGGTCCATCAGCGCCTTGTGCCGGTACAGCGCGTTATCGTCCAGCGTGATCTTCGCGTCCAGCGCCAGCGTCTTGCCGTCCTTCGTCAGGATAAATGGATTGATCTCCGCCAGGTTCGCGTCCAACTCGTTGTAAGCCTTCACCAGAGCCTGCATCGCCGCCACCGCGCCGTTCACCGCCGAAGCCGGCAATCCCATCCCGAACGCCAGCTTCCGCGCCTGAAATGCCGCCAGCCCCTGCCCCGGCAAAATCTGCTCCTTCAAAATCTTCTCCGGAGTCTTCGCCGCTACCTCTTCAATATCCATCCCACCCGCCGCCGACGCCATGAACACGCACCGGCCCACCGCGCGGTCCAGCACAATGCCCAGGTACAACTCCCGGTCAATCGGCAGCGTCTCTTCAATCAGCAGCCGCTTCACCACCCGCCCCTCGGGCCCCGTCTGATGCGTCACCAGCGTCATGCCCAGAATCTGCCGGGCGTACTGCTCCGCCTCGGCCAGGTCTCTGGCCACCTTCACCCCGCCGCCCTTGCCGCGTCCGCCCGCGTGGATCTGCGCCTTCACCACCACGCTCCCGCCGAGTTCCTTCGCCGCGCTCACGGCTTCATCCACCGTAAACGCAACCTTGCCCCTCGGCACAGGGACTCCGTATTGTGCCAAGAGCGCCTTGGCCTGATATTCATGGATTTTCATCGAGTTTGAGCCTGTGTTAGTATTTCGAGGTCGAAACCTTCACTATAACATGCCGCTTGTCCCCTACCTGCACCGCGTCGCCAACCGCCAGAACCTCGCCGCCGATGAGGCCACGCAGGCCATGGTCGTCATCCTCGAAGGCAAAGCCACTACCGCCCAAATCGCCGCCTTCCTCGTCGCCCTCCGCATGAAAGGTGAAACCAGCGAGGAACTTCTTGGCTTTGCCCGCGCCATGCGCTCCAAAGCCAACCCCGTCGACGTCGGCCTGACCGGCGAAACCCTCCTCGATACCTGCGGCACCGGCGGAGACGGCGGCGGCACCTTCAACATCTCCACCGTCGCCGCCTTCGTCGCCGCCGGCGCAGGCATCCGCGTCGCCAAACACGGCAATCGCTCCCTCTCCAGCCTCTGCGGCAGCGCAGACCTCCTCGAAGAACTCGGCGTCGATATCGCCATGTCCCCCCAACGCGCCGCCCAGGCCATCCGCGAGGCCGGCATCGGCTTCCTCTTCGCCCCCGCCATCCACCCCGCCATGAGACACGCCCAGCCCGCCCGCGCCGAAATCAAAATGCGCACCGCCTTTAACCTCTTGGGCCCCCTCACTAACCCCGCCGGCGCCAACGTCCAGGTGATCGGAGCCCCCTCCGTCCCCGCCGCCGAACTCATGGCCCACGCCCTCGCCGGACTCGGCATCTCCCGCGCCTTCATCGTTCACGGCTCCGACGGTCTCGACGAAATCACCACCACCGGACCCACCACCGTCTTCTCCATCGCCAATCGATCCGTCTCCCAACTCTCCCTCTCCCCGTCCGACTTCGGCGTCCCCCTCGCCAACCCCGCAGACCTCCGCGGCGGCGACCGCAAACGCAACGCCACCATCGCGCTCGATATCCTCTCCGGCGCCAAGGGCCCTCACCGCGATATCGTTATCGTCAATGCCGCCGCTGCCCTCGTTGTGGGGGGACTCGCTGGCGACTACCCGGGGGGAGTCCGTCTAGCCGAGGGGGCAATCGACTCAGGCGAAGCCCTCAGACGCCTCAGGCAATTGGCTGCCATGCGCCCGTAAGTCAATTGTAAATAAGATACTTTCAGCGTTTCCCCTAAACTCCGTAGGTCTTCTTGCCGATATGACGCAAGAGGATGAATCAATTGGTGAATGCACTGAGAGCCCCGTTTCCGGACCCCAACAGTGCAGCCATGCCCCCGGACGCTGTTCCCCCGGCTGGCAACTTTCGGCAAGCGCCCCGCAATGGCGCCAACGGTAACGGCGATACTCACCACAATCAGTTGGAGGAGTTGGCCAGCCTCAAGGTTCGCTTCCTCGCCGTCCTCAATCACGAGATCCGCACCCCGCTCAGCGGCATCATGGGCATGACCGACTTGCTCCTCGAAACCAAACTCGACGACGAGCAGCGCGAATACGTCTCCGCCGCACGCTCCTGCGCCGAAACCCTCTTCGAGGTGCTCAACGCAACGCTTGAATACTCGGCCCTCAGTTCCGGCCGCGTACGGCTCGAAGACGCCGAATTCCACATCGCCGAAGTCGTCCAGGCCGCCCTCGCCGAGCACCAGTTCAAATCCGAGTCCAAAGGCCTCCGTCTCCGTTCCAATACCGACCCCAGCGTCCCACCCATCGTCATCGGCGACGCCCTCCGCCTCCGGCAGATTCTCTCCCACCTCATCTCCAACGGCATCAAGTTCACTCCCCAAGGGGAGGTCAGCGTGCAGATCTCCATGGTAGCGAGCGCCGACGGAAATGCCCGCCTCCGCTTCGCCGTCCGCGACACAGGCATCGGCATCGCCGCCGAACAACTGGCCCATATCTTCGACTCCTTCCGCCAACTCGAAACCGGCTTGTCGCGCACCTACTCCGGCCTCGGCCTCGGTCTCGCCCTCGTCGAAACCCTCACCAACCTCATGCGCGGCCGCATCTGGGCCGAAAGCACCGTCGGCCAAGGGTCCACGTTCTTCGTCGAGATCCCCTTCCAGTTGACCGACACCACACACTCGGTATCTCCCACCAACGAAGCCCCGCAGGGCGCCGCCCGCATCCTCCTCGTCGAAGACAACGAAGTCGCCCAACGCATCTTCACTCACGTCTTGCGCCGCGGCCACTACTTGGTCGAGTGCGCCAAATCCGGCGCCGATGCCATCCAGGCCTCCCGCGGCCGCCACTACGACCTCATCCTTATGGATCTCCAGATGCCTGGCCTCAACGGCATCGACGCCACCCGTACCATCCGCACCATCCCCGGCTACGACCAAACACCCATCATCGCCCTCACCGCCAATTCCGCCGAAGAACACCGCGGCATGGCCATCGAAGCCGGCATGCAGGGCTATCTCGTCAAACCCATCCCCTCCGAAGAATTGCTCACTTCGGTAGCACAATTCCTTCGTCGCGCCTGATTTCGTCAGTATTTCAAAAAACGAACCCAAAAAATTCCCCACAATCCCCTTGCATATTTGCCCGCTTGTGCTATCATCAGAAAGTCAAGAGGTAGTCTAATATGACGCGGCAAATACGACAGCACAAAATTCGAAACGCCAACAGCTCCTTGCCGTGTCTCTCCTTCCCATACTGGAATCAGGCCAGAGACGGACGGCAGTTGCCCGGACGTCGGTAATTTTCCCCCAGAACGGTTCAAGCTCCAATTTCCTATCGTCCAGGTTGAAACCCCTGGCGGGTGCGGGCATTCCCTGAATGCTCCGTATGCCGGCATTGGCCGCCACACCGTTCCAACCATGTGTATAGTTCAAGGGTAGAGCAGGCAGCCCACAAAGCTGTCGGGTTGCGGGTTCGAATCCCGCTACACAGACCAACGCGCCCCAAAGCGCTTTTTGCAAAACGAACCCAACGGTCGCGCGGCGGTTTCGGCTCGGTCTCCTCACGGAGCCGGGCACCGGCGAAGCCGCCCTGCGGTCCTCGCGCCACTTTACAAAATTTGACTCGTTTTCGCGATATCAAAAATTGCAAAACGAACCCAAATAGCGAAAAGTAGCCGAAAGGCCCCGCGGCTCCTTCGGGAAACTCCGCTCGGCCGGTGGGTGAATTCATCACTTTCATCACTTTCATCGCTTTTCAACTCCGCGGGGCGCTCGCCGCTCCCTGCACGCCAAAAATAACGAAACGAACCCAACCCGCCAGCCACCGAACGGCACGGCCGTCGGGCAAGCCGGGATTCATCGCTTTCATCGCTTTTCAACTCCGCGGGGCGCTCGCCGCTCCCTGCACGCCGAAAATAACGAAACGAACCCAGCCGGACTCATGCCGGCCAAACAAGGAGGACCCATGCTGTTCTGGAAGCGCATCACCGTCGGCCACAACGAGCGCGTGCTCTTGTTCCGCCGCAACCGATTCATCCGCCTCTTCACTCCCGGCGATCACCTCATCGCCGGCCTCGCGCACACCATGCGCGAAGAGCGCTATAACGTCCTGGCCCCCATCTTCGCTTCCGAGTGGGTCGACTACCTCGTGAAGTCCCGGCCCGATGTCGTCGCCGAGCACTTCATCCTCGTCGAAACCTCCGATATCGAAGTTGCCATCGTCTTCCTCGATGGCAAGCTCTACCGCACCATCGGCCCCGGTGCCCGTATCCTCTTCTGGAAGGGCTACCGCGCCGTCACCGTCGAGCTGGTGAACGTCAACGACAAGCCCGAGATCGACAGGGATCGAATTCCTGCTTTAACCAAATTGGGGCGTGAGTCGTTGGCCGTCTTCACCACCATCGACGAAAGCAAGGCCGGACTCCTGTACCTGGACGGCAAGTTCGTCCAGGTCCTCGGTCCCGGCCCCCACGCTCACTGGGCGGCCCGCTCGCCCCGCATCGAGATCATCGATCTGCGGCGTCAGGCGGTCGAAGTCAGCGGGCAGGAAATCCTCACCCGCGACAAGGTTACTCTCCGCGTGAACATCATCGCCGAGCTCCGCGTCACCGATCCCGTCAAGGCGGGAACGCTCGTCCGGAGCTACGCCGAAACGTTCTACCGGCTCCTGCAGCTCGCCGTCCGTCATACGCTCGGTCTCCGCACGCTCGATGAGGTGCTCGCCGACAAGACGGACATCGACCCCCAGGCCGCCGCCAACGTGCGCGCGGAGATGGCCGCCCTCGGCGTCGAGGTGGGCGCAATCTCTCTCAAGGACATCATCCTTCCCGGAGAGATTCGCGAAATCCTCAATCAGGTGGTCGCCGCGGAACGGCAGGCGCAAGCCAACCTCATCCGCCGGCGCGAAGAGACAGCAGCCACCCGCTCGCTGTTGAACACCGCCAACCTGATGAAGGACCACCCCATCCTCATCCGCCTCAAGGAGCTTGAAACCCTCGAAAAGCTCACCGAAAAGGTCGAGCACCTCACCGTGCACGGCGGCTTCGAGACGCTCATCGAGCGCTTCCTCTCCAAGTAACGGCAGGCCTCTGGCGAGGAGGCCTGCCTCACCTCCATTTACACCGCCCCACCCGGTGATATCCTGAGCACAAATCATGCGCAGACGTCGCTTCATACAAACCTCCGCGGCAGCCTCTGTGCCGCTCTTCGATATCGTCCCCGCTCGAGCCCTCGGCCTCCAAGGCCCAGCGCCCAGCGACACCATCGCCCTCGGCCACATCGGCATCGGTGGACGAGGACGCCAGTTCCTCCGCCCCGAAGCCGACTTCGGCAAACAACTCCCGGCCAACCCCAACCTCGGAGGCGACGGCACGCGAATGCAAGCTGCCGCACGCTCCGTCGCTCTCTGCGACATCGACGCGAAGCGCCTCGATGAGGCCGCCACCCGAGTCGGCGGCCGCCCCAAGATGTACCGCGACTTCCGCAAGCTCCTCGACGACAAGTCCGTCGACGCCGTCGTCATCGGCTCGCCCGATCACTGGCACGCCCTCATGACCATCCTTGCCTGCCAGGCCGGCAAAGACGTCTATTGCGAGAAGCCGGCCTGCAACACCATCGAGGAAGGCCGGGCCATGTGCAACGCCGCCGAACGCTATGCCCGCGTGGTGCAGATCGGATCGCAAGGCCGCTCCCAGCTCGCCGCATGGCAGGCGGCCATGTACATCCGCAACGGCCAGCTCGGCAAGATCAAAGAGGTGCTCTGCTGGCACTACGCCAGCCCCGACGGCGATTGGACCCCCGACGCCGAACCGCCTCAGGGCCTCGATTACGACATGTGGGTTGGCCCTGCCCGCTGGCTTCCCTACAACGTGAAGCACACCCACGGCCAGTTCCGCTGGATGATCGACTTCGGCGGCGGCCAGATCCGCGACCGCGGCGCCCACGTCATGAGCATCGCCAATTGGATCATGGACCGCGATCACACCGGACCTGTTACCGTCGACGCTTCCGGCGAGCCGCCTCACGACGGCATGTACGATTCCGGCGTCACCATGCGCATCGCCTATCACTTCCGGGATCCCGGCTTCACCCTGGTCTGGGCTCAGCCCGGCGAGCCCTCGAAGGAACTCGAAGCCCGTTACGGCGCGGTCTATCACGGCGACAAGGGCCACATCACCGTCACCCTGGGCGACGGCGCTGGCACGGCCACCGACCCGCACGTCAAGGAATACGTCGCCCCCTGGAACGGAGTGAAAGTCTTCAAGAGCCCCGGCCACATCGAGAACTTCCTCGACTGCATCAAGACGCGCGAGAAGCCCATCATGCACATGGAAGCGGCCCATCGTGTCGCCTCGCTCTGCATCCTCGGCAACGTCGGCTTTCAACTGCAACGCAAGCTCGAATGGGATCCCGTCGCCGAAAAGGTCGCCGGCGACGATGAGGCCAACCGGCTGCTCAGCCGGCCCGGCCGCGGACCCTGGCATCTATAAAGGAGGCACGTCATGCAAAACGAGAAACTACTCGCCGATATTCAAAGTGACGACAAGGACGTGCGCTTCTCCGCCTGGCGCGCCGCCGCGGACGCCGACCCATCGGCCATCGCACCGCTCAGCAAGCTCGTCGATCTCAAGGAGAAGCCCGGCGTCGCCAAGGCCGCGCGCGAAGCCATCATCACCATGACCCATTCGGTGGGCAAGGATACCGCACACCCCAAGCGCGCCGCGGTGAACAAAGAGCTGCTGGCCATCGCCACCTCGGACGGGGCGAGCAACGCAGCCCGCACCCACTGCCTGCGCCTGCTCTCAAACATCGCCCCAGAGGAGTCCATCCCCGCCCTCGCCAAGCTGCTCGCCAACGCTGACCTGCAAGAAGAAGCCATCTACGCCATCGAGCGCATCCCCGGCCCAGCCTCGAACAAAGCGCTGATCGCCGCCTTCCGTGCCGCGAAGGATGACTTCAAACCGCGCCTCCTCGCCGCACTCGGTCATCGCCGCAGTGAAGACGCGGTCCCGCTGTGCATCGAAGCGATGCGCTCGCCGAACGAAGCCCTCGCCCTCGCCGCAGCCCGGGCCTTCGGCCGCATCGGCAAAAAAGCCGCCACGGTCCCCTGGCCGAAGAACGTTGAGCCCGATAGCGTCTTGCGTTACGCCGATGGCCTGCGCGATGCGGGCAACGCCGCCGATGCCCTCCGCATCTACAAGACGATGCTCGCCCGCACCGAAGAGCATCTGCAATGCGCCGCCATCGTCGGCATCGCCAAGGTGGGCTCACCGGAAGCAGCCGCCACTCTTCAGCCGATATTGAAGAATGCCAACTCGCGAGTCCGCATCACTGCGCAGCAGGCGTGGCGCCGGATGGCAGCAGGTCCTTCCGCTTAAGCCGCAGCTTCGTGAAGTCGCTGCCCCGGATCACGTAATACCAATCGGCAAAGCGGTTCGTCAGTTCCTTGGCCAGCCGCTCACCGTTGCCCGATGCATCGCCGTACTTCGCCGCCCGTTGCGGATCGAAGCTCACGGTTACGAACAGGAAGCGGTCGTCGCCGCCCTTCCCGCCCTTCGTCTCGCCTTGCGAACTGGCCAGTTCGCCGAAGCGCAGCACGTATACCAGACCATTCGCCAACTCGGCGATCATCTCGCCTTCGTTGGCCAGCAGCCGGCCCTGCGGAGTGAGGAAGTAGCCGCGCTGCCGCATCGACATCGCACCTTCCAGGCTCATCTCCAGCCGGCCTGTCTTTAGCCCTTCCGCCATCGAAGGAGGCTTCGGGCGCACATCACTGATCCGCAAGCCGTCCAGAGTGGCGGCCATCGCGTTGACCACATTCTTGTTGAAGCCGGCCGCCCCGGCCATGGTCCAGGTCGTGCCCTCTTTGGTCAGCGCCACCTGCTCCATGTTGGCCAGCCGCCCGAACTGCTCATCGATGGAGTAGCTGACCACAGTCACCTTGCGCAGGTTGGCCGATGCAATCCGTAGCAGCCCGCTATTCACCCAATCGGCGAAGTTGGCCGAAGGATCGGCGCCGGTCTTCACGGCATACACCCGCTTCTCGCTTGGCGCGCGCAGATAGCGCATGCCCTGCTTGCCTTCCACCGGCTTGCCCAGAATGAAATCGGCCAGCACGTCCTTACGCGCATCGCGCAGCGTGACCCGCTTGCCACGGCCCGTCAACGACGGGTTCTTCTGATCCAGCGGATCGATGACGCCGTACCTGGCGTAATCGGACACCGCTTCACTCACAACGTTGTCGCGCTGCAAGTCCACCAACGCCCCGGCCGTCTTCACCAGCCGGTCGCCGACATCGATCACGTAGTTGTAGTGCGACGGCAGAATCCAGCGCCCCTTCTCAAAGGCCACTTGAAAGGGCTTGGCGCTGGCGGTGGCTTCGTCGTAGTCCACCACCTCAATGGTCTTCACGTCCTGCGGCCGCTTGTAGCCGGGGAAGAACGTCGTGCCCGTTTCGGAGAAGATAGCCGCCGTCCGCCGCTCCGGTTCGGTATACACGGCAACCGTGCTGAGCACCGCGGCAGCGGCGACAAAGGCCCCGGTTTTGAGCAGTTCCTTCATGCCGGCTTCTCCTCCACCATACGGTCCGTGGGAGTGCCGATACGTTCCCTCGCCAGCCGCCGCGCCGACACGAAGAGGAACACGATGAAGGCGGGCACCGGAGGCAGCGCCACCGCCAGCAGTTTGATCGTATTCTGAATCCCGCGAATGGAGTTTTCCATTTCGGATCGCGCCGTCTCAATTTGCCGTTGCTTCTCGTCTTCGATCCCTTGCCGCGCCACTGTGAGCCGGCGGTTCTCCACCGATTCCACATTGGAGATCATGATCTGCTTGGCCTGATCGTCGATGTCGGCCCGGGCCCGAATCTCGGCCACCGCGCGGTCCAGACGGCCTTGTGCTTCCTTCAGCCGCGCCTCGGCGAAGGCCTCGGCCTCCTGCATCTGCTTCAGCCGTTGGTCGTCGTAGTTCTTGGTGCGCGCCTCCACGGCTTCTAATGTGCGATGCCGCGGCCGCCGCTTACGCAACGCGATGAACGACTCATCGCCGGCGAGTTGGTCCACGGCATTCAACAGGAACGTCACGTTATCGAAGTTCAGGTTCTCCACGCCGCGCCGCCGCAGTTCGAAGAATTGCTCGCCCATGAGGTCGATGTCCGCCGCGACGATGGCGTTCGCGCCCTGAGTCACGCGGAAGGCCAAAACATGTTTGTCCTTGTCTGTTTTATGGTCCGGGTTCTGGTTAATGGACATCCCGAACATCGAATTCTGCACCAGGTCCTCGAAACGCAGGACGCCGCTTTCCTCCGATGATTCAAGCAGCGGCGCCGCCTTCGTACGCGCATCCGTGCGGGCCTTCAACTCACCCGCATACAGCAGCGCCAGTTCCTGCAAGCCGCTGGTTACGGCCTCTTTCTGCTGGAAGCCCTTCGCTCCGATGAAGACCACTTCCTTCGGCAGCGACCGCAGTTGCGGATGGGGGTTGTTTCCATCCCACACAATGCGGTTGGTCTGCCAGTTCAAGCCGAGGTGATCGAGCAGCGGGCGCAGGCTGGCGCTGGTCTCGTTCGGCGCCAGCCCGACGTTGAAGGCAGGCATGGGATCCACCAACAGCAGCAACCCCTTGCCCTTCTTCGTATACTCGGTGAGGCGCGCCACCTGCGGCACGGTCAACGTATGCGGCAGCGGCGCAATGAGCGTGTCCAGATCGCCCGGGTAATCGGCATCCGGGTTCACTTCGCTCACCTCGTACTGCTTCTTCAGTTCCGCCACGATCGCCCAATCGCTCGACTGCTGCTTACGCTCGAAGTCGAAGCCTCCGAACAGCTTCGCCTGCGTCGTCAGCACCCCGATCCTGCGCCGCTTGGCGCGTGACACCACGCGAATGGACCGCATCAACTCGTACTCCACCGGCAGCCCGCGGTCGAGGAACGGAATGACGAACTCCTCGCCGCCGGCGGTGAACACCAACCCGAGGAAGATCTCGTTGAGCGACGAGGACTCCTCGGCCGCGGGCACGCGGAACGGCCTGATGTTGTAGCGTTCCTGCGCCTCGCGCGCCTGCGGCGTGTACTTCGCCGTCTCGACGATTCGCGTGTGGAGCCGCTCGCCGGCCACGGCATCGAATTCGCGCAGTGTCGAGATCAGCGCCCGCCGTACGGGCAGATAGGCGCGCGGCACCTCCGGGCTGAGGTAGGCATGAATGAAGACGGGGCTCTTCGCATCGAGGCTGGCCAGCAGCTTGCGCGTGTCCGCCGACAGGGAGTGGATCTGCTCGCTGGTGGCGTCGATGCGCAGGTTCGAGTGCGAAGCGATGGTCGCGGCCGCGCCGGCAATGACCAGGGCCGAGGCAAAGCGCACCAGCACATGGACGGTGAGCCGCGGCGCGCGCGGACCGGTGGGCCAGCGCCTGCGCCCCAGCAACGCCACATTGCTATAGAAGGCCGCCAAACCCAAGCTCACAAAGTACACCACAGCTCCGGTGGTGATGACACCGGAGGCCAGATCACGGAACTGCTCGACGACGCTCAACCGCTCCAGTACGCGCTGCGCAGTGCCCTGCAGAATCGCCCCCGCGTAGTTGAGGAACACCGGCGCCGCGGTAAACAGCGCACCCAGGATGAAGGCCACGGTCAGATTGTCGGTGAGCATGGAGCCGAGCATGGCCACGGCGAGCAGCGAGGCGCCCATCAGCCAGTAGCCGAAGTAGGTGGTCATCATCAATCCCGGGTCGGGCGCGCCGAGCCAACTCAGCACCGCCACGTGGCTCAACGAGAACAGCAGGCTGACGGTGTAGATGGCGACGGCCGCCAGGTACTTGCCGGCGACGATCTCGAAGTCCGCGGCGGGCAGGGTGAGCAGCAACTCTTCGGTTCCCTGCCGCTTCTCTTCGGCCCACAGCGCCATGCTGATGGAAGGCAGCAGGAAGATCAGCAGGTAAGGGAAGTAGGCGTTCAGTTGATCGAGGTTGGCGAGGTTGGTGGCGAAGAACGACTCCTGCCAGAACGCGGCGATGGCGCTGAGGAAGACAAACATCGCGATGAACACATAGCCCGTGGGAGTGGAGAAATAGCCGCCCAACTCGCGCGCGAAGACCGATCGAATGACGCAGGTGCGCATGGCTTATTGCTTCGCCTCCTGCCCGGCGGTGAGCGCGTGGAACGCGGCATCGAGCGATTCCCAGCGTTCGCGCATCGCCGAAGGTTCGCCATCGAAAACGATGCGCCCGCGGTCGATGAATACTACGCGGCCGGCCATCGCTTCCACCTCTTGCAGGATGTGGGTGGAAAGCAGGATAGTCTTCTCGCGCCCCAGTTCGCGGATGGTGCGGCGCACCTCGGCGATCTGATTGGGATCGAGGCCGGTGGTGGGCTCATCCATGATGAGCACGTCGGGTTCATGGAGCAGCACCTGCGCCATGCCGACGCGCTGCTTGTAGCCTTTGGAGAGCTTGCGGATCGATTTCTCAATGACGGCTTCGAGCGCGCAGCGCCGCACCACATCGTCGATGCGGCCGCGCAGTTTGGCCCCGGATAGCCCGCGCGCATGTCCGAAGAAGCGCAACAGGCCGAGGGGAGTCATCTCGGGATAGAGCGGTCCGTTCTCCGGAAGATAGCCGAGCCGCGATAACGCGCCCATGCGGTCGCGCTCCATGGACAGCCCGGCGATGCGCGCGTCTCCCGAGGTGGGCGTGAGGAAGCCCGTGAGGATCTTCATCGTGGTGGACTTCCCCGCCCCGTTTGGGCCGAGGAAAGCGCACACCTGTCCCTTGGGAACGGTGAAGGTAACATCCTGAATTGCGGCGAATCGTCCGTAGATCTTGGTGAGGTGCGAAGCCTCGATCATCGGAGTACAGTCAGCAGCGGCCATAGCTCCTATGGCCCATATTACACTAAAGTTTTCGATGTTTCCGCAAAGACTCATGCTCTGGCTCGCTTTGTGCGCGCTCCCCGGCGCGGCGCAGGAGGTGTCGCAAAGCGGCCTGCAACTGGAGGGCGCGCGGCCCATGGTCAGCCAGCCTTTGCGCAGCGCAAAGGCGATGGTGGCGAGCGTCCACGAACTGGCCACGCAAGCGGGGATCGACATTCTGCACAAGGGCGGCAACGCCGTGGACGCGGCCGTGGCCGTGGGCTTCGTGTTGGGAGTGGTGCATCCGGAGGCGGGCAACCTCGGCGGCAGCGGCTACATGCTGCTGCGCACGAAGGACGGCAAGGTGCATGCCATCGACTACGCCGGCACTGCCCCGGGAGCAGCGCGGCCCGGAATGTTCCGGAACACGAAGGAGGCGAATGTCGGCTACCGCTCCATCGCGGTGCCGGGCACGCCCGCGGGGCTTGGCCTGGCGCATGAGAAGTTCGGACGCTTGAAGTGGGCGCAGGTGATCGAGCCGGCTTACCGGCTGGCGAAGAGCGGCTTCCCGGCCTCGCACCGGCTGGAGTTGATCCTCAAGCTGCAAGTGCCCGTGATGAAGGACTTCCACGAGTCGGCGAAGGTCTTCCTGCATGGAGCGGACAAGCCGCTGCTGCAAGGCGAGAACGTAGTGCAACGCGAGTTGGCTGAGACCATCCGCCGGATGCAGCGCAAGGGCTGGCGCGAGTTCTACGAAGGCGACACCGCGTTGCGCATCGCCGCCGATATGAAGTCGCATGGCGGCCTCATCACCGCCGAGGACATGAAGGCGTATGAGGCGAAGCTGACCGAGCCGCTGGAAGTAACATTTCGCGGGCATCCTGTTTTAACGATGCCGCTCAGCTCGAGCGGCGGCATCGCCATGTCGGTGATCCTCAACGTGCTGGACCAGTATCCGATGCAGGTGGGCATGGAAGGCTCGGCGGCATCGCGGCACCTGCTGGTGGAGGCGATGCGGCGGGGCTTTGCGGCGCGCGACCGCGCATTTCGCGAGGGCGGAGAGCTTGTTCCAAAGCTACTGAGCAAGGCCTATGCCAAGGAGATCGTGGCAAACCTGGCGCTGGACCGCGCGACGAACATGAGCAGCGCGGCAAACGGCGAGTCGCCGGACACGACGCACTTCACGGTGATCGACGCGGAAGGCAACATCGTCACCAACACCTACACGCTGAGCGGCTTCTTTGGCTCGCAGGCGGTGATGGCGGGAACGGGCGTGCTGATGAACAACCACATGTCGGTGTTCTCCAACCGCGCGGGCTCGCACAACTCGATCGCGCCGGGGCGGCGGTATCAATCGACGATGGCGCCCACCATCGTGCTGCATCCGGACCGCAGCCCGTGGGTCGCGCTGGGCACTCCGGGGGGCGGCACCATTCCGAGCACCATCGCGCAGGTGATCGTCAATCTGATCGACTTCAAGATGTCGCTGCGCGATGCGGTGGAGTTCCCGCGGGTGCATTTCCAGGGCTCGCAAGTGGACTCCGAACCGGCGGGGCTGGTGTTCGATGTCGCCGAGAAGCTGCGGGCGATGGGGCACAAGCTGAATCCGAAACTGCGGTCGCAGGGCGACGTGAGCGCCATCGCGATCGAAGAGAAGACCGGGTGGCGCGTTGGGTGGGCCGACGGACGCCGCGGCGGGATCGTGAAAGGATATTGATGCAACTTCCGATTGCACTGGCCGCCGCGGTCATCGCCATTCAGGATGTGTCGGTGATCGACGTCATCAAGGGCAAAGCGATGCCGGCGAAGACGGTGATTGTGAAAGACGGCAAGGTGGCCGATATTGTGGGCCGGGCCCCGCGCAACGCGACGCTGGTGGTGGACGGCAAGGGTAAATTTCTCATTCCCGGGCTGTGGGACATGCATGTCCACATTCGCGGCGGGGTGGAATCGATTCCGGACAATGAAACATTTCTCAAGCTTTATGTTGCTAACGGAGTGACGTACGTGCGGGAGATGGGCGGGGACATTCCGGAGACGGTGTTTGCCTGGCGCAAGGAGATTGAAGAAGGCAAGCGCACGGGGCCGCATCTGTTCACCAGCGGCCCGAAGCTGGATGGTCCGAAGCCGTCGTGGCCCGGGTCGATTCCGGTAGCGAACGCGGAAGAAGGGCGGCAGGCGGTGCGCAAGCTGCACCTGATGGGCGCGGACTTCGTGAAGGTGTACTTCGACTACATAGAAGCGCCGGTGCTGCGGGCCATCGCCGAGGAAGCCGAGAAGTGGAAGATGCCTGTAGCGGGGCATTTCGCCCGCAATCTCACCATTCGCGAACAGGTGGAGGCCGGCATCCGCGACGGGCAGCACGCCCGGTTCTATCTCTTGCAGGGAAGCTGCACGGATGAGCGCTATGTCGCCCGCGAGTTCATCAAGCGCCGCAATTCGGAGAAACCGATGGGCTTCGATGAGTGGACGAAGAAGCTGATGGAGGAGTTCAACCCGGCGCAGGAACGTTCGCTGATCGGCATGCTGGTGGACAACAAGGCGTGGTTCACGCCGACGCTGGCGGTGGGCGCGGCGGGACTCACCGTGGGCATGCGGACGTACCACGACGACCCGCGTGCGAAGTACATTCCGGCGAACATCTGGAAGAGTTGGGATCCGGCGTCGGGAATCAGGAAAGCTCCTTCGGACGAAGTGCGCAGCCTGCGTGCGCTGGTGCAGCGCAAGGGACTGGAGTTCATTCCCAAGATGCGCGATGCGGGCGTGCCTTTGCTGGCGGGCACGGACACGGGCTTCGCCAACAACTACATGTTTCCCGGATGGAGCCTGCACGATGAGATCTCGCTAATGCGGGAGGCGGGGCTGACGAACTTCGAGGCATTGCAGACAGCGACCATCAATCCGGTGCGCTACTTCAAGCTGGAGAAGACGCACGGGACCATTGCCCGCGATAAGGCGGCGGACCTGGTGATGATCGACGGGAACCCGCTGGTGGATATCCGCAACACGGCGAAGATCTCGGGAGTGATGGTGAACGGCAAGTGGTACGGGAAGGCGGATCTGGACAAGTTGCTGGGCGAGGCGGCGCGGGAGGCGGCTATTTCAAGGAAATGACGGCTTCGCCGGCGGGGCCGCTGTAGAGGAGTTCCACCTTTTTGAACGATTCGGCTTTGCCCTTTTGAGCGAAGTAGAGATAGCCGCGGCGGGGCTTGGAGACGGGACCTTCCTCGATGGCGGCGGATACAACAATTTCGTCGGGTTTTGTTTTGGGGGCCCGGTCGCGTTCGAGTCCGGAGCGGTCTTCGGGAACCGGGGCCGTGGGCGGCTTGGGGAGACGATTGCGGGCGGAAGGATCGCCGGGGAAGCGCTCGCTTTGACGCGGGCGGCCGAGGATGACTCCGGTATTGCCGGCTCCGCCGGAGGCTTCGAGGTTCGGGCGCATTTCCCAATCGTCGTATTTGAGCGACGCCGCGACCATGCCGGGCGTCTGGGGAAAGATGGGGGACTTTCTGCCGTTGATGCGCAGAGTGAAGTGCTGATGGGAGAGGACGAACTCTTCGCGCGCGTTGGGGTAAACGGCAAGTTCCACGATCAAGTAATCGCGGACGACGACGTTGCCGCCGGGGTGCATGACGGAGCGCACCATGTACTCTGCGCCGATGGAGGCCTTGGGCGTTACGGCATGCGAGGGCCAATCGGCGGCTTTGTTGCGATCCTGCGCGGGAAGCGTGACGGCGAGCAGGAACAGCAGGTAATGCATATAGGATCAGCGTAGCGCAGGGAAGAGCGCGGAGGTCTCTTTGATCAGCTTTTCGGCGGCTCCGGCGCCGTAGGGGGTGCGTTCGACTTCGTAGCCGCCATGCTGGTATTCATCGGCGACGGGCATGTAGTCGCCTCCTTTGCCGGTGCTGTAGCCGCAGAACATCGTAATGGGGAAAGGCGAGGCCTTTTTGATGGCGGCGCCGATGCCGCTGAAGGGTTCGCCGGGCATGGCGACGATGGCCATGTCGCCGATGCGGAGGATCTGCACATCCACTTCGACGGGATTGGCGTCGTAGGGTTTGCGCCACTTAGTGAGCAGGTCATGGAAGCGGCGCCAACGGGCCTCAGCCTGATGCTTCTGCCATGGATCGCCCGAGGCCCGGGCGGGGCCGAGTTGCTTTTCGGCCTGGGCGACGCGTGTCGCCATATCGTCGATTTCCTTGGGCGTATAGCGACGCGGCGGAAGTTGGAGGGTCTTGTAGACGAACTTGACGGTGGAGTCACGCGGACCTTGCACACGCCAGGGTGTCTTGGCGGCGAAGGCGGTAGATTCGACGTAGCCTTCGAATTTCGGCGCGCGCTTCGTGGTTTCGATCTGCATGGCGAGCGCAGCGGCTTGCAGCCCGAGCGTCATTCCGAGGCGGTGGGCGACGCTGATGTCTCCGGTGCCCCATTCGATGGGGCCCTGATCGCCGGCGGCGCCTTGGAAGAAGAGCGCGGTTGCTCCGGGCATAGCCTGCTCGACGGCTTTGCGGGTCATGCCGACCCAATCGGGGCTGATGAGTTTGTTCTCGTAGGTGAGCACGATGCCGTGGCATTGGAAGTTGACGAGCACCGCGTAGGGCTTGCCGTTGGCGTCGTCGATGCGGATGACGACGAGTTCGCGATCGACGGGCGCGGTTTCATTGCGGCCGACGGCGGGGGGACCGTCCTTGGTGGCGCGCATGCGGCGGTTGATATTGATGGTGCCAACACCTTTCGCACCGTAGGCATGCACCGGGCGGAGGTTTTTGTTGGCTTCGACCACGACGTTGACAATGCGGCCGGCGAGGAAGCTCTGGTAATCGGCCATCATCTTTTCATAAGGGGCGGGATCGACGTTGAGGGGGCCTTTGTCGCGTTGAAACATGGGGCCGGCATGGGTGTGAGTGGCGGCGAGGCGGACGTGAGAGGGAGGGACGCCGATGGCTTGGGCGGCGCGTTCGACGATGGGTTGCATGCCGTTGACGAGCAGGGTGTCGATGTCGACCATGGCGAATTTCTGTTTGCCGTCGGAGAGGACGAGGGCGGTGACGATCATTCCAGCGGGATCGACGCCGACGGCCTCGACGTGCGTTTGCGAGCCCCAATTGAGGTGCGGGATTCCGGCGGGGGGAGTGATGCCGGCGCGGGCGACACCGGCATGGAGGCCGGAGGGTTTGGCGTTCTTCGCCGTGTGTTCGACGACGTCGGCGGTCAGCAGGGAGTGTGTGCACAGGAGAAAGACGAGGGTCCGCATGAGGAGGATTATCTCTTGTTTCGAATTGCCACATCCAATTCGCGGGGTGCTCTCGTACTTGTCAATGAGTTTCAGAACATTCCAACAACTGAAGTCAAGACAAGTGAGAGGACAATAGCTATGCGGACAGTACAGTCGGTTGTAGCCGCGGGCATGGCGCTGGTGATGAGTATGCCGTCGCCGGTGCACGCCGCCAACCATAGAGAGGCTCCGGTGACGGCTTTGGATCACAAGGCCGACATTACGGATGTTTGGGCGTTTGTTTCCTACGGCCCGAATCAACGGGCGAATCAGACGCCGGAGAAAGTAACGTTCATCATGGGCGTGGATCCATTGCTGGAACCAGCGAACGGGCCGACGTATTTCCCGTTCGACGATGGGATTGCCTATGAGATCAAGATCGACAACGATCACGACGGAGTGGAGAACATCTCGTTCCAGTTCCAGTTCCACACGGAGCAGCGGCTGCCGGGAGTGTTCACGGTGTACGCGGGGGCGGGAGATGGGATCGCAGCACCGGCGAACTCGCCGGCGCCGGTGGCTCCGGGGACGCCGCTGGTTCCGCCGCAGATCAAATCCTTCGATTCTCCCGGATTGGGACAGCGGCAACGGTACATGGTGACGATGGTGCAGAACAGCGCGGGCAAGCGGTTGCAGAGCGCCGACGGGCGGGAGTTCTATGCGGTGCCGGCGAATGCAGGGCCGCGGACGATGGATTATGAAGCGCTGTACAAGCAAGGCACGTATACGACAGCGGAAGGGGTGAAGATCTTCGCGGGCACGACGGACGATCCGTTCTGGATCGATCTGGGCGCGACGTTCGACACGTTGAATCTGCGGACGCTGGGCAGCGGAGTTCCGGGCGTATTGACGGATGAAGAAGACCGGGCGAAGCGGAATTTCGCATCGGACACGGTGTCCGGATATGCGGTGAACATCATTGCGGTGGAAGTGCCGATTGAGTTGCTGACAAGCACGGGGCGGCGCGAGCCTGCGACCTCGCCGGCGGCGACGATCGGCGTGTGGGGGACGACGAGCCGTCCGATGACGACGGTGCGGCGTTCACCGGATCCGCTGGAGACATCGGGCGATCTGCGGCAGGTGCAACGCATGGGCAATCCGTTGTTCAACGAGGTGGTGATTGGAGTGGGATCGAAGGACCGCTTCAGCATGGATCAGCCGAAGAACGATTCGCAGTTTGCGAACTTCGCGCTGGACCCGCTGATTGCACGGGTGCTGAATGCGGCGACAGGCGGTGTGTTGCAGATTCCTCCTCCGCCGCGCACGGACCTGTTGCCGCTGGTGACCTATGCTCCGCCGATTGCGGCTCGAGGGACGCCGGCGGGTCCGGTAGCGGATCTGCTGCGGTTGAACACGGGCGTGCCGGCAACTCCTCCGGATCAGATCAACCGGCTTGGTCTGATTGCGGGCGATGCGGCGGGTTTCCCGAATGGACGGCGGCTGCAGGATGACGTGGTGGACATCGCATTGCGCGTGGTTGCGGGCGGCGTGTTGGTGGAAGGCTTCAACAAGTTTCCGAACAACCGTCTGGGCGATGGCGTGAACGTGGACGACGCAGCGTATACCGCGGAGTTTCCGTATGTGGGCTACTGCCCGAACGGACGCGACCGGCGGCACATCGATCCGGGTGAACCGGGCGGCGGGCCGGTGAAGTAATCCCGGCCGGTGACATCCGAACGGCCGTATTGACTCGTAGTAACAGGAAAAGGAGGGTTGCGATGAACTGGCTTACCCTGTTGGTTCCAATGTCTGCCGCGCTGATCGCGGGTGATGCGCGCGGGCAAGGGCAGCCCTCCGATTCGCGAATTGCGATTGTGGAAAGTTCCCTCGATCAAGAGCCGGCGAGCCTGGTGCGGCGGTGCGATTCGATTCGAGCGTTGCTCGGCGAGTATCGCCACACTGGAAAGCCGGCTCTGTTTGTTCGAGCGGAGCGGCTGATTGCCGCGGCGCTGGCGCAGGACAGCGAATATTTCGAGGCGAAGAAGATGCAGGCTTGGGCGTTGCTGCTGGGCGGCAAGACGGAACAGGGATTAACGGCGGCGTTGGCGTTGAACAAGAAGATGCCGGACGATGTTGAGGTTTACGGATATCTGGTGGACGCCTATTCGGCTTTGGGAAAACTGGAGCAAGCCGAGGAGCAGGCAAATTGGATGCTGCGGCTGAGGGCGGAGAATACGGAGACACTGCGGCGAGTGGCGGAACTGCGGGAGCGTTTCGGCGATACGGAAGGGGCGGTGCTGGCGTGGAACGATCTGTACCGGCGCATTCCGGAGACGCTGGGGCGCGATCGGGCTTACGTATTGGCGAGAGTCGCGATGGCGATGAAGAAGACGAATCCGAAACGGGCGAAGGTGGTGGCGGCGGAGTCTCTGCGGATGGCTCCGGATTCGATGATGGCGAAGAAGGCTGTTGCGGAGGTGAGCGAATGATTTCGGTATTGACGCTGCTGGTTGGCGGGTTGGCGGGGCAGATGCTTGCGCCTCGCGTGAGCAAGGATGCTTCCGATCAGGCGTTGGTGAAGCAGGCTCGCGAGTATTTGCAGAAGATGCGGGAGACGACGGATTACGGCTATGCCGATCGGGCGCAGAAGCTGGTGGATCAGGCTCTGCGGCGGATGCCGGAGAATTACGAAGCGCTGCGGGTACAGAATGAGATCGACTTGTTCCGGCATGCATTTCCGAAAGTGGTGGCGCGGGCGCGGATGCTGGCGGCGGCGGATGGCAAGGATGCGGGGAATTGGGCGATGCTGGGCGATGCACTGATGGAGATGGGGGAATACGGGGCGGCGGAAGATGCGTATCAGAAGATGGTGAATTTGCAGGGCGGGCTGATGAGTTACAACCGGATCGCATGGTTCCGGTATGTGACTGGAGATGTGGAAGGCGCATTGGAGATGATGCAGCGGGCCGTGCGGAATGGCCGTCCGGGGACGGAACATACGGCGTGGGTGCTGATGGAGCTGGGGCATTTGTATTGGCGGGTGGGGAAGTGGAATGAAGCGGAGCAGGCGTATCGTGCGTCGCTTGGGACGTTCGGGCGGATGCATGGGGCGTGGTGGGGATTGGCGCAGGTGGCGGCGGCGCGGGGGAAGTTGGAGGAAGCGGTGGAGTGCGCGAAGAAAGCTCAGGCGATGGCTCCGCTGGTGGAGTACAGCGGGCTGCTGGCGGACTTGTATGTGGCGATGGGGCGGAAGGCGGATGCGGAACGGCAGTTGGAGCTAGTGGATTTGCAGACGAAGATGGAAGCGGCGAGCGGGCAGAAGGGGAACCGGGCGGTGGCATTGATTTATGCGAATCATGGGCGGCGGTTGGAGGAAGCGGTGGCAGTGGCGGAGGCAGATCTGGCGGTGCGGAAGGATGTGTTTACGTGGGATGCGTATGGGTGGGCCTTGTTGAAGGCGGGGAGAGTGGACGAGGCGGAGAAGGCGTCGCGGGAGGCGATGAAGATGGGGACTGCGGATGCGCTGATCTATTTTCATGGGGGGAAGATTGCTGAGGCGAAAGGGGAAATGGAGCGGGGGGTGGAGTTGGTGAAGAAGGCGGTGGGGTTGAATGCGCGGTTCGATGTGTTGCATGCGCCGCGATTGGGTGGAGAGACGGGGAAGAGCGAGTAGAAACCGCACGGCTTGGCGGGCGGCTCTGCCCGTGCACTCCATGACAAATGGCGGATGGTGAATAGACGTTCAGCGTATCCGGCGGTGGCGAGAGGCGGCGAAGGCGGCGGCCAGTCCGAGGGTGGCGAAGGCGAGGGTGGAGGGCTCCGGGACGCCGGGGGAGGGGTCGAGGGTTTGCACGCGCACGTTGTCGAAGAGGGGCTGGCCGCCGGTTGAGCTGAGACGGACGCGAACGTTGCCGGTTCCTACGCCAATGCCGGAGGCGGTGATTTGGACGAAGGGATCGGTCTGCTGGCGAGTGCCGCTGGCGGAGGCGATGACGTTCGAGCCGCCGTCGAGCAGTTCGATGAGGTAGCTGGCGCCGGCGAAGTTGATTTGCGTGCCGACGTAGACGTCGAGTTGGTAGGTGACACCCAACTGGACGGCGACGCCCAGGTTCTGGATCATTTGCCCGGACCCGAAGATGTAGCCGACCTGGAGGCCATCGGGGATGGAGTTGACGTGCGTGCCGACGATGGGGCGGAAGACTCCGCCGGTACCCGTGGGGGTCCATCCGGTCGCCGTGCCGACACCGGGGCTGGCCAGTGCGACGCTTTCAAAGGAGTGGTTGGAGACGGTAAGAGGGCCTGCGTGCAGTGCGGGGTGCAGGGCGAGTAGGGCTAGGAGAGCTGCCGAGAGAGAAAGTAGTGGGCGGTGAGTCATCCTGTGTTAGTGCCTTTCCGAGGTTACGCGCAGAGCGCTGTTACAGGTTTCTGCGTAAAGGGCGGCTGTACCGGCTCAAGAAATCTGAAAGACTGTTTAGGATGGATGGGGCCACCGGCGCCAGCGGCGCGCCATTGACGATTCTGTTGCATCGCTGGAGAGATGGCGATGAGAAGGCCTTCGACGAACTGGTGCCGCTGATCTACAACGAGTTGAGGGCGATTGCCAGGACTGTGCTGGCGCGGGAGCGAGGGGGCAACACGCTGGGATGCACGGCGCTGGTGAATGAATCGTACTTGCGGCTGATGGGGCCGACAGCGACGGATTGGGAAGGGCGGTCGCAGTTCTTCGGGGCGGCGGCGCGGGCGATGCGGAGAGTGCTGGTGGATCATGCCCGGGCGCGGAAGGCCATCAAGCGGGGAGAGGGGGCAGTGAACTCGGAGTGGGACGAGGTGGCGGCCAGCGTGGCGCCGAACGTGGATCTGGTGGTGTTGGATCAGGCGCTGGGGGAGTTGGCATTGTTCGATGCGGAACTGGCGCGGCTTGTGGAACTGCGATACTTTGGCGGGCTTTCGATCGAGGAGACTGCGGCGATGATGGGGTCGTCGCCGGCTGGTGTGAAACGCAAATGGACGGCGGCGCGGGCATGGCTGTACCGGCGCATGACGGGGAACGCGTTGGATTGAATGAGCCAAGAAGGCGGGCGCGAGAGCGGGCGAGTGGAGTTTGGACATTTGGGTGCGGCAACGGCCCGAACGGGTACGCGAATCGACTGCCTTACTGATCTCCGTTACCCTGTGCCGTCAGTATGGACGTTCCTCCCATCGACTTTCCCTAGAGATCACAGCATGCGTGCTCTCGGCCTTCGCCCTCCGGCAGTAACGAAGTACGCGAAAAGCTGATAATCAGATCTCTTGCCCCTTGACAGCGGTATCGCCACAGGCTCAGAATACCAGTAGCCCAACTATGGGAAGAGATGAAGCTACGCCCCGGACAGAGATCCCGCCGGGAACGCTCTACATGCTGATACTCAAGAGCTTGGCCCGCTCAGGGCCAATGCACGGCTATGGGATCGCCCAGCACATCCAGCAGACTTCGGAAGATGTACTTCAGGTCGAGGAGGGCTCACTCTATCCCGCGTTGCAGCGGATGTTGATCAAGGGCTGGGTCACGGCCGAGTGGGGCCAGTCCGAAAACAATCGGCGGGCGCGGTACTACCAGCTGACACCTGCGGGAAAGAAGCAGTTGGCAGTGGAAATCTCGCAATTCGAGAGGGTTATGCGGGCGGTCACGCAGGTGATTCAGCCGGCGTAAGGAGCAGTCGTATGGAAAGCGTAGGCGAACTCTGGCGCAGGCTGCTGTTCCGGCTCCAGGAAGGGCGGATGGACCGCGAACTTCAGCAGGAGATGCAGTTTCACCTGGAGATGAAGGAGCGACAGAACCAGGACGCGGGGATGGCCGCCCAGGACGCGCGCCACACAGCACGCCGCCAGTTCGGCAACATCCTGGCGCTGAGCGAAAAGAGCCGTGAGGCTTGGGGTTGGCCGGCCTTCGAGAGCGCCGTTAAAGATCTGAAGCTCGCACTCCGCGCTCTGCGCCGCAACCCGGGGTTCAGCGCGCTGGCAGTCCTGACCCTGGCGCTCGGCATCGGGGCGAATACAGCCGTCTACAGCGTGGTCCAGGCAGTGCTTCTGCGCCCCCTTCCATTTCCAGATCCGGAAAGGCTGGTTATGGCGTGGGACCAGCGGCCTTTGTTCGGCGATGATCGCGTCTACCACGCTTCCTCGCCGCAGTTCTTCGCATGGCAGACCGAGACCAAGTCGTTGGAGAGCATTGCCGCCATGACAGGAGGGTACGGTGTGGTCAACATCGCGGACGAGCCCACTGAGATCTCGGGTGTCAGCGTCAGCGCCGATTTCTTCCGCACGATGGGCGTCCAGCCCACCGAGGGCCGCGCCTTCTCGGACCAGGAGTTGCAGGGGGCGGACCCGCGCGTCGTGATCCTCAGCCACCGGATGGCGCAGCGTCTCGGCGGGAACATGGTGGGAAAAACGATCCGCGGGGGACGCGCTTCCTACTTGGTTGTGGGCGTAATGCCGCGTGGGTTCACGTTCCCAAATGAGTGCGAAATCTGGTATCCCTTGACGGCGGCCCAGTTCGCCGCCAGCGGCAGCGGCAACTACAATTACCGCATCGTCGCACGGTTGAAGAGGGGTACCGGCATCCCGCAGGCGCAAAGCGAACTTCGCACGATCCGCTGGCCGGGGCAGAGCGACCGGCTTGTCGAGGCCGTCAAGAGCGTATCCCTCGTTTCCCTCCGCCAGCAGATTGTCGGGCGCTCCGAAAAGGCTCTGGGCGCGTTGCTGGGCGTGGTAGCCTGCCTGCTGCTCATCGCGTGCGTCAATGTGGCCAACCTGACGCTTTCGCGCGCAGCGGGCAGACAGCGCGAGATCGCGCTTCGGCTCTCCCTCGGCGCGAGCCGGGGACGCGTGCTTCGTTACCTCCTGGCAGAGAGCGCCGTCCTGGCCTTTGCTGGGGGCGCGCTCGGCCTTGCGGCCGCTTATTGGGGGGTGCACGCCTTCGCCGCGTCCAATCCTGTGGGGCTTCCGCGCATTGGCGAAATAGCGGTGGATACCGGCACTCTCGTCTTCACACTCGTAGCGGCGGTTTCCACGGCCCTGCTGGTCGGACTCGCACCGGCGCTTCGAGTCTCCGGCCTGGAGGTCAGCGCGGCACTGAAACAATCCGGACCGAACGTAGCGGGCGACCCGCGCAGCAATCGCATCCGCTCCTCGCTGGCCGTGGCGCAGATAGCGCTGGCCGTGGTGATGCTGGCCAGTTCCGGTCTCTTGCTCCGCAGCTTTGTGGAGCGCATCAGCGTGCCATTGGGATTCCAGCCAACGGGACTCATCGGTTGCGAGTTGCCATGGAGCGCCCACCGCCGCATTGATGAACTGCTCGAACGTCTTCGTGCAGTTCCTGGCGTCCAAACGGCGGGTGCCGTGACGTCATTCCCGCAGGACGAGGCGGCCACCCGCGGCGGCATCGAGCTTGAACAGCAACCGCATGCGGACAAGGAGGCGCCTGTGGCCGGACAGATGGTGGTCACGCCAGACTATTTCCGCGCGGCGGGCCTCACGCTCCGACGTGGCCGTTTCACTGCGTCGACCGACGGACCCGACGCTCCGAAAGTCGCCGTCGTCAGCGAATCGCTGGCGCGGCAGTATCTGCCCGGCGAAGATCCGATAGGGAAACGCATCCACCGAGGCGAGAGCTGGATGACTATCGTGGGCGTGGTCGGCGATGTGAAGGGATTCAGCGTCGACGGCGCTCCGCTGCCAGCGGTGTACATTCCATACCGGCAGGTGAGTTGGGACAATGGCGTCATCGTGCTAGTGCGAACCGCCGTTCCGCCTACATCTCTGCTGGCCACGGTGCGGAAAGAGCTTCGCGCCTGGAATAAGACAATGCTCATCAGCCGCTTGGCGCCGGTCGAAGAGCTGATGGCGGAATCCGTAGCCGGACCGCGGTTCTACATGCTACTCGTCGGGGTGTTCGCAGCCATCGCGATGCTCATCGCCGCGGTCGGAGTCTACGGCACGCTCAATTACATGGTGACGCAGCGGACCCACGAAATCGGCGTGCGCATGGCGCTCGGCGCGGCGCGCGGCGATCTGCTCGGCATGATCGTTGGGCAAGGTTTCGCGGTAGTCCTCGTCGGCATGGTTCTCGGGCTGGCCAGCGCGTGGGGCTTCACGCGCGTGCTTCAGACCCTGTTGTTCCGCGTGAAGCCGAGCGACGCCACCACCTTCGTGGCAACCTCTCTTCTGCTTTCGTGCGTGGGACTGATCGCGTGCTACGTCCCCGCCCGCCGCGCCACGCGCATCGACCCCCTGCAGGCGCTTCGCGAAGAATAAAGGGCCGGGTGGGGCAGGTGGTCTCGGCCTTCACTATTCCGCGTCGATACGCGGGCATCCCGAAGAAACGGGTCGAACAAACGGTTCGGTCGAACGAACAGGTCAGCCTGAACGCAGCGGATTTCGATTCGGGGCTTCTGAATCAAGAACGATCAGTCGCAATCTCGTCATCCAACCAGTACGCCCCCTAGTGGTCATACCGCCCGATCCCCCAGCCGACAGCAACCGCGATCAGGGCGAGGATCAAGAGTTCCTTTGCGGTGGCCAATGGGGAGCGGCTGAAGACCCAACCATCGGTACGAGCGATAGCCCGGCGCAATCGCCAATAGTAGAAGTGTGAAGCCAAGGTAACGGCGACGGCCGCGATGATCCATTTGCTTAGAGTTGGCTGGACAACTGACAGAGACCGCCAAAGCAAAGATAAGCTCAGCGCTTTGCCTTGCAAGGACGCACCAAAGTTGCGAAATGAGGATGCGTCGCTAATCGACCAGGCGAGTGCGCCGCTGACTACGGCGGAGGGAATGGCCAGGAGGAGGGCGGTGGGTAGAAAGCTCATCATTTGGCGATAGAGCCAGACGGTGGCTAAGAAGGCGGCCGCGCCATAGATGGGATGCAGATGCAATCCTTGCGAGAAGAGGGGCGATTTGGAGCTGACGCTCAGATACGCGAGTAAACCCATCAGCAGCATCCATGGATAGATTGGTAGGGTCAAGAGCGAAACTTCCCCGGCGGTGTCGGCGGGCGGTGTCGGCTGGGCAAGTGCTGCGGGGTGGGACGCGCTGGGATGAGTGTACGGTTTCGGCGCGGCAGGGGCGTGGGAAGCCGCCTTTGGGACTAAGGAGTGCCCGGCGCCCATATCCACGGAGGGGCCGTACCGCGCCCTCGGGTCAAGGTTGGGAACGACTTCATAGTCTGCCATAGCTTTGATAATAGCGCCGTGCTCATAGGCAATCCAGGCAATCCAACGCACAGTCTATTGCACTACCGAGGTCAATCCTTGAAGCCGCAGGAGTGCAGTTTGACGAGATCGCGAACTACGAGGAGGCTTGGAAGATCGAAGAACCCGTGGCGTTCCCAAAGTAGACTCGCGGGAAGTCGCGATTGCGACCTTGAAATGGAACCCGGCTGGCCGCCGTACTGCCGGCGGCCTGCACGCGCGCGTCCCGCTGGTACCGGCCCCACTTCCGGCTCAATCTCCTGCCGAGCATGCCGTTTGCGCGAGTTTGGAATTCC
>JAEUQG010000288.1 GCA_016789755.1 Bryobacterales bacterium
AGTTCTGCGCAGCCGGCGCCGCCGGCGGCACATCCGACAACGTGAAGTTCACATCCACCATCGTCATCACCGCCACCGGCTTCCCGTTCAGCAGCGTCGGCTCGTACTCCCATTGCCGAACGCCTTCCATCGCCGCCTGCACCAGAATCGGATGTCCCGCCACCAGCTCGATGTTCGACACCTTCCCGTCCGGCGCAATCGTCACGCTGAACCGCACCGTACCCTGAATCCGGGCCGCCTTCGCCTCCGGCGGATACACCACCTTGCCCTTCTTCACCAGCTTCGCCGATTGCACATTGCCGCCCACGCGAATCGTCATCGGCATCGCCGAAATCCGCAACACCTGGTCCTCCGTCATCGACACGTTGAACCCCGGCGATACCTCCGCCACCTCCCGCTGAATCTCCTTCACCTGGTCGGCATACACCACATCGCCTTCCTTCAGCGGCAGCCGCGGAGCGATCCTCGCCTGCAACTCCGCCGGTACATGCACAAACTCCACCTTGCGCAGCACTCCCAGCATTTGCCGCTCGCCCCCGTCCTTCACCAGCGCGAAGTTCATCTCCACTTCCGCCCGCGTCGCGTTCCCCGCCGTCTCGAACTGCCACTGCAGCACAGCCTGCATCGCCGCCCGCCGCAACTCCTCCGGCCCGCTCAGCACCTTCGCCTCGCTCACCAGCCCGCGCGCGTCGATGCTCACCTCCATCTGCACCGTTCCTTCGATGCCTTTCACCCGCGCCAACGGCGGATACGCTGCCGCCGGCGAATGCAGCGCCCGCGGCCCGCCCTTCGTCTTGCCCACTCCCGCTCCCGCCCGGCTCTCCTGCGCCCGCGCCTTCATCGGAAGCACCGTCGAGATCGCCATCCCTGCCAGCGCCAGCACCGCCGCGCTTCCCGCAAGTGTCATGGCCATTTTTCGTAAATTCATCGGATTTACCTCTTTCAAGATTGTGGCCACGCGATGGGCCAGTTGCCGTTTGCGCAGAAACAAGGGCGCGGGCACGAATCCGGCCTCAGGCCGCAATCCCGCCACCGCCAGCAATGTCTGCAAATATGCTTCCCGATTCCCCGTCTCACGGATCGCTTCCATGTCCACCGCCTGCTCGCGCTCCAACTCGATCCGATGCAGCACAAACCACACCGCCGGGTGAAACCACAACACCGCCCGCACCACCTCTTCGCACACGGCATACAGCCAATCCCCCCGCCGCACGTGTGCCAGTTCATGCGCGATCACCGACCGCCGCTCGTCTTCCTCCATCAGGTCGAAACCCTCCGGCAGCAACACCACCGGACGCCACCACCCGAACGTCACCGGAGCCGTCACTTCGCCTGAAATGCGGAAGTCCGCCTCTGGCCATCGCTCCCCCATCGCCCGCGACCGCCTGCGGTACAGCCCGATCCGTATCATCCCCAACCCCAGCCGCGCCAGGAAAAACAGTGTCCCCAATACCATCGCTCCAGTGAGAAGCTCCACCCACGGCACCGGCCTTGCCACCGGCGCCGTGGGCGTGTTCCACGCTCGAGCCATTCCTACCGTAATAGACACCGCATCCTCCACCGGAGTTTCCCAACGCCCCAGGAATGGCGCCGCCAATCCGCCCGCCAGCGTCATCTGCCACAACCACAGCCGCGCCCGCGGATCCGCCCCCCTCAGCATCCGCGCCAGCAACGCGCCCGCCGCCGCCCACATCGCAAACTGCGCCGCAAACACCAGCACATTGCTCAGGTAGTAGCTCATACCCGCCTCCGCGCCCGCAGCAGCCGCTCGATCTCTGTAATCTCGTCATCCGACAGATGCCGCTCCTCCACCAGATGCATCACCAGCGGCTCCGCCGACCCGTTGAACACCCGCTCCACAAAGTCCCGCACCATGTTCTTGATCACCGCCGCCTTCGGCTTCGCCGGCCGGTAAACATACGCCTTATCGTCGGCCCGCTTCTTCAAATGCCCCTTCTGTTCCAGAATCTTCATCATCGTCATCACCGTCGTGTAGGCCACTTTCCGCCGCTCCAGCAGCGTCTCGTACACGTCCCGCACCGTCGCTTCCTCGCGGCTCCAGACGATCTTCATGATCTCCAGTTCCTGCTCGGTCAATGTGTTGTTGCGATGCCTCATACTAATTAATTAGTATGACTCGCTTAGTATGTCAAGAGAAAACTTTCACGACGTTTCTACTTCGCCTTGCATGCGGAGGTAGCAAGTCAGGGATGGCCTATGCACCCGTAAGCCACAATCAGCCCTGCGATGACCATACCCCGAGCATTGCAAAAGCAGGTGGTGGATGGCTACCGAGCCAGCACCTTACGCTCGACTTATGGCTCAACAACGGCATTCAGGCCTTGGAATTATCCCGCCGGCGCTAAGAATTGCTACAAGAGGCCTGTATTCCTGAATCCTCCTTACAATGTGTTCTTCCAATGAGTGGTCTTCAGAACATCATGCGAGTTCGTAGAAACCGCGATAGGGAGCAGATATGAAGATTGTGACGTTAGTCATCTCGCTCATGTTGACTCCGGCAAATTGCCAGACGAAAGGGGAGGGCATCATCTTGGGTCAAGTTATGGTGACAGGCAAGACTACAGCCCCCAGTGGTGTGGCCGTTATCGCGACGCGGATTCGCGCGATCTCGCGAGACGGGTGGGGCAAGCTTGTCGCGTCGGGCATGTTGTACAGCGGCGCGACATCTACTAATGTCAAAGGTGAATTTGTGATTGAGAATCTTCCTGTCGGCCGGTACTATGTCTGCGCGCTGGGCAAGCCGCCCAACTGGATCGGCACATGTGAATGGAATCGCCCACCTTCTGTTGTAAATGTTGTTGCGGGAGCACCCGCATCAGTGGAGCTGGGACTCAACGAGGGAGAGGCCCTTCGAGTAGCAGTAATGAGCCCGCGAGGTCGAATCGCTGAGTCCACTCGATTTGGCCTGGGTATCATCATTACCGGCGACGGGTATTGCAAGCATGCCGGAGTGCCAACAATTTCCGGTCCTTGAAATCCTTTTCCAACTGTAGATGATTTTGTAGATGCCCGAAGCATTCGAGTCCCCCAGGAATGAGCGAGCTTCCACAGCATTCCCATATGCCAATGAATCATAAGCACTTGAAAATAGGCCATTT
>JAEUQG010000161.1 GCA_016789755.1 Bryobacterales bacterium
AACTGGAACAGCGCACCGCCGCCACCCGCGCCCGCATCGAACTGCTCGACCGTTTCGCCGCCCGCACCAAAGCCGACCTCGATGCCTTGCGCGAGACCACCCGCCTCATTCCCCCACCCGCCTGGCTCAATTCCCTTGAACTCACCCGCACCACCATGATGGTCGGCGGCGAATCCGATCAGGCCTCCGGTCTGCTCAAAGCGCTCGATAGTTCGGCCCTGTTTCAGAACTCCGAGTTCATGATCCCCATTAACAAGGTGGGCAACGTCGAAATCTTCCGCATCCGCTCCGCGCGGGAGGGCGTCACCCAATGACTCTCTCCGAACGTGATCGCCGCGCCCTGTTGATCCTTGGCTGCGCCGTCATCGGCACACTGCTCTACGTCCTCATCGCCGATTCCGCCCCTGCCGGCGAAACCGCCGCCCCCCAAGACCTCATCGCCGCCGCGGAAAAACGCCTCGACCGCGTGCGCCAGCTCGTCACCCAGGTCCCTTCCCGCGAAGAGCAGCAAAAGCAGATGCTCGCTCAGCTCGAACAACGCGAAAAGAAGCTTCTCCAGGCCGACACGCCCGCTCAGGCTCAGGCCCAGTTGCGGCAAATCGTTGCCCGCACTACCAGCCGCCAGACTCCCCCTGTCGACATCAAGGCCAGCGAGTTCGGACAAGTAAAACCCCTCGGCGCCGATTATGGCGAGGTCCCCGTCTCGGTCATGATCGAATGCGGCGTCGACCAACTCCTCAACATCGTCGCCGAGCTGTCCTCGCAACCGGAAATGATCGCCGTCAATGAACTGCGCATCTACTCCGCCAATCACAAAACCAAAACTGCCAACGTCCGCCTCACCGTATCGGCCGCCGTCCCCAAGCGCCTCGCTCCGGAACGCAAAGGAGGCTCGCTGTGAGAGGCAAGCTCCTCTTCCTGAATCTGCTGCTGCTCGCCGGGCTCGTCGTCATCGCGCGCGAACTCCGCTCCAACTGGCTCGCCGCCCGCGCCCGCGAAGCCGCCATGCGCTCCAAACCCGTCAAGTCCACGCCTCCTCCTCCCGTCACCCCATCGGTGGCGCCCCAGCCTGTCACCGCGGCCGGCTACCTCGATGTCGCCCAACAAACGCTGTTCGCCAAGGATCGTAATCCGAACGTCGTCGTCGAACAGGAAAAGCCCAAGCCCGTTCCCCCTTTCCCAAAACTCTACGGCGTGATGAACCTCGGCAACGGCACCATGGCTATCCTCAGCGATGGCCGCACCCGCCAGAAACCGTACTACCCCGGCGATTCCATCGGCGAATTCAAACTCACCGAAATCCAGGCCGACGCCCTCGTCTTTGAATGGGACCAGAAGAAATTCCCCAAGAAATTCTCCGAATTGCAGGATAAAACCGCCGAGCCCGCCTCGGCCGCCGACTCGACACCCCGCCAGGCATCCGCCCCCGTTACCCCCGCTGCTCCCGTAACCCCGGGTAAGCCCGGCCCCGGCGCCGATATGGGTGGCGGATTGTCGGCCTGCAACGCCAATGATCCATCCCCCGCCGGAACCGTCGTCGATGGCAAACGCAAAGTGGTTTCCGAATCGCCGTTCGGCAAAGTCTGCCGCTGGGAGCCCGTCCGATGAACTCAGGAGTCTACTCAATGAAGTCGATTTGCATCTTGGCCGTGATGGCCGTGGCCGCGTGGGCCACCGTTCAGGAATCGTCCACACAGCCCGCGCCGGCGAAAAAAGCCGCCCCCAAAACTACCCCTAAACCCGCGGCCAAAACCACCGTCAAGACCGCTCCCGCGCCCAGAAAGACCGCTACCCCCGCGGCCCGCGCCATCGTCGAAATCCCCAAGGACGCCAAGGAAATCTCCCCCGGCCTTTACCGCTGGGTCGACCCTAAAGGGCAAGCCTGGATCTACAACAAAACCCCCTTCGGCCTCATGTCCGGACCCGAGCCGCCCAAAGAGCCCGAAACCGTCCCCACCGATTGGAAGGTCTTCGATGAGGGCGACTCCCTCACCTTCGAACGCCCCTGGCCTTTTAGCGGAACCAAGCGCTGGACCGTCAAGAAAACCGAATTGAGCCCCATGGAAACCGCCGTCTGGAAGCGCTCCCAGCCGGATGCCCCCAAACCCTGAAGCGGAGTTGTACCCATGAATCGCCTATCCATTCTCACCGTCCTGCTGACTGCCGTCCTCACCGGGCAGCAACCCCAGCAGCCCGCGCCTCCCGCCCGCACCGCGACTCCGGGCGCTTCCATCAAGCTCAATCTGCCAAACGCCTCCCTCGTCGACGTCATCGACATGCTGGCCCAGCAGTTGAAGATCAACTACATCCTCGATCCGCGAGTCAAAGGCTCCGTCATCATCAACACCTACGGCGAGATCAAAGCCGTCGATGTCCGCTCCCTGCTCGAAACCATCCTCCGCATCAACGGCGCCACCATGGTCCAGGTAGGCGATCTCTTCCGCATCGTCCCCGTCACCGATGCCGCACGCCTCCCCTTGAAGCCGCAGTCCGGCGTCAAAGTGGAAGACCTCCCCGAAGATGAGCGCATGGCCCTCAACCTCGTCTTCCTCAAATATGTCCAGGTCGCTGACATCGTCAAACTCCTCGATCCCTTCCGCGGCGAAGGCTCCTCCGTCTCCACCTATGAGCCCGCCAACCTCATCATCCTCCTCGACAACAACCGCAACATGCGCCGCAACATGGAGATGATCAACCTCTTCGACAGCGATTCCTTCGCCTCCAAGCGCGTCAAACTGTTCGATGTCAAAAACGGCCGTCCCAGCGACATCGCCAAAGAACTCGATGCCGTGTTCAAGGCCTACGCCCTCAGCGAAAAGGCCACTTCCATGAAGTTCCTCGCCGTCGACCGCATCAACATCATCATCGCCGTCGCTTCCAATCCCGGCGTGTTTGAAGAAGTCGCGCGCTGGATCGACAAACTCGACGTCCCCGTCAAAACCACTGCCGGCTCCACCGACAACTACGTCTACCGTGTCCGCTACGGCCGCGCCGAAACCATCGCCATGGCCATCATGCAGCTCTACCTCGGTCTGCAATACGGAATGCCCATGATGGGCATGGGTATGATGGGCATGTACGGCGGCGGCATGTACGGCGGCGGCATGGGTGGCATGTACGGTGGCGGCATGGGCTTCCCCGGCGGCATGTACGGCGGAGGCATGGGCGGCATGTACGGCGGAGGTATGTATGGCGGCGGCATGGGTGGCATGTACGGTGGCGGAATGTACGGCGGCGGCGGATACCCCGGCATGTACCCCGGCATGATGCCCAGCTATGGCGGCATGGGTGCTCTCCCACCCAGCGCCTCTTCCGCTGCTCCCCTCACTTCCACCACCGCCACTTCCGCCCCCGCGCCCGCCGGCGGAGCCGATCTCACCGGAGGCTACCTCGGCGCCGGAGCCGCTGCCGGATCGCAACTCAAGATCCCGCGCGTCGTCCCCAATCCCTTCGATAACACCCTCCTCATCCAGGGCACCCCCAGCGAGTACGACCAGATCGCCCGCCTCATCGAAAAAATCGACGTTCCTCCCCGTCAGGTGCTCATCGAAGCCCGCATCTACGAAGTCTCCCTCACCGGCGCCTTTGCCAGCGGAGTGCAGGCCTACCTCCAGAAACGCACCGCCGGCCGCGAGAATAACAAAGGGATCCTCGAAGCCGCCCTCGACGGAGCAGCCGTCTCTCTATCCACCGCGCACCTCGTCGGCAAGACCAAAGAGCTCCTCCTGTTCCTCTCCGCCCAGGAAGACACACGCCGCGCCAAGATCGTGTCCGCTCCGTCCGTTATCGCCACCGACAGCATTCCCGCCCTGGTCAATGTCGGCACCGAAGTTCCCACCCTTAGCGCCTCGGCCCCGTCCGGCATTCAAACCGGCGGCAACAGCGTCTTTGCCAACAGCATCACCAACCGCAACTCCGGAGTCACTCTCCAAATCCTCGCCCGCGTCGTCCCCAGCGGCATTGTCACTCTGGTCATCAATCAGGAAGTCAGTTCCCCCATCGCTCCGCCGGCCAACGCCGCCATTCAATCGCCGTCCTTCTCCAAACGCAACGTCACCACGCAAGTCACCGTGCAGGATGGCGACACCATCGCCATCGCGGGCATCATTCAGGAAACCGACACCGCCAGTTCCGCCGGAGTTCCCGTCCTCAACCGTCTCCCCGTCATCGGCGGCGCATTCGGCAACCGCAGTTACAGCAAAGAACGCACCGAACTCGTCGTCTTCATGACCCCCCGAGTCATCTACGACACCACCGAAATGATCGAAGCGAGCGACGAACTGAGAGGCAAACTCCGCCGCCTCCAAAAGTTAGTCAGAGAATAGCGGGACCCCCCAAGGGTCCCGCCCTCTCAAGCCACAATCTGTCCCAGGAGACAGCCCGTTACACCCCCCTTCCGTCTCCTGACTTCCGTCTCCCGAAGCGCTTGTTTATCTCAAAAGTCATACCGCAACGAGAACTGCATCACCCGAGGCAGCGTCAACGTATCGCTGTACTTCCCGAACGAGCCCAGCGTCCCCAGGCTCCCCGAAATCGACAGCGGATCGAACCGCGCCGTGTTCGTCACGTTGAACACTTCCCACCGGAACTGCAGCGAGTGGCCCTCCGCATACGGCATGGCGAAGCTCTTGCCCAGCCCCATGTCGATGTTGAAGTTGCCGTCCCCGCGCACGTTGTTGCG
>JAEUQG010000022.1 GCA_016789755.1 Bryobacterales bacterium
TTGCTAAAGCGCGGGTCGTAATAGAACGCCCTGCCATTGGGTGTCGGGGTTGGCCGGGAGACGTTCGACGTGCCAAATGGCAAGTCGGCCGTTGCGTCCACGAAGTTGATATTGGAGACTCTGGTCAGGCCGATAAAACCAGGCCAGTTGGCGTTGTTAATATTGCCGTTTTGCGCCTGTTGGTTCACGCCAGCCATCAGGTCGTAAAAGACGGCGTACGAGCCGCGCACTACTGTTCTGGGGCGAAGGCGATAGGCCACCCCGATTCGCGGGCCGGGAAGCCGGAGCTGATCGGAACGCAACTTCGACGATCCTGTGAAGGTTAGGTATCGGTTCACGAAGTCGCTGTTTGGTTCGGGGAGGCAAGGCGGGCCCTGAGTAGCCGTGCAGCCCGGGGGCTTGTCGATACCGACCAGGAACCTGCCGGTATTGAAGTCCCAGGTGGAGGCGAAGCCTCTGGAAAAGTCCGGCGCGCGGAAGATGTCCCAGCGCAGACCGAGATTCACCGTCAGCTTGTCGGTCACCTTCCAGGAATCCTGCACGAAGAAGTTGCCGATTTGCGATTCCACCGTGAAATCCGCCTGGCTCAACTCAGATGATTCCATCAAACCCATGACAAACGACGCCAGCACCGAACCGGTGTTGCCCAGGCTGTTAAGATCAGCGGTCTGGCGGGTGTTAAACGAGAGCCCCTCCGTGATCTGGATGTTGGTCCAGGGCTGCCGCACAAACTCACCACCGAACTTGAGACTATGGCTGCCAATGTTGTGCGATAGATCGGCGCGGCCCTGCCAGCCGCGCTGCGGGCCGAGTTGGCGGTTGCGCTGGCTTAGACCGAAAAAGCCGGGAAGGTTCACACCCGGTGTGGGCGCCCGCGGGTCCACGGGGAACCCCTTGAAGAAACCGTCGGCGATCAAATCGCGTTTGGTGAGTACGGGGACATCGAAAAAGCTTGTGCTTGTGAACCCGAACAGTCCGGTTAGCACGGTGGCCGGTCCGAAGGTGTGGGTGTAACCGACGCCAAGATTCTTGGCGGGGATGTTTCCCGTGATGGCTGTCCCTGGCAGGGCAAGCGCCGCGGAGGTGTTCTGTTCGCTCCAGCTATAGCGGAACCATGCCGAATCGCGGGCGGAAAGATAGTGGTCTACACGAATGCCGGCGCTGTTGGAGGGGAACGTCTGGGGATCGTCGTTGCGGGCGTTGGAGTTTGTGAACCCCGTGTTGATCGGGTTCGGAATGATGGCATCCGCGAAGGCCTTGATGGAAGGACTGAGTCGCGCGCCGGGGATCCGGTTACCCGGGAACGGATCTCTCAGGAGGCGGTTGGCATTGGCCGGGTCGACGCGGGTGGAGTATGGGTCGAAGAGGGCGCGTGTCGTGGTTGAAAAATCGCCAGACAGCTCCGCGGGCGTCGGCACCAGTGCCAGCGCCGCGGCGGCGTTCCGCTGGCGATAGCCTTCATAGGAGGCGTGGAAGAATGTCTTGTTACGGATCAGAGGTCCGCCCACCGCGGCGCCAAACTGGTTCTGCCGCAGCGGCGGCTTGCGCGCCGTGAAGAAGCCACGAGCGTCCAGGGCGTCATTGCGCAGGAATTCATAAACACTACCGTGGAATTCGTTCGTGCCGATCTTGGTGGCAATATTGATCGTTCCCCCGGTCACCCCTCCGAACTCGGCCTGATCGCTGTGGGACTGCACCTTAAACTGGCTCAATGCATCGATATTCGGCGCGATGGAGTAAGTGCCGGTGAAGTGGCCGTTGTTATAGACTCCGTCCAGCGTGAAGCTGTTGCTGCGGTTGCTCTGTCCGTTGATCGCTGGGAACACAAGGATGCCGATGCGCGGCGTCGTCTGGCCGCCACCGGCGTTTTGAGCTACGCTTACTGGAGCCGCGCCAGGGGTCAGGGTCAGCAGTTGGGTGAAGTTCCGCGCGTTCAGGGGCAACTCCGAGATCTTCTCCTCGGTAACCACCGTGCCCAATTGCGCCGTATTGACTTCGAGCAGCGGGGTATCGCCAACCACCTGGATCTTCTCAGACACAGCTCCAACCTCGAGGGAGAAATCGAGCCGCAGGGACTGGTTGACATCCAGCTTGAGGCCGGTCTGGGTGACCGGTTTGAAGCCCGAGGCCTGCACCGTCACCTCGTAGTTGCCCTTATCGATGCTCGGCAGGATGAAATAGCCCTGGTCGTTGGATGTCGTTGTGCGCGAGGTCCGCCTGTCGATATTCGTCGCGGTGACGGTTGCACCCGGCACCACCGCCTTCGAGGCGTCCGTGACACGGCCGGTGATTTCCGCGCTGGTTTGCGCAAACAGGTGCGTAGAAACGAGGGAAACAGTGAAAAGAACCCAGAACATGCAGCCTCCTTCGGTTGTCGCCGCAATCCAGCCGAAAGACGAGGCAGGCGACCAGACGATCCCCTATCCTCAGCATCCGACAAGAAGCGATATTACCAACGTTATGGCCGTCCCGCCGCGCTGTCCAGGCCATATTGAGCAAATGAATCACCAATATCGGCAGCGCCCTTGCTGAGAGCTCGCATACCTCCTATACTCGGAAAACGTCAGTCATCCCGACGAGGACCTCATGCAACGGCGCGATTTTTTCAAAACCAGTGGCATTGCCGCCTCGAGCGTCTTTCTCCCACCTGCCGATGGGTTGTCTCAACCAGGGCCGCCACCCGGGAAGTTGCCGAACATCGTCATCATCCTGGGTGACGACGTTGGACAGGGGGATCTCACCTGCTACAACAAAGACTCGAAGATCCCCACTCCGCTCATGGACCGCGTCGCGGCCGGGGGAGTGAAATTCACCGACGCTCATTCGCCATCGGCGCTTTGCTCTCCCACCCGTTACGGTCTTCTCACGGGCCGCTATGCCTGGCGGACCCGCCTTCAGAAATTCGTTTTGATGGCGTATGACCCGCCCCTCATTGAGCCGTCCCGGATGACCGTCGCTTCGCTACTCAGAAAAGCCGGCTACGCGACAGCCTGGATCGGTAAATGGCACGTCGGCCTCGAATGGGCGACCAAAGACGGAAGCCCGGCCGAAAACACCATCGACCGCACCGCCCCCGGTAAGACCAACGAGAAGCTCCAGGAGAACATCGATTTCACCAAGCCGATTCGTGGCGGTCCCAAGTCTCTTGGCTTCGATTATTTCTTCGGCACCTCGGCTTGCTGCACTTCCGATCCTCCGTACTGTTTCATCGAGAATGACCGGACCGTCGTCGTCCCGACGCGGATGAGCCGCGAAGAATGGCGGGGCCTCCCGGGTTTCGTCCCGGGACCGATGGCCGACGATTGGTCGCAGACCGATTGTGATTTTACTTTCACCCGCAAAGCCATCGATTTCATTGATCGCCATCGCGAACACAGCCCCAAGAAGCCGTTCTTTCTGGTCCTTTCAACGAACTCTCCCCATAATCCCTTTCTGGTTCCCGAAGCGATGAAGGGGAAGAGCCAGGCGGGCCCGCGCGGCGACCTCGTCACGGTGGTGGATTGGGCCGTCGGACAGATCGACGACCACCTCGCCAAGTGCGGGCTCGTGGGCGAGACGCTGCTCATCGTCACCAGCGACAACGGGGCCATGCGCGGGGAGAACGGCCACAAATCGGAGAACGACTTTCGAGGGTACAAGGCGTCCGTTTACGAGGGCGGAACCCGCATTCCCTTCATCGCCCGCTGGCCGGGCAGAATCCGTCCCGGGTCGACATCGTCCGAGACCATCTCCCTGATCGATCTATGCGCGACATGCGCCGCGCTCATCGGAACAGACCTTCCCGGCGACGCGGCCGAAGACAGCCGCAACGTTCTTCCCGCGATCCTCGGCCGTTCGGACGGACAGCCTCTTCACGAAGCGATGATTTTCCACTCCGGAAAAGGAGAATTTTCCATTCGGCAAGGACGTTGGAAAGCCATCGCCGGGACAACGGATGACCTGAAGGCGATCCGTGCGAACGAGCAGGTGGGCGAGCTTTACGACCTCGCTGTAGACCCGGGAGAGCAGAACAACCTGTGGGCCCGCCAACCGGATCGCGCCAAGTCGATGATCGAACTTCTGCAT
>JAEUQG010000343.1 GCA_016789755.1 Bryobacterales bacterium
GCGCCGAGACCGCCCGGCACGCGTCCGGCAAGCGGGTTGGGCACAACGTCCTGCAGGGTGCGTCCCAGTTGCTGGCGCAGCTCGGGCGTGATCTGGTTGAAATTGTATCCCGCGGCGAGAAAGTGATTGCCCTTGTTGGCGGAATAAGTTACATCGAACAGCCAGCCGCGCAATTCATGTTGCAGGGAGGCGTTCCACTGCTGCGTCAGCGGAGTGGTGGAATCGCTTTCGAACGTGCTGACGTTCTGGCCGAGCAGTGCGTTCGGTCCGGCTTTCGAGCCCGGCGATTCGAGCGGTGCGCTGGGGAACCCTTGCGCGAAACGGAAGGCGCGCTGCCCCGGCGCCGTGGCCACATAGGAAGTGGACGTGGTGGAGAAGAGCTGCGTCGAACCCAGAAAGTTGCGCCAGAAGATCGGCGGATAGAAGATGCCGTAGCCGCCGCGGAGTACCGTCTTGCCCGATCCGAAAAGATCCCAGGCAAAGCCGAAGCGCGGAGCGAAATCGTCGTAGTCTTCCTTGAGGAACGTGCGCGGAGCGCCGTCGACGCCGGCATAAATCACCCGGCCGAGGAAACCGGATACGCTATCGCGCTGCAGATAGTCGAAATTGATCTGGCCGTTGTGCCGTTCGTAGGGCTTCTGCTGGAAGTCCCACCGGAAGCCGAGGTTCAGCGTCAGGCGGCGGTTCACCTTCCAATCGTCCTGCACGAACGCGCTCGAGGAGAAGCCGTGCCAGCTATTGCCGAGGATACGGTCGATGGAGGCGCTCGAGACTTCACCGAGCAGCATCTGAGCGAGGTTATTGCCGGTACCGGCCGGAGTTTGCGGATTGGTGGTCAAGCCGGCGAAAGCGTAGTTGCCGGACAGCGCCGCGCCTTGCAGGTTGCCGCCTTGCAGAATCCGGTGGTTGTAGCCGGCCTTGATGGTGTGGTTGCCGGCGATCTTGGTCACCATGTCCTGGATATCCCAGTTGAACGATCCGCGGTTGCCCGCCGCGCCGCCGCCGATGTCGCCGAAGCCGACGTTAATGAGCGGCATCTGGTCGCGCGGCACGATCGCCGGCAGGCCGAGTTTGCTGGGCCAGTCCTTGCCGAAATTGATCGCCACGAAGATGAACGATTGGCGCATTACGCCGACACGCAGGTCGTTCAGCAGTGTCGGCGAAAAGGTGTGCGTATCGCTGATCACGGCGTTGCGGTTGGTCTGATCGTCGAAGCGGTTGGCGCCGACGGTGGGATCGGTGAAGAAGGAATCGGAAGAAGGTTTGTGCTGGGCGGAAGTGTAGCGGACGAAGAGGGTGTTGCGCTCGTTGAAGCGGTGGTCGACTTTGAAGTTCCACTGGCGCCAGTCGATGAGGCTCTTGCCGGCGTCCTGAAAATTGAGGGCCTGGGTGAAGGCGTTCTGTGGAGTGCGGTTCGGGAGCGGCCAGAAATCGACAATTTTCGGAGTGATGGAGTCAAAACGTGCCCGCGGCACAATGTTTCCAGGGAAAAGGTCGCGGACTTGGCCGGCGCCGCTCGGATTGGCCCGCGTCGTCGCCGGATCGTAAATCGGGATGGCCGTTCCATTGGCAGCGCGCAAATCGCTGAAATCGCCGGCGCGCCAGGCTGCCGTAGGAACGGAAGCGATGCGCGGATTGCTGCGGCGCGATTTGTAGTCTTCAAAATTGAAGAAACCGAACGTCCGGTCTTTGCGAATCGGCCCGCCGACGGTTCCCCCGTACTGGTTGTAGCGGAAGGGAAGCTTGGCGGTGGCGAAGGAGTTACGGGCATCGAATTTGTCGTTGCGGAGAAACTCGTACAGAGAGCCGTGAATCTGGTTGGTGCCTGACTTGGTGACCAGGTTGACCGTCCCGCCCGCCGTGAAGCCGAACTCGGCGGACATGCTGCCCGATTGCACCTTGAACTCTTCCACGGCATCGACGGCGGGAGGCACGCCGACTTCACCGACGTAGCTGAGAATGTTGTTCGACCCATCCAGCATCTGGGCGTTCATCGAATTGGGGCTGCCGTTGATGCTGATCGAGCTGATCTGAATGCCGCGGTCGCCGAAGCCGGAGTTGGTGGGTCCGGCGTTCGAGATAACGCCGGTGGTGAGAAGCGTCAGCGCCAGCGCGCCACGCCCGTTGAGCGGCAGATCCGCCACGCGGCGGTTCTCGATCACTTCTCCCACAGTGGCGTTGGTCGTGTTGACCAGCGGGGCCTGCCCTGATACCTCCACCGTTTCCGCCACCTGTCCGACTTCCAGCCGCAGGTCAACCTGCGCGTTCTGATTCACCTGCAGCGTAATGCCCGTGCGCACGGAGCGCTTGAACCCGCGCATCTCCGCGGAGATTTCATAATCGCCGACGGCAAGGCCCGGAGCGGTGTAGAAGCCGGCTTCATTGGCCTTCGTCTTGAACGTGAAGTTCGTGCCGACATTGCGGACCGCGATGTCCGCCCCCGTGACAACGGCATTCTGCGCGTCGGTAACGGTGCCGGAAATAGTGCCGGTTCCCTGTTGCGAATAGATCGGCAGCGCGCACAGCGCGGCCAGAAAGAGAGTGCGAGTTTTTCCCAGAAGCATGTGTATCGAAATCCCTGATTGCGTCAAGCATAGCACCGGATCTCGAAGATCCGGGCCAGTTCATCCCCGTTGGTGGCGGTAATGTGGACACGTATCCCAGTGGCGTCCACCGCCGCGAATTGGAAGCGCCGCAACCGCCGGTGGTTGCCCTTCACGTCTTCCAGTTTGTTCCAGACGCCTTTTGCGTCGCGATAGAGCAGTTGAAAATCGCGCGCCGTTTCCGGCTGCGCCCCACGCGTGATGCCGCGGTTGATGCCATTGGAGCTGGTGAGCGTGAGCTCGCGCTGAAAACCGGAATCGAAGGTGAGCTGCACCTGGCCGATACGCTGCGCCTTCGGCCACTCCAGATCGAGCCATGCTCCCTCCGAACCGAGTTTGGCGCTCCACTGGTGCACGGCGCCTTTGGGAATGTCGCGCACGAAGCCGGTCAGCACGTTGGCGGGCGGAGCCCCATCGCGCTCCGAAGAGGCCTTCACGGTGGCCTGACGCGCCAGATCGCGCGGGTCCTCATTGCGGATGGTCGTGATGGTCTGGTCGTCGCGCAGCAGCGTCTGCTGCAAGTGGCGCAGTTTGCTCTTGTCGGTATAAAGGTCCCGCGGGAGCAGCTTGTTCTTCACGCACATCGCGGCGGCCGTACCCACCGCTTGGCCTTCCACGGCGCAGGTGGCCATCACTCGCGTGGAGGTGAACGCGACGTGCGTGGCGCTGATGTTGCGTCCCGCCATGAAGAGATTTCGCACGTTGCGGCTGTACAGACTGCGCAACGGAATGGTGAATACTTCCTTGGTCTTGATCTGCGTGGCCGGCGGCAGGTCGGAACGGTCGAAGCCTCCCGGCGGATGATCGTCCATGGGCCAGCCACCGATACACATGGCGTCCTCAAAGGGAACGGAGGTTTCCAGATCCTGTTGCTTGAGAACATAGTCTCCCAACAACCGGCGGCTGCCGCGCTTGCCGGGCATCATGCCCACCCAATCGAGCCCGTAATGATCGCTTTCCGGGTGGTTGCCGGAATTCTTAATGTAATCCCACACGCCCATGACGATCGACAGCAGCTCAAAGCGAATGCGCTCGTTGTCGCGGATGGTGTCGCGGTCGCCGCCCCATTCAATCCACCAATAGCCGTATTCCCAGGCGCTTGTGCCGCGGAACTTCAAGTGTTCCTTGGTCACCTTGCGGGCCCAGGCGGGTGGCGTGAAGGGCACCTTTTTGGGATAGAGACGCGAGGTGAAGAGGATGCTGGAGCCGAGGGTTTCCTTGTCGGCCTTCTCCGGCGCCAGCGATTCGTTGTAGAGAGAGCGTGCCTCGCGCCCCTCCGTCATGTCGGCCCCGCATTCCAGACCGAGGCGGCTGTCCCCGGTGCAGTCGCAAAAGACCTTGGCCTTGATGCGGTAGATGTGTTCGCTCTTGTCGCAGCGGACGAGAGCCTCGCGCACCTGCCCGTCTTTGGTGGCGGCGGCGTACAGCGTCGATTCCAGCAACAGGGTGATGTTGGGCTCGCTCACCACTTTGTCGTAAAGCAGTAGATCCCACATTTCCCAACAGCGCTGCTCATTGTTCAGGGCGTCGTCGAGACGGAGTTCTTCGAGCAAGCCACCTTCGCGCCAGCCGGGCCGGCTCTTGTGATTGTTGGCCCCAACGACGTGCATCTTCACTTCGCTCGAGGAATTGCCGCCCAGCCGGGACCGATCCTGCACCAGCACTACCTTCGCGCCATGGCGGGCTGCGGAGATGGCGGCGCATACTCCCGACAATCCTCCGCCGGCGACGAGAACATCGGTGTCCAGGTCGACCAGAGTCATGTTGGGTTCGTTCGGCAGGACGCGTTCGCGCGGACGGGCCGGCGCCACACGCTCGAAGGCCTTGCGAATTTCGGATGGTGATGCCTGAAAAGGAGCGGCGGGCAGCTTGTCGGCCAAGACTACAAGCGAATAGCCTGCCCCTGTAGCAGAGAGGAATTGTCGGCGCTTCATGGCGAGAGAGGGTTCTGTAGTTCACTATGTTGTCATAGGGGAGAGGGGGGAAGCAAGTAAAATATTTCAGATTTCAGATTTCAACGCCCGGTGCTACCCTGTTCTCTGATGCGCTGGCCACTGCTCCTTTCCTTGCTCCTGGCCGTCGGCTGCGCCAAAGCCCCGCCGCCTGCACCCGTCGCCGCCTACGCCGATGCCAAGAGCTGCCTCGCCTGTCATGCGGAGATAGCAAAGACCTACGCTCGAAGCGGGATGGCGCAGGCTTTTTATAAGGCCACCCCGGAACGTATGCAGAGGGAGAATTGGACGAAGGACAACACGTTCTACCATGCGCCCAGCGATCGCTACTATGCAATGCAGGCGCGCGACGGGCGGTACGTTCTGCGCCGCTGGCAGAAAGGGTATCAAGCGGCGGAAGAGAACGTGCTGGAGGCGGAAATTCATTATGTGATGGGATCCGGGAACGCCGCCCGCAGCTACTTGCACCGCACGCCGCAGGGGCGGCTGGCGGAACTGCCGGTGGCCTGGTATGCGGAAAAGGGCGGCTATTTCGCCATGAGTCCGGGATATGACCGGCCGGATCATCAGGGCTTCCGGCGCAAGATATCGACCGATTGCATGTTCTGTCACAACGCCTATCCCGCGAATCGGGACGCGGCGCCGGCCACGGAACCGCTGTTCGATGAGAAGTTGCCTGAGGGCATCGATTGCCAGCGCTGCCACGGCCCGGGGCGCGCGCATGTGCAGGCGGCATCGGCGGCGGGAGCAAAGAAGGAAGCCGTGCGCGCGGCGATTGTCAATCCGGCGAAGCTGCCGTTCGAGCGGAGCTTCGAGGTGTGCATGCAATGTCATCTGGAAACGACGAGCTTTCCGTTGCCGAATTCGCTGGTGCGCTTTGGACGCGGTGCGTTTTCCTACGACGTGGGCAAGCCCCTGGCGGAGTTCGCACTGCACTTCGATCATGGTGCGGGGCGCGAGGACAAGTTCGAGATTGTCAGTTCCGTCTACCGGCTGCGGCAATCGGCGTGTTTCGTCAAGAGCGGGAAGCTGCAGTGCACGACGTGTCACGATCCGCACCGGCCGGCGCGAGAGGATGCCTCGCACGTACAGAAAGCCTGTACGTCCTGCCATGCCGGACGCACGGAACACGCTTTGAACCGGGATTGCGCCTCCTGCCACATGCCGAAGCGCCGCACGGAGGATGTGGTGCATGCATCGGTGACGGATCATAAAATCCAGCGCCGCCCGGAGACCGCGAATCCGCTCGCCGAGCGCAAGGAGCGGCATGAGCGTCCGGGCGAAGGCTATCGCGGCGAGGTGATCTTGTATCCGCGGCGCGCGGCGGCCGGCGATGAGGAAACCTATCTGGCGCTGGCGCAGGTGGTGCAACGGAGCAATCTGAAGGCCGGCATCGGGCACTTGGAGAGGCTCGCCAGCCGGCGCCCGCGGGTGGTGTTCGGCCTGGCCCAGGCTTATGCGGTGGATGGGCAGCGCGAGAAGGCAGTGCAGACTTACAGGTCGGCGCTCAAACTGGACGCGAAGTTCGTGCCGGCGATGCAGAATCTGGGCGAATTGCTGCATGCGCTGGGGCGGCCCTCCGAGGCGCTGCCGGTACTGGAAGAGGCCAGAACATCGGCGCCGGGAAATGTTTCGGTGGCGCATGTGCTGGGGCAGACCTACCGGGACTTGGGGCGGTTGGAGGACGCGGCGGCATCGTTGCGCAAGGCTGTTTCGTTGGATCCTGATTTCGCCGAGGCGCACAACTCGTTGGGGCTGGTGCTGATGGAGATGAACGACGCGGCAGGTGCGGTCGCGGCGCTGCGGGAAGCGCTGCGGCAACGGCCGGACTTCGCCGAGGCGCGCTCGAATCTGGGGAATGCTTACGCGGTGGCGGGCAAGCTGGAAGAAGCGCTGTATCATCACCAGGCGGCGGTCCGTCTGGCGCCGGACCTGGCCAGCGCGCGCTTCAACCATGCGGCTGCTTTGATGGGGGCGCAGCGATTCGCCGCAGCGGAGAAGGAGATGGAGGCAACGGTGCGGCTGCAGCCGGAGCATGCCGAAGCGCGGGAAGCGTTGGGAAGTCTCGCGGCATCGCGCGGGGCGTGGGCGGTGGCGATCGGGCATTATGAACGTGCGTTGCGCGCCAAACCAGGGTTCGACCGGGCGTTGCTGGGGATGGGTTCGGCGCTTGCGGCGAGCGGGAATTTGCAAGCGGCGCGGGGGTATCTGGAGAAAGCGGCGCGGAGCGCGGACGCGACGCTGCGGCAGGAAGCCGAGGAGGTGCTGCGAATGATGGGGCCGGGGCGATAGCCGGAAAAGCGTTACACTGAGTCCGATGGCGAACGGTCGGCTTCTCGACACCAGCACAGTCCACCTCAATGACCTCTTCGCGAATGGGAAACTCTATCGAGTCCCACAGTTTCAGCGCGACTATTCCTGGAGGGAGAACAATGGGAGGAATTGTGGGGCGGCCTGCAGGAGTTGGCGAGCGGGACTCACCAGCACTACATGGGGGCCATTGTGCTACAGGGCGGTCCGCAGGAGTTCGTCGTCATCGACGGACAGCAACGGCTAGCCACGATCACGATCCTTGCCCTGGCCGTTCTGAAGTGCCTTTCCGATTTGCAGCCTGCGGACAATGAGGCGGGTGAACGGCACCAACTGCTGCACCGGCAGTTCATCGGATATAAGGATCCGGTATCGCTGCGATCACGCAGCAAACTGACCTTGAATGAGGGCGACGATCCATTTTTTCAGGCGCATCTGGTGAACTATCACCGTCCGGCAAGCACGCGTAAGCTGCGCAAGTCCGAGAGACTGCTGTGGCAGGCGTTTGAGTTTTTTCTAGAGCGTGTCTCGAAACTTGGCGATGCACAATCTTTGGCTAATTTCCTCAACAATGTTGTCGCGCAACGGCTGCTGTTCATCCAAATCACGGTGGAGGATGACCTGAGCGCCTACACCCTGTTCGAGACGTTGAACGCCCGCGGGTTGGAGTTGACGGCCTCCGACCTGGTGAAGAACTATCTACTATCGAAGGCCGCTGCGAGCGCGGCAGGATTGGAAGATGCACGCCGATTGTGGGCACGGCTCAGCACGGCCATCAGTTCAACGGATCTTCCCGTGTTCCTGAGACATTACCTAAATTCCCGGCAGCCTTATGTCCGGCAGGAGCGGATGTTCCGGACGGTTCGCCAACAGATTCGATCTCCGCAAGAGGTGTTCGAGTTTCTGACAGGGGTGGGAGACAGTGCGGTGCTGTATTCGGCGCTGCATGACGAGAACGACGAGGTGTGGCGTGACTATCCGGGAGCGAGGCAGCAGGTTAGAATTCTGAATCTGTTCAAGGTGTCTCAGTACAAGCCTCTGATTCTAGCTTGCGCCGAGAGGCTGCCAAGGAAGGATCTGTATCGGATTCTCCAAGCCTGCGTGGTGATTTCCTTCCGGTTCAACATTGTCGGCCAGCGCAGCACTCACGAATTGGAACAGGTTTACAACAAGGCCGCCAATGCGGTGTGGAAGGGTGTGGCAACGCGTCCCGCGCAGGTGATCCGGCTCCTGCGAGACATCTACATACCGGACGATGAGTTTCGCAACGATTTCGAGTTTGCGGCCTTTGCTCTGCCCGCAAAACGAGCGCTGACCACCTACGTTCTTTGCGAACTGGAGAAGCATGCAGGCGGGCCTGAAGTGGACTTCGAGCAGGAAGGGGTGACGGTGGAACACATTTATCCACTGAACCCATCCCCGGTGTGGCCGGGGTTTGAGGACGCCGAGACAGACCGCTACGTGCACCGGCTCGGCAATTTGACCCAATTGGAAGCCCAACGAAACAGGCAAGCCGGCGCGAAGGACTTCAGCCGGAAGGTGCAGACGTTCGCCGCAAGCCGGTACCGGTTAACGGCAGGCATCGGAGGCAGCGAATGGAACCCTGGTCGAATCACCTCGCGGCAGCGGCAAATGGCCGAATCAGCGGCGAAAATCTGGAAGATCTAGCCTGGATGTTACGGGTTGCATGCGCGCGAAGCGCAGCGATGCGTGCGACGATGCAGGCATGTATTTGGCTCATCTCGTGGCGGCGGCCATCACGCTGGTAGTCTTGCTGGTGTCACTGGCAGTGAGCCTGTTTCTAATGCTGGTGGTGGCGGGCCCGCATGGGATGATCTCGCTCCCCGATTGGCTCGCCTACATCGCCGGGGTATCTGCGTGGGGGCTCCCGTTCTGTCTGGCGGTCTTCGTTTGGAGGCGCATTAGACGCCGTCAGGAAGGAAGAAATCGGCGATAGGTTCCGTAGCCGGATCGATGGCGTAGCCCGAAAAATCGGTGACGCCGTGCGAGGCGAGCAGTGGTTCGTCGATGCAGAAGTTGCCCGTGAACCGGCGCGCGGGACTGGTGAGAATGAGGTGCGCGGCGTCGGCCATGATTTCCGGCTTGCGTGAGCCCGCTTTGACCCGCTCTCCTCCCACCAGGTTCGCCACCGCGGCGGTCCAGATGAGCGTGCGCGGCCACAGAGCGTTGACGGCGATGCCGTCGCCGGCAAACTCCTCGGCCATGCCGAGTACGCAGAGGCTCATGCCGTATTTGGCCATCGTGTAGGCGACGTGAGGGGCGAACCACTTGGGCTTCATTTCGAGCGGCGGCGCGATGTTGAGCACGTGCGGATTCCCCGCGCGGCGCAGGTGCGGAATACAGGTCTTCGTCACCAAAAACGTGCCCCGGCTGTTGATGGAATGCATCAGGTCGTAGCGCTTCATCTCCGTCGCTTCGGTGGCGGTGAGGGAGATGGCGCTGGCATTGTTGACGCAGATGTCGATGGCCCCGAAATGCCCGGCGGCGCGGGCGACGGCCTGTTCCACCTGGTCCTCGAAGCGGATGTCGCACAGCAGCGGCAGCGCGCGGCCGCCGGCGGATTCGATCGCTTCGGCGGCGGTGAAAATGGTGCCGGGTAATTTGGGATGAGGCTCCGCGGTCTTGGCGAGGATGGCGATGTTGGCGCCGTCGCGGGCCGCGCGCAGGGCGATGGCCAATCCGATGCCGCGGCTGGCGCCGGTGATGAGAAGCGTTTTACCTTGCAGAGTCATGGGCTGGGAGTCACGTTACGAACTGCGCCAGGCGCTGTCCCAGAAATCATACTCGAACTCCGCCGATTGGCGAAACAGCTTGCGGCAGCGCGATCGTTCGCGCGGCGTGGCTTGTCCAACCGCTTCGTCGAGGATGGCGATCACGCGCCGCACCGTGATGCCGTACTCCTCCCCGGCATACTGATCGATCCAGCGCTGATAGTCCTTGTCGCTGGAGCCGCGCTGCTTCAATTGCTTGCCCACCTCCCAGTAGATCCAGTAGCAAGGCAGCATGGCGGCAACGGCGGCGGAGAAGGGCTCGCGGGCGCAGGCGTTGAGCAGATGCACCGTGTAGGCGCGGTTGACGTTGGACATGCGGGCCGCCGAATCCGGCTGGACTCCGTAGCTGGCGAGGATTTCCGAATGCATCTGCTTTTCGACGGCGATCGCTTCGGTGGCGTCGCGAGTGAACTGGTCGCGCCATTCGGAACGAGGAGCCCGGGCGGCAAGATCCTGCAGAGCCTTCGAGAAGGCGCCGAGATACAGCGCGTCCTGCACCAGGTAGTGCTGGAAGCGGGCGCGCGCCAGCGAACCGTCCTGCAAACCGCGCAGGAAGGGATGGCGCAACGTCTTTGCATAGAGGGCGGCGATGGAAACCCAAAGCTCGTCCGAGAACTTCCCTGCCCCGCGGGCGCGGCCGGCGAGAGGGAATGCAAGAAACCAGCGGCGAAGCATCCTTAAGAAATCTACTGCCTTTCCTTTAGTACGGGTGGGGGCAACACCTGCCCTACCTAAACCCCTGTCGAAGCGGGCCGATATTTCCATCATGCGATGGATTGCCACCTTTTTGCTGGTTCTGTCCCTGCGCGGTCAGGATGGGCAGAACCAGCAGCGCCCGGGATGGCCTTGCGTGGCGGGGCGCGCCGTCGATCCCGCGTACCTCGAATTGAGCGAGAGCACCGGCGGGCAATTGTTTCTCTTTCAAAAAGGCGAAGTGGAACATGCCTCCGTGGTAATGATGGCGCCGAGTTCGCACCCGGTCACGCTCTATCGCGCCGTAGGCCAGTTGAGCGGCGAGCGGACGTTCGAGTTTCCAGTAGATTCGAGCGTCGAATCGATGCTGGTGATGGCGTCGGTACAATGCCGGCAGTCGGTGTCGGTGTTCGACCCATCGGGGCCGGAAGTGCCGGGCGCGAAAGCGGCCCGGAACATCGATCTGAAGGCGGGGCGGATCGTGCAGATCGACAAGCCGAGCTTCGGGCCGTGGCGCCTGCGGCTGTCGGGCAGCGGATTGTTTGTGTTCAGCGTGCTGGTGAAATCGAAAATCACTCTCCATGTCTCCGAGGAGGACGAGCAGTTCCGCATCCGCACGAACGGTTTTCGTGGAAGCGTAACGGCTTATGAATTCGATGCCGCGGGGCTGAAAACGGAAGCCGCCGCGCGCTACCGCATTGCGGTGGAGGGCGCCGACGATCTCGGGTTCAAAGTGCTGCGCACTAACCCGGTGCTGTTCAAATCGAAGAAGCGGCTTTCATTGCAGGCCGCGAGCCGCGCCATCGTGGCGTGGTAGCTACTGATTATCCTTCCACTCTTCGTACCAGGCCATTTGAATCGCCTCCAGCTTGGCTTCGTTCGATTTGGCCGGATCGTCGCCGAACGCCTCCAGTTCCGTCACCCATTTGTGAAGATCGGTGAAGCGCACCTGTAGCGGATCCTGTTGCGGGAACTTCTCGTAAAGCTCGATGCCGATGTCTTCGGCTTGGGTCCAGGTAAGCTTGCCCATCAGACGTGGGTTCCTTTCAGCGCGGAACGGACGGCCGTGTTCATCATGTTCTCGGCGAGTTTCATGGTGACTTCGTTGAGTTCGTCGATCTTCGAGCGGATCAGGTTGTGGTCGCCGGAGTGATAGACGAGCAATAGCTGATTGACCGAGTGGCTGATCTTCTGACGTTCTTCGTCGCTGAGATCGAACCAGGCGTCGTTGGCGCGGGCCTTTTCCGTCGCGGTGAGAATCGTGTCGGCTTCCAGCCGGGCCTCGCGTACCTGGCGCTCCTGAAAATCCTGCTCGGCCTTGGCGATGGATTCCGAAATCATCGCTTCGACCTGGTCTTCACTCAATCCGTAGGACGGTTTGACCTCAACCGTATGCTCCTTGCCGGTGCGCAGATCGCGGGCCGAGACGCTGAGAATGCCGTTGGCATCGATGAGGAATTTGACTTCGACGCGGGCCGCGCCGGCCGGCATGGGATCGATGCCGGTGAGATCGAACCGGGCCAGGCTGCGGCAATCCTTGACGAGTTCCCTCTCTCCTTGCAGAACATGAATGAGCACGTTGGTCTGCCCGTCGACGCCGGTGGTGAAGACTTCCTTGGCGCTGGCCGGGATGGTGGAGTTGCGGTGAATGAGCTTGCTCACCACGCCCCCCATGGTTTCGATGCCGAGCGAAAGAGGCGTGACATCGAGCAGCAGTTTGTCGTCGACGCTGCCCGACAGAATGCCGGCCTGGACGGCGGCGCCGAGGGCGACGACTTCATCGGGATTGAGTTCTGTGTGCGGCTTGGCCTTGAACAACGATTCGACCGCGCAGCGCACCATCGGGATGCGGGTGGAGCCGCCTACCATCACCACTTCGTCGATTTGTTCCACGGTGAGGCCGGAATCGGCGATGCATTTGCGGCAAGGCTCAAGCGTCCGTTCGACGATGTCGTGAATGAGATTGCGGAACAGTTCGCGAGTAATCTCGCGGCGGTAGGTTTTGCCGCGGTAGCTGAACTCGATGCGGGTAAAGGGCACGAAGGAGAGCTGCTCCTTGGCCTGAATGACGGCGCGGCGCAGCGTCTGGACGGCTTCGCCATTGTGCGAAAGATCCTCGCCCCATTCGCTGGCCACATCTTCCAGAGCGATCTTGAGCAGGCGGTTGTCGATGTCGTCGCCGCCCAGGTGCGTGTCGCCGTTGGTGGCCAGCACCTCGAAGATGCCTCCGTGCAGGCGCAGGATGGAGATATCGAAAGTGCCGCCGCCGAAGTCATAAACAGCGACTACGGCGTCTTCGCGTTTGTCCAGGCCATAGGCGAGCGCGGCGGCGGTGGGCTCATTGACCAGCCGCAGCACTTCCAGCCCCGCGATGCGCCCGGCATCCTTGGTGGCTTGGCGCTGGGCATCGTTGAAGTAGGCGGGCACGGTGATGACGGCTTGCGTCACCGGCTCGCCGATGTAGGCTTCCGCCATGCGCTTCAACTCGCCCAGAACATGGGCGGAGACTTCCGGAGGGGTGAGGGTTCTTTCGCCAAGTTCGAGGCGGATGACCGATTCCGAGCCGGGGGCGATGCGGAAAGGGAACAGAGACAGCTCTTCCTGCACATCGGCGATACCGCGGCCCATCAGCCGTTTGACGGAATAGACAGTGCGCTCCGGGGCGTCGATGAGCAGGCGCTGGGCCGCTGAGCCGACGATAAACTCGCCCTCGGCTGTGTAGCTGACGACACTCGGGACGAGGTTGCCGCCATCGGGCGCAGGGACCACCTTTGGCCCGGTGAGATCCATGAAGGCTACCAGGCTGTTAGTGGTGCCCAGATCTATGCCGGCGATACGCGGCTTGCGATGCGATTCGAAATCGATGTCAAATACCTGGCTCATGCCAATTCCTTTTCCACTTCCGCGACCAGATTGCGGATGTAGCGGCGGCGGTTGAGGAGGGCGCGGATCTGCTGCAGTGCGTCGCGGCCCGGCGTCTCATCGTAGCGGCGGCCGAGCGCGCAGAGTTCCTCGTCGGCAGCCGCGCGCATGGCGACGAACTTGCCGTGCGCCTCTTTGAGCGAGGCTCGGGCATCCTCGTCGCCGTGACGCAGTTCCTCAAGCGCCATGTTCAATTCAAAGACCTCTTCGAGCAGTTCGGGCGGCACGTCTTTCGAACGTTGCTCGCCGATGTCGAACCCTTCCTGCCGTAAAACGTACTCCGCGCGCTGCACGGGGTCGCGCAGCACGCGGTAGCCGTCGTTCAGAATTGCCGAAGCTTCCTCCGCTTTGAGCCGCTCCTCAGCCGGTTTTTGCGCGAAACGATCGGGGTGATACTCTTTGCTCAACTGGTAGAAGCGCTGCTGCAATCGCGATGCATCCAGCGTCAGCTTGCGCTCCAAACCGAAAAATGAAAAGTAATCCATTAGGCGGAAAACGATGTGCCGCAGCCGCAGCTACGCTTGGCGTGCGGGTTTTCAAAGACGAAGCCCGATTGCATGAGGCTGTCCTTCCAATCGAGTGTCATGCCATCCAGAAAAACGAGGCTCTTCGGATCCACGTAGATCTTCACGCCATCGTAGTCGTACACGTTGTCGGTGGGCCGCGGTCTGGGATCGAAGCGGAACTGGTAGCTCAACCCGGAGCATCCACCGCCGAGCACGCCCAGGCGCAAGCCTCCGTCCTGTACACCCTCGCGCTCGAACGCGGAGCGGATTTTTTCTACGGCTTTCGGCGTCACCTGGATCATATTCATAGGGTAACAGCCGCCTGTTCCTTGGCTGTCTTTTCCTTGTAGTTCGTAATGGCCGCTTTGATGGCGTCTTCGGCGAGCACCGAGCAGTGGATCTTCACCGGGGGCAATGCGAGTTCGTTCACGATCTCAGTGTTCTTGATGGCCAGCGCTTCGTCCACGGTCTTGCCCTTCAGCATTTCGGTGGCAAGAGACGATGAAGCGATGGCGCTGCCGCAGCCGAAGGTCTTGAACTTGGCATCCTCAATGATGCCGGTGTCCGGGTTGACCTTCACCTGGAGTTTCATCACGTCGCCGCACTCCGGCGCGCCCACCATGCCGGTCCCGACATTGGGGTCGTTCTTATCCATGGAGCCCACATTGCGCGGGTTGCTGTAATGATCCAGCACTTTGTCCGAATAAGCCATGAGATCAGTTCCTTCCTTTTGAATTTCGTGAAATTAGTGAGCCGTCCACTGCACCTTGGAGAGGTCCACGCCTTCTTTGAACATCTCGTAGAGGGGGGACAATTCGCGCAGGTGCTGCACGACGCTGATTACCTTTTGCGCCACGTAATCCACCTCCTCATCGGTGGTGAACCGCCCCAGTCCGAAGCGGATCGAGGAGTGGGCGATGTCGTCGCCGGCGCCGAGAGCCTTCAGCACGTAGCTGGGCTCCAGCGTGGCCGAGGTGCAGGCCGAACCGCTCGATACCGCCACGTCGTTGATACCCATCAGCAACGACTCGCCTTCGACAAAAGCGAAGCTGATGTTGAGATTGTGCGGCAGCCGCGATTCCATCGAGCCGTTGATGTAAACCTCATCGAGCGCGCCTTCGAGTTTCGCTTTCAGCTTGTCGCGCAGACCGGCCAGGCGCACGGATTCGCTAGCCATCTCCTTGCGGCAGAGTTCGCAGGCCTCGCCGAGACCGACGATGCCAGGAACGTTGAGCGTGCCGGAACGCATTCCCCGCTCGTGGCCTCCGCCGTCGATCTGGGCCGTCAGTTGCACGCGCGGGCTCTTGCGGCGGACATAGAGTGCGCCGACGCCCTTGGGGCCGTAAAGCTTGTGGCCGGAGATCGATAGCAGATCGATGTTGTCGTCAATGACGTTGACAGGCACTTTCCCGACGGCCTGGACGGCATCGGTGTGGAACAACACCCCCTTTTCCTTGGCCAGCTTGCCGATCTCGCGCACAGGCTGAATGACGCCGATCTCGTTGTTGGCGTACATCAGAGAGATGAGGATCGTCTTGTCCGTGATGGACTCGCGCAGCATGTCCATGTCGATCAGGCCGGAGGCCAGCACGGGGAGATAGGTGATGCGGTAGCCGTGCTTTTCCAGGCGCTTGCAGGTATCGAGAGTGGCCTTGTGCTCGGTGGCGGCGGTGATGATGTGATTGCCGCGCTCGGCGTACATTTCCGCGACGCCCTTGATTGCCAGATTATTCGACTCCGTGGCCCCGCTCGTGATGACGATCTCTTTGGCATTGGCGCCGATGAGCGTCGCGATCTGCTTGCGGGCTTTTTCCACGGCCTCTTCGGCTTCCCAACCGAAGGCATGGTTGCGGCTGGCCGCATTGCCGAACTTGTTGGTGAGGAAAGGCATCATGGCATCCAACACGCGCGCGTCCAGCGGCGTGGTGGCATGGTAATCCATGTAAATGGGGAATTTCATATAGGCAACTCCTGCAAATTCGCGCCCGGGGCGGATTCGAGCGTGTACAACCGGGAATCGGGATTTTCGTCGTTCATGTCTGCAATAGTAATGTTGGCAAGCAGGCCGAGGATTCCTTCGTGGATTTTCCGAAGGGGCTCGCGCACGTTGCAGGCATGAGACTGGCCACAGGCCTCATGATCCGTGAAGCATGAGGTCAGGATGATCGGGCCGTCAATGGCTCGGATCACTTCCAGGGCGTTGATAGAGGCGGCTTCGCGCGCCAATCGATAACCACCGTTGGTGCCGTGCTCGGATCGGAGAAAGCCGCTTTTGACGAGCTTCTGTAGGACTTTGGCGAGCAAAGGCAAGGGGATATGATAGGTTTCCGCGATCTCTTTGGCGCTGGAAGAAGCGATGGGACCTTGGTTGGAGAGATGCTTCAGGGCGATCAATCCGTAGTCCGCTTTTTTGGTCAGCTTCAACACGACTGGTTTGGTCCTAGATCCAGTCTAGGCTAATCGGACCAAAACGGTCAAGTATCTTGCGACCTTTTTGGTCGGAGATTCATTGAACGGGGAATTTGTGGCCCTGAACGGGGTGCCTTCGAGGCTCGGCGCGCGTTTGCCAGTCTTCTAGCGCTCTTCTTCTTCTTCCTCGTCGTCCTCATAGTTGAGGAAGACTGGTTCCTGGCCGTGGAGGATCAGGCGCGTGTCGAGAGCCGTGGTGACCGCTTCGCCTTCCACTTCGCTGAGGCCTCCGGCGATATCCTCGATCTTCTTCAGCAACTGCGGCATGTCGCCGCGGTTCAGACGCTTCAGCGGCACGCACAGCGCGTAGCTGAACAGAGCGTCGAGGCGGAACTCTTCGTCGCGGAAGAGTTCGACCAGTTTGGGGGCTTCGCTCGAGACTTCGGCGAAACCGACCCCTTTGATGGCTTGGCGGCGGATGTCGATATCGGCGTCGTTGATGTGCCGCTTGTACACTTCGTAGAACGAAGTATCCATGCTGCGCCACATCGCTTCGATGGCGCGGGCGCAGGTGCCGGGGTTGGCGTAGAACTCGTCGAAGTAGTGCCGCAGTTCGGGGTGCTGCTTGGCGACGGTGGCGATACCCAACAGGGCGCCGCAACGCTCGGGGGCGGGCTTGGAGGCGTCGGCGAGTTTGGCCGTCAGTAGCCGGAAGACACGGTCTTCTTCGGCGAAGAAGCCGAGAGCGGTGGAGGCGACGGCGCGGACGCCGACGTTGGGGTCCTTTTCCGCTAATTCGATAAGAATTTCGCCCACTTCCTCCGGGATCTCGCGGTCGATGAAACTCGTGGCCGCATCGGCGCGCATTTCCGCCGAATCGCTGCGCAGGAACTCGATTTTTTCCTCGACGTCCATCACATCGAAGACAGGCTCGATGTACTCCGGGTACAGGTCCCAGAGCGACACGGGCTCGGGGATGTCGGGGGAATCCGAGGTAAGTTCGAGCGAAGAGATGGCCTCTTCGGCTTCGGAACCTAGTTTTTCGGCGAGCTTTTCGTCGATGAGAGCCTGATTGGAGAGCTTGTCCAGAAGGGCGCGCGCCGCGGGGTCGCCGTGGATGCCCATCAGGAAGGCGGCGTCGCCGGGGTCGTCGGCGGCGCGTGTGGAAAGCATCTTGAGAATGCGCGGGTCGTGCTGCCGGAAGGAGGCGAGAACGAAAGCAATATCGCCCCCCACATCGGGACCCAGTTCCTTGTAAAGTTCCAGCAAAGGGCCGATGGCCGGTTCACCGATGCGGAGGAAGGCGTGGACCAGATCCTCCGGCGGATCCTCCGGCTCGTGGCGGAGGTATTCGATCAGGAACGGAAGCGCCTTGGGCGAGGCCAGATACTGGATCATGGCAATGAGATCCTCGTCGAGGATGATGCGGTCCTCGAAGCGGTTCTCCATGCCGAAGCGGACGATGTCGTCCACCGCCGCCTCTCCGCGGTCGACAATGGCGCGCAACAGGCGCTGGTCGACGCCGATGTGGCCTTTGGCGGCCGCGGCGAGAAGGTCGTAAACAGAAGTGTCTTTGTACTTGTCGGCGGTGATAATCACGTTAATAGGTGGCCCTTCCACCACTGGCATCGTAGCACTGGCCAGTGACGAAAGAACTGTCGGGACTGGAGAGGAAATGCACGACGGCGGCGATCTCTTCGGTAGTGCCGGTGCGTCCCATGGGGATGCGCGCGGTCATATAGGCAACCTGCTCTTCGGTGAGCTGGTCGAGGATTTTGGTGCGGATGACTGCAGGGGCGACGGCGTTGGCCGTGATGCCCTCTTTCGCTACTTCCTTTGCCACGGACTTGGTCAGTCCGATGACGCCGGCCTTGGTGGCGGAGTAGCCGGTCATGTTGGGATTCCCCTCTTTGCCGGCAATGGAGGCGATGTTGACGATGCGTCCATACTTGCGCTGGCGCATGTGCGGGATGACCGCCCGGCAGCAGTGGAAGACGCCGGTGAGATTGATGGCGACGATGCGCGACCAATCGTCATCGGTCTGCTCCCAGATGGGAGCGGCCTTACCGCCGATACCCGCGTTGTTCACCCAAACATCGATGCGGCCGGTTCGCGCCACGACGGAATCCACCGCGGACTGGACGGAAGCGGCGCTGGTGATATCGAGCGGCAATGGGAAATGGGGAGCACCCATGGAATCGGCGACGGCCTTTGCGCCGGCCGCGTCGATGTCCGCGATGGCCACGGTGGCCCCGGACAGAGCGAGACGGCGGGCGATGGCTTCACCGATGCCGGTCGCCGCGCCCGTGACGACGGCCACCTGCCCGGAAAGATCGAAGTGTGCCATTGCAGCGGCTACTCTTCCTTGTCGACGTGAACGGTGATCTCGGCCGAGACTTCGCGGTGCAGGCGAAGCGTGACCTTGTGCTCACCGATTTGCTTGATGGGTTCATCGAGCTGGATCTTCTTGCGCTCGATGCTGTAACCCTGTTTGGCCAGCGCGTCGGCGATATCCTGCGCGGTGACCGAACCGAAGAGCTGATCGTGCTCGCCGGCTTTCTGGCGGATGTGGACAGCGACGCCCGCCATCATCTTGGCCAACTCGGAGGCCTCGCCCGCGACCTTGGCTTCCTTGCGGAGGTGGGCCTGGCGTTCCTGCTCGATGATCTTCTTGTTGGCTTCGGTGGCGGCGACAGCGAGCTTGCGGGGGAGGAGAAAGTTGCGGGCGTAGCCGGGGGATACCTTCACCACCTGGCCGCGCGCGCCGAGTTTATCGATGTCTTCGCGAAGAATGACTTCCATGATCGTTTCCTTCTCCTAATCAGCCGTTGGTCCCGGCAAAGGGCAGCAGAGCGATGTTGCGCGCCTGTTTGATGGCTTCGCTCAAGTGACGCTGGTGAGGTGCGCACACGCCCGAGATGCGCCGCGGCGTGATCTTGCCGCGCTCGCTGATGAAGGCGGTGAGCATACGCACATCTTTGTAATTAATATCGTCGACTTTTTCCACGCAGAAGCGGCAGACCTTCTTGCGGCGGAAGTATTGTTTCTTGCCGCCCGCGGCGAATGCCTTGTCGCCGCCGGTGGGTCTTTGGGAAGCGCTAACGGGTCTTCCACCTTTTTGTTCAGCCATGGTTCGATATCCTCCTTGTTACTCCGTCGGCGGGGGCGCGTCGGGCGCTGGGACTGGGGGTTCGGCGGGCAAGCCTGGAGCAGGTGCGGCAGGCGGCGGCGGCGCCGGAGCGGCGGGCTGGATGGCGGGAGGTCCAAGAACTGGTGGAGGTTTGCGGGCCGCGCGCTTTTCACGGATTTTCTTCCGCTTTTCGAGCCACTTGAGCTTTTCGTCGATGCGCACGGTGATAAACTTCACCACCGCGTCCGAAACGCGCAAGCGGCGCTCGAGTTCCTTCACCACTTCCGGCTTGGCCGAAAACTGGATCAGAACATAGAAGCCTTCGTTGAGCTTTTTAAGCCGGTAGGCGAGCTTGCGCACGCCCCATTTGTCAACCTTGTCGATGCTCCCGCCGGCCGTGGTTACGATGGTCCGAACCATCTCCACGCTGGCGTCGACATCTTCCTCGGTGGCATCCGGCCGGAGGATGTACAACTCTTCGTAAATTCTCATTCTTCCTCTTCGTTTGAGCCTTGGGCGCGACGATTGTACCTCGTCATGGCCTTCTCGACGCCTTCGGCAATTAGGAATTCGACAGCCTGGGAGACATAATCCAGGAGCGAATCCAGTTCTTCCCGCCACGCCTTTTTCATGGGCGACAGCAGAAAGTCTTTTCCGCTGCCCAGCGGATGGCCGGGGTGAGCCCCGATCCGCACGCGCGGAAAATCCTGCGAGCCAAGACTGGACACCAGCGACTTCATGCCGTTATGGCCTGCCGGAGAGCCTTTCGGGCGGATTCGCACCGACGGGAAAGGCAAGTCCAAGTCGTCGTACAAAACCAACAACCGGCTGACTGGGGTCGAATACTTTGCCGCCAGCAACCGGGCCGCGCCGCCGCTCAAATTCATGAACGTTTGCGGCTTGGCCAAAACCACGGGCTTTCCGGAAATCGTGCCGATACCGGCAAACGCCTGCGAATCGGGGCGGGAAATCCGGATCGAATTTCGCTCCGCCAGCCGGTCCACGGCGAGAAAGCCCAGATTGTGCGGCGTGGCCTCGTATTCGGGTCCGGGGTTGCCGAGACCGAGAATCAACCAGGATTCGGCCGCACTCTCCATCTAAAACGAACCTACTTCTTCTTCGGCTTGGCTTCGGCCTCGCCCTCGGCTTCTTTCTTACCCTTCTTGATGACCTCGGGCTCAGCAGTGGCCCCGGCTTCCGCCGTCTCCGCGGCTTCCGCCTTGGCCCCGACCACATGGGCGATCACCAGTTGCGGATCTTCGGTGAGAACCATGGAACCGGAGAGTTTCACATCGCCGGCGCGAATGCCCTGGCCGATATTGAGAGCTGCGATGTCCTCATTGAAGGCTTCCGGAATATCGTCGGGCAGGCACTCAATGGCGATTTCGCGGTTCACCACTTCCAGGTGGCCGCCGAAAGTCTTCACGCCCACCGGATCGCCGTGCAGGTGCACCGGAACCTTGACCCGAATGCGCTTGGAAAGATCGATGCGCAGCAGATCGGCGTGCAGCAGGTTCGACTTGATGGGGTCGCGCTGCCAATCGACGATCATCACAGGCGTATTTTCCACGCCCTGGATGTCGAGGTTGAAGATGGTGTTGTGGCCGGACGAGCTGTGCAGGATCCTGTTCAGTTCCTTCGGGCTGACGGCGACGGCAACCGGATCTTTGCCGGCTCCGTAGACAACGGCGGGACTGAGGCTTTCCACCCTCAGGCGGCGTGCCTCATTCTTTCCCCGCGTGGAACGGGGGGTAGCCGCGACCGTGATATCTTTACGCATTGTTCACTCCTTAGCATGTCGCCTCGGCGCCCTCTGCAAGGGCGGCCGGGCGGCTTACAAAAACCTGTTACACAAACAAAGTGCTGACGCTAGTCTCCTCATGGATGGACTCGATGGCGCGCGCCAGCAGCGGCGCCACGCTCAGCACCTTGATGCGGGGGCAACGCTCGGCGTCGGGCCGCAGCGGAATGGAATTGGCGAAAACCACTTCCCGCAGATTCGAACTGGCGATGCGGTCCACGGCGGGACCGGAGAGGACGGCGTGAGTGGCGCAGGCGGAAACGGAAGCAGCGCCATGAGCCAATAGCGCATCGGCGCCCTTGACCAGCGTGCCCGCGGTGTCGATGATGTCGTCGATCATCAAGCAGTGCCGTCCTTGTACGTCGCCGATGATGTGCATCACCTCGGCTACGTTGGCTTCCTCCCGCCGCTTGTCGATGATGGCCAGCGGGGCATTCAAACGTTTGGCGAACGCCCGGGCGCGTTCCACGCCGCCGGCGTCGGGGCTCACCACCACCAGATCGGGCAGATCGGCGTTCAACCAGTATTCGATCATCACTGGTGTGGCGAACAAATGGTCCACCGGAACGCTGAAGAAGCCCTGAATCGGCGCGGCGTGCAGGTCAAGCGCCAAGACACGATCTGCCCCGGCCGTTTCCATGATGCTGGCAACCAGCTTGGCGGAGATGGGGACGCGGGGTTTGTCTTTGCGATCCTGACGAGCGTATCCATAATAGGGTAGCACTGCCGTGATGCGGTCTGCTGAGGCGCGCTTGAGGGCGTCGATCATGAGCAGCAGCTCCATGATGTTCCGATCGACCGGAGTGCAGGTGGGTTGCACCACGAAGACGTCCATGCCGCGCACATTTTCGAGGATTTGGATGTAGTTCTCCCCATCCATGAACTGCTTCACGCTAGCCGCGCCAAGCGGGCAGCCGAGATGCTGACAGATCTCTTCGGCCAACTGTGGGTTGGCGTTACCCGTGAAGATTCTCAGGCGGTCGAGTGTCATTCTGCGTACCAGCTTTGGGGCGGCCATGATCTTGCCCGCGCGTCCAGGCCGAGTGCTTTTCGCCACATGGCCCGATACTGCGCACGATTCACCGTTCGAAAAAGATGTGTCGCGGTTGCGGGAAACAACTTTGCAGCTTTCGCCCGGTCGCCGCGGCTTGGGAAGAAAGCGAAGACAGCCGAACCGCTGCCGGTCATCGACACAACGGGCGCGCCCGTGGCCTCAAGCTTCTTCTTGCACTCGCGGATTTGCGGATGTTGCCGGAAAACGACGGCTTCGAAATCGTTGCGGCAAACCCCGCGCCAGGATGCGACTGGAAGTCCCTCCCCGAATTCCCAGCTAAGTAACTGGAAACTATTTATGATACGCGATGGATCGGCTTCGGTCAACGGAGCCCGCGCCAAGGCCCGGTAGGCATCGGGGGTGGAAACGTGGATTCCGGGGGCCACCAGCAGCCCGGAGGAGACCTTGGGTTCGGGGAGCGGGTAGACTTCTTCGCCCCGGCCGAGCACCAGCGCTGCCCCGCCCAGAAGGAAGAACGGGACATCGCTGCCGAGTTGGGCCGCTATTTCCAGCAGGGCCTTCATGGCCAGCGGTTTGCCCAGCAGGGAAGGAAGCGCAAGCAGCACCGCCGCGGCATTCGACGACCCTCCGCCGAGTCCGCCTCCCATCGGGATGCGTTTGCGAAGTGAGAAACGAATGGCCGCTTTGGT
>JAEUQG010000402.1 GCA_016789755.1 Bryobacterales bacterium
TTCTTCAGCGGAAGCGTTCCCCAATTCTGAGCGCCTTCCTCCAGCCGGTAAAACGCCTGCCCGGTCAGCAGCGAGGATCGCGAAGGGGAACAGGTTGGGTTGGAAGTGAAGTTCCTTTGAAAAAGCACGCCTTCCCGCGCAATGCGGTCAAAGGCCGGTGTCTTCACCATCTTGCTGCCGTAGGCGCCCGTGTGCTTCCAAGATTGATCGTCGGAGATGCAGAGCAGAATGTTCGGACGGCGGTTCTGCGCCGGGCTTGGCAAGGAAGCCTGGAATCCTAGGCAGGCGGAAGCGGCGCCAAAGGCTCGCAGGAACTGGCGGCGATGTGGTTTGGACTGAGGTCGGTTCATACTGGAGTATTGGTACTACCTTTTATCATGTGCGAGACTCGCGGTCAAGACGTGGCGGCAGTTACTGCCGCGATTGCAGGCGACGATAGGTGAAAATCAGCGCCGCCGGTACCGTTCTAGCGCGCATTGCCAGCCCAGCCTCCATCAGTACTTTCCCCTGCACGGTCGACGTTCCACCGTCAAAATCTTCCACCTCATACAAGCTGTCTGGCTGCAATCCACGCAGTTTGTATCGTGCATGTTCGTGAGGACTCTCCGGACGCCGAAAGGCTTGTACCACGCCTTCGCCAAGTTCAGGTTGATCGAATTGCCAGGCGATCCAATGGTCGCGTTGCAGACTATAAGATGTGAGCGGGTAGTAGTCGCCCAGCATATACGGTGCGATCCGCCGCCTTTCCGCGTGGGCTTTCTTCTGCACCGCAACGTCGCCGCCCCTGATGCCATACGAGGGAAGGTAGAAGCTGCGGTAGGAGTACGGATCGCCGAGGTTACAGTAGGTCCCCTGATAAGGAAGCCAGGAGGAAAGTCCGTACGTGTGGCCCTGATTGCCTTCCACAACACCGATGCTATCGGCCTCGACAAAATCACTTCGCAACAGTGGTACCGCCCGGCGCATCGTTTCCAGATCGTTCCGCCGTCCTCCTGAGGCGCAGGAGTCGATCCGCAGTTGTGGATTGCGGGTCCTCAATTGGTCCCAGAACCAGAGGTGCCCTTGGACGTAGAGGTTTTCGGTCATCCCTTGACGATCGGGAGGATCCGTCTTGCGCCAGGCCGGCAGTGGTCCGGCTCCGTTGATGTCCTCGCGGTACCAGTCGATGCCCTCGCTCCTGATCAGGGAATCGACGTGGTCCGTTAGCCATTTCAGCGCCGCGGGATTGCCCAAATGGAGGATGGGGTCGTAGCTTGGGTGCTTGCCATACGCATGGTCGTTCGGCGGCAAAAGCCACTCCGGATGATTCTGCGCCAGCCACGAACGCGGGTTCCCCACTCTCTCCGGCTCAAACCACAACATGAACGCCAACCCTCGGGAATGCGCCCAATCGCTGAACGGCTTGAATCCCTGCGGGTACTTTGCCGTGTCGATGTCCCAGGTTCCGCTGTTCCACCACGGTTCGGCTTTCGGATGGACGGACTTGTTGTAGGGACCGCTTTCGCTCGGCCACCAGGTTTGCGGCTTCGCTCCCCCGGTCTGCGCGTCGCGCCAGCAGTTGTCCAGTTTGATGCCCGCGTCCAGCAGTTTCTCAATCCTGGCGATATCGTCGCGGTGTCCGCTCGTGCTCACCTGCGCCAGCGGCGGCTGCGCAATGCCATTCACTCGCGGCAGGTTATGGGCCATGTACCAGCGCCGCCAGAGATTCTGAGACCGGACAGTGTCCGTACCCGACCAGAACAGCATGGCAATGAGAGGAGTACGGATCTCCTCGCCCGGTTCCAGGCGCAGATGGGTAAGTTCCTGGCCGGCCCGCACACGCAGGCCCGTTGCGTCGTCCCGAATGAATGAGGTTGCCCATTGGCCTGGCCAACCGACAGCAAGGATGACTCCGCCACTGCCGGGTGTTTGCAGGTTGAAATAGGGCCAACCAGTGGCCCCGTGCGAGGACTTCCCGGTTGCCCCTGGCGAGAATTTCACTTCGTTCTTCTCGTTGTAGTCGCGCCGCGCCACTTTGAGTTCCCGCCGGAATGGTTCATAACTCTCGGCGACGTTGTAGTCCCCTTTGTTTCCATTCAAAACGAACTCTTCCGGACCCGGCTTCCGCTGTAAGACGGAATCGATACCCTGAATGTCTTCGAGAATCGGGGTGGCACTGCGCCCGCTGTTCTTCAAGTAGACAGTCCATTCGAGTGCCGGGAACTCTCTGTAGCGGAGGGCGGTCAGCCGAACCTCCAAGCCCGTCATGGGGTCTATCCATGTGATCGTGTGCTCTGTCTGTCCGCCGCTGAGGCTCCTGGACTGAGATGTCTTCCGCCACGACCGGAGCACAGAGTCACTAGACCGTCCACCGTAGAGGAATGAGAAGGGGATCATTGGCGATTCTGGCGCAAGATACCTTGCCCACCAGGACTGTGCAGCCTCCATCTCCTGCCGTGTCACGCTCACCGCGGGAACTGCTGGCACAGCCATCCATAGTAGTATCAGGAGGGATAAAAGCACACGGCCACGCAGGAGGAAGCGTTCAGACGGTAACAATGCAGCCATGAAATCACCTTCTATTTCGTTTGAGTTTGGCCAGAAGCCACAGGAGTGATCCTCTGTGAAACTAGGACTAGTGGTCGGACCACTTTTACCACACGAGCAGTGGACTGTCAACGACGCCTGCCATTCGCTCCTTGAGCAGCCAGACTCAAACTGCTCAGCCAGAGTCTGACGATTGCCTGGACTGTTGCCGGATTACGCCTGGTAGCTCCAAATCGACGAATACGGCTTCCGAGGAGAACGGCCACAAAGCAGGGAGCCTCAAATACTCGGCCGCAGTCTGCCGCCCTCACGGCCGCAGCCGCCACCAGCCGCAGATTCTTGATTTCAACGTTCGCACAAGTCTACTCGCCAGCCGCCTCCTGGCAGCCTCCCTCTCCGCGCGGAAGTCGCGCGCAGCGAGCTCAAAGGTGGGCTTGGATAAAATCGGTCCTGTCCAATCGGCGATTCCAGTCCAAAGTGATCTTTGCTAGCGGACGGGGTGCTGCGCCGGCAGTTCCGGCTGAACGAACGGCTAAGAATGGACCTTCGCGTCGAATGCTACGATGTCTTCAACCACCGACCTTTCGTGAGTCCGTCCGGGATACGGCTCCTCTTTCTTCCCTACAATAATGTCGGAGGGTAATGTCCGGCAATACGCTTAACGAACACTTGGGCGGGGGCGGACCAACGGGCCCGCAGGTCGGGATCTATGCTTCCCGGGGTCCTTGCTCCGCTCAGTTCGCGGTGTTCCTGATCTTCTGGCTGCATGGGCAGCCCCACAGGGGGCGGCTTACGCTCTGCTCGGATGCGTTCTGTCAACTCCGGCTGAAAAATCCACAAAGTTCCGGTCGAAAATTCGCCACCCCAACACATGCGTTAGAACCTCTTCTCTCCGGCCCCCTGAAGCGGAGCCCAGCGGCGTGCGGCTCGGTTTGCGGAAAGCACCGTCCAGCGATACCTACTGCAGACGGGGCGCAACACACGCCTCCGGACCGTCCTGGAGCTGAGGCAACTCTCCAGTTGGGAGCAGTGCAGGTTGGTGCCGAGAGCCAATTGCGGCACAGGCGCCTTGGAGAAACCGGTTGGAAACGTAATGCCGAGGAGCCACCATTTCGAACGCCGGTCTCACTCATCCCGCCAAGGCGCCTTCGCCCGCACATCTTCTACGATGAACCGCACGCCCTGATTGTCAGACGGATTGAGCCAGAGCATCCGATCGAAGACCTCGGCCGCTTCCTCGAATCGGCCAAGGCGCCAGAGGCAGAGTCCAAATCCGTGCATGCATCGCAGGAACGGCCGGTTATCGATCCGAACCCATGACAGCAAGCCATCGAAGCTTTCGCCAAGGGACAACTCGCCGATCCTGAATCCCACCTCGTAGTGCCGTATCGCATCCTCCGGCCGGCGGTCGAAGACGAAGTTGCCGAGGTGGGAGTGGGCATCCAGGCAACGCAGGTCGGCTTGACACAGCGCCATGAGGATCTTGTACGCACCGCTAAAATCGCCAGCGTCCTTGAGGTCATTGGACTGCCCGATCGGATCGGAAAACGGATCCTCAACCTCGAAGCCGGGTAGAACCTGCTCCATCTCGAACTCCGGCCGCGGGCCCCGCGCGATGATCGGCCTCGCCCACTCCTCAATGGGATCCCCCTCCTCTCCCCAGTAATGCTCCGCCGGACTCCAGATGCCCACCTCTTCCAACCCCAGCGGAGCCAAACCGAGGGCCTTCGCATCAAGCCGGGTGGATTCGATCACTCCTGACAAATAGGGATTGCCGCCATAGGTCCACTGCTTCGCCGGCTTGACGGCAGCAATCTCCCCGGGCACCAGGTTCCACAGCCTGCCGGCACGAAAGGTGAACGCCTGGCCGGCACCCAGCAGGCGGCAACGCGCTGCCTTCTGTTTGACGGACAGAACTACCAACTCGACGGGCCCCTCAAGGGCGGGAACCGGAACGGAAGTGTTGCGCCTGGTGGCAGGGCGAACACTCGGAGGCATCGGCGCAATCCCCATCCACTTTCGATAGGCGGCCAGGTAACGACCGCCTTGCTTTCCCGGAGGGATCACCATCTCGGATGCTGTCACCACGTGCTTCGTGCCATCCGCCCGCAGGCAAAGGGCGGTCAGACCACGCCGCTCATTGCCGTCGAAATCGAACTTCAGCACCTGAACCGGCTCACCGATAACACTGGCTTCGCATGGCACCTCGACCTCGTCCTCGAAGGCCTGCCGGAAGGCCCAAAGCTGTTCGGCCTCTCCACTGGCGTCCGTCGTGATCTCATCGATGAGATCGTCCAATTCACTGTCCCGATCAGTGTGCTTCATTTGCGATTCCACTCTGGCGCACTCAGGCCAGCACATACTGTCGCTTTGGGTCGTGCGGACCCGTGCCGATCTCGGCAAGTAGCCCGCGCGCTGTCATGGACTTCAGCCGTGTCAGTGTGGCTCGCTGTGAAAGTCCAACATGTTGCGCCACGGCCGCAGTCGACCGCGCACCTCCATCCCCAAACAACGCCAGGATGCGCTGGTCCGTCTCGTCCATGAGCGGCCGGCCAACCCGCGCATTGGAAATGGTCAGGCGAAAGTGCGTTCCGATTTCTTCCAGCTTCGGAGCATCCAGGCCCGCCTCCTGGCAAGCAGAAGTCATGCGTTGGATCCCGCTACCCCATTGCTCAATCAGGTGGAGTTCGTGGAAAACACGCCCGATCACGCGGTTCCGCAATTTGGAGACGCCCTGCCGGATGTCTTCGATGGTCAGACCGAACGGCAGTAGGCCGGGATTCTCGATTTCGATGCGGTCGTCAAACAGCGCAAGCCGGATGGGCGATCCCTGCTGCGCGTAGTCCGCATGGACTACTGCATTCATGATCGCCTCGCGGATTGCGACCAGAGGGACCGACCACCGCTCCTGCCGACGAACGCCCTCGATGACCGACTCGTGGGTCAAGTGCTTGCGCGCAAAAGCAATGGCCTCCTCCGCGGCTTGCGGCAAGAAAGACCGGATCTCCGCTGAATCAGCCAGCCTCGTTCGAGTGGTGCCCGCAAAGCGTCCCGCCTGAATCCAGGCATCCGGAAACCGGGCGAGCCTGTCCTTACCGAAAAGGAGCAAGCCGCCGATCGTCGGCACTTGACGGCCTTGGTGCTCCGTGGTGACCCTCAGCGTGCTCCATGCCTGTGCGGTAACCTGCCGGTAAGGCGCAAGGAGCTCGGAAGCAACTCGGAAGTCGAGGGCTTCCGACTTCAGGTCTGGTATGGCCTGCTCGTCAAACGAGTCCATCCGGTTCCAGCGCTTCAACTCGTCGATTTGTAACGCTTCGGCCCTCCGATTGGTCGAACCGACTCGGATGAAGACGCCCGCTTCCGGTCCCAGGCGCTCCATGTAGTGGGGACGCGTGTTGCTGGGGTAGACCTGAACGGCCAGCACGTTCAGGTTCCGCCACGGTACCACCTCGATGTCCGGAACCAGGCGAGGTCGGATCGAGTCTGAGACCAGGCTCGCCAACCTCTCTTCCGCTGCAAGCACGTCTGGCATGCCGCGGACACTCTTGGACCCATCGTCCACGCCGATGACGACGGTGCCGCCGGCTGTGTTCGCGAACGCAACCAGGGTCTTGAGAATGCCCTCCGGGGACGACAAGTCCCGCTTGAACTCCAGGGTTTTACCCTCATGGCGCTTGAGTAGATCGACGAGTCTCACTAGTCCGCATTTTACTCGGAAGTCGATTGCGCCGCAAGGCTTCGGAGCTTGCCGAATCGCCCTCTTCCATGACGGTGTCCAGGATGCTGTTCCGTTTGCCGAGAGTGCAGTTCAAGTGATCCCTTCAGATGGGGCACAACTCAGGTGCCCTGATCGTCTAAACAGATAATCGATTTTCCAGTTGGAAACTGTTCAGGCCGGTGCCGCCGGCCCATTTCAACCACCAGCGCCATGGAGAAACCGGTCGGAAACCGTCATGCTGGGGAGCCAACATTTTTCCTTCCGAAATTCCAGTCCTGTTTCAGTTGACGGCATCGCCGTGTTCGAGGCGCGCATATCCCCAACATTCTTTAACTTCTATGGCTTCCGGGCCGTTCTCCGGTTCGATGCTGTTCGGTTCGA
>JAEUQG010000468.1 GCA_016789755.1 Bryobacterales bacterium
AGAATCTCTTCGCGATCGACAATCTGGTCGATCTCGATCTCTTCCCGGTGCAGCGTGTACTCGACGATCCGGGAGAGTTCCTCCCGCGTCGGGTAGCCCACCAGGATCTTCATCAGGAACCGGTCCAGTTGCGCTTCCGGAAGAGGATAGGTTCCTTCCATCTCAATCGGGTTTTGCGTCGCCATGACAAGGAACGGCGCTTCCAGATGATGCGTCGTTGTCCCGCTGGTAACCGTCCGCTCCTGCATCGCCTCCAGCAACGCCGATTGCGTCTTCGGCGTCGCCCGGTTGATTTCGTCCGCCAAGACGAGGTTGGCGAAGATCGGCCCGTGCTGGAAGCGAAGGGTCTTCGATCCGCGATCGTCAGTTTCCATGATCATGCTGCCGACAATGTCGGCCGGCATCAGGTCGGGGGTGAATTGAATGCGGGAGTAACGCAGATGCAAAACACGGGATAGCGTTCTCAGGAGAGTCGTCTTTCCAAGGCCCGGAACGCCTTCCAAAAGGACATGGCCGCCGGCAAGCATGCATATCAGCACGCCGTCGACGGCATCCTGCTGTCCTACGATGACCTTTCCGATTTCCTTGCGGACCTTGTCCAGACGGGCAGTTGCCTGCTCCACTTGATGATCGACAGACGCTGACACAATCCTATTCTATGCGATTGCGGATGCTACGGCTGCGAAACTTATGCCTTCGCCGCCACTGCAGAGCGCTCGCCCATCGCGTTGGCGAAATGAGCGACAATGTCCGCCATCTCGGCCAAGGCCTTTCGGGCGTGCTCCGGCTGCACCATGCGGTGCGAGGCGCCAAAAACCAGTTTCATCACCTGATAGTCGATCATAAGCATGCGCTGTTCCAGGGTCAGTCCACCCATTTGAAATTGTGCCGCATGCTGTAGCAACCCGGTTAACAACCGGTAATCGCGCTCCAGAGATTGCTGCAATGCGCCCATGTCCGCTACCGCATCCCCTTCGGCCACCGTCTTCAACCGCGACACAATCCCTGGAAATTCCAGTTGATTCGCCGAGGCCACCTTCGTCGTGTAATCCTTCGCCGTCTTCGTGCTCAGAATCAATAGACAGGTGTAACGGAACCAATAGAGAAAGAGCAGCATCGATAGGGCAATAATGACTATGCTTACAAACATGGTTTGCTCTTTACTTCCATTTCGAGAGTAACGGTAATGGTAATGGCAAGACAACCAAAAAGCACTGACTAGGGACGTTTTGCCTAAGGTGTTTAGGTGTTTTCCCCGATATCCGGTCCCGCCCACCCCTTTAGCCCTCTTCCCCCGAACACCATGTCTCCCACCGGCGCCCCTACCCGTTCGCAATAGGCCGCGTGCAGCCGCCCATAACTCAGCGTGATGTAATCGCGCTCTGCATACCCCAACCGCACCGCCCACTCGTCAATCCAATCGGGCGGCCCCTCCAGTTCCAGATAGTCCCCAATCGGAGTCTCGTCTAACGTCAGGTGCCCGGCGCCATCGGTAAACTCCGTCCGGAATTTCTCATAGCGGAACCCCGGCTGGTATCCGAGCCGATCCAGTATCGCCTCCATCGCCCCGAGATCCCCCACCGCCGTTTCGATCTCCTCGCGAACTTTGTGTTTACCCGCCATCCCCGGACCCTTGAACGTCAGCACGCGCCGCTCTCCGTATTCGCGCAGCCGCAGCACGATCCCCGCCGCGCGCAGGCTTCCGTTCGCCCGGTCAAACAGCACGTTCACTTCGCGCGTCCGCTCACCGGCTTGCCGCCAGCCCAAGCTCCCGATGCGGGCGCGCAGTTCAGCCGGATCTTTCACCTCCAGCTTGATCTCTACTTCCAGATTCGTTTGTCCCATGAGACGCTTTCCAGGTTAGCGCACCGGCCCGCAACTGCTACAATCCTACTGGAAGCTAGTCTTGGCCGGTGCTGGGCTTGGTCTTCAAAACCAGTGTGCGGTACTTCGTGTCGCAGGTGGGTTCGACTCCCACTAGCTTCCGCCAATTCCCCAGTCATATCACCACAGTCCTGGGTCTGAAATCCGCTTGTCCTGGTACCGGAATGCCTGTCCGCCCGCCCTCGGTCTATAGTGTCTGCACCTCCACTCTGCGGATCATGGAAGAAGCAGCCTATGACCGTACGTATCCGACTCCGCGGCACTCTGGAACGAATGCTGGAAGCTGAAACCGGCCGCCATTGGGCTCACGATGTGCTCGTCTTTACCCGCCACTGGGTCCATTACGGCACCCTGGCATTCATCTTCTTCACTACGCTCGCCGCCGCTGCCCGCGGTTTGATCACAAATCTTCCTTAAAAACAGCCACTGGCTGCATCCATCGCCGGTTCCGCATACAATGTCCTTCATATGATGCGACTCAGTTGTCTCTCCCTGAGCTTCCAGAACCAGTTCAAAGCCGGCAAAATGGACATTTTCTCCTACATTCGACAATGCCGCGCTCTGAACTTCGACGGCATCGATCCCCACATGCGCGATCTCGGCGACGCCAACCGCGACATGCTCAAACGCGTGCGCCGGCAGGCTCTCGACAATGGCCTCAGCATCTCCTCCATCTGCGTCACCACCGAGTTCGGACGCAGCAAAGAAGCCATCCCCGCCGAAATCGCTAAAGCCCGCCAGGCAATCGAGGCAGGCATGTTCCTCGGCGCCCCCATCTGCCGCGTCTTTGTCGGTTCCGCGCCATCGCCCGAACGCGCCGAAGAGGCATTTCAGTACAGCGCCGATGCTCTCCGCCAGGTAGCTGCCGTCGGAGCCGATCTCGGCATGCTCGTCGCTCTCCAGAACCACAGCGGGCTTACCTCCACTGGCGACGACATGCTGCGCTACCACAAGGCCGTGAATCATCCCAACTTCAGCCTCCTCCTCGATACTGGGCACTTTACCGGACGCAACGGCCCCAACGGCCCCAAGCGCGAAGGCCATACCTACGCCGACTACTACCGCAGCATTGAGCAGGTCGCCCCGCTCACCCAGTTCGTCCGTGCCAAGCTCTACCAACTCGATTCCGCCGGCAAGGAGCAGTTCATTGACTACAACCGCGTCTTCAATATCCTCCGCGGCGTGCACTACAACGGCTTTGTAAGTCTGGTCTACGAGGGCAGGGAAGACGAAATGGCCGCCGTTCCCCGCGGTGCACGGTTCCTTCGCTCCCATGTCTCGGCCTGCTGAATCCCATGGAACGCGCCGTCCCCATCCTCCCCGCTGACGATCTCGCCCAGGCCAGAACATTCTACGTGGATGGCCTCGGTTTCGAGGTCCTCTTTGAGGCCTCCGAAGACGGGCATCTGGGGCTGCTCGGCCTGCGCCGCGGAACCATTGAGTTGACCATCGATGCGCCCATGCCCGGCCACGGCCGCGAAGCCTGCGTCTCGCTCCGCGTTAGCGACGCCGATGCTCTTTATCGGGAGTGGAGCGCCAAGGTCAACGTGCTGCGCCCACCCCATGACGAGGACTGGGGCGCCCGCACGTTCGATCTTCTGGACCCCGCCGGCAACACGATCTTCGTCATCGGTCCGCTTATCGCAAACTCTCCGTAGCCCAGCTACTCGATGCCGCTTTCCAAAAACGGCGTCAAGACCTTTACCAGGAGATCGCCCAGGTCCGGAAACTGGGCCGCCAGTACCGCCAGCAACGGCAACCCGAATCTCGACAGCGTCTTCCAGTAAAACCGCAGCGCGCTCTTGTCCTCCGTCCCGTATAGCTCGCTCAAGAACGGCGCCGATTCAATCCGGCTAAAAATAAACAGCGTCCCCGCCCCGATTAGCAGAAAGAAAAAGCTGATGTAATTGATGAACGTGCGGCTCGGCTCAAACGGGTAACTCTGCATGGCGAACAGGCCCAACAGGATGCCGCCAATCAGAAAGAACACCTGGCACTGCGCCATCTGGATCATCGTCTGGGCGCACTGCGCATAGCGCAGGACGTTGTTTTCCTCCGGCGACGGCAGGCTATCGACTGCGATGTTGCGGAAATGGAAGCGCCAGACTCCCCAAACCTTCATCTCCGCCACCGGCTTGATGTGTTCCGGCAAGTGCCGCCCGCCGGCGTAGCTCATCAGCGTCCGCAACTCCCAAAACAGGCAGATTAGGCGCAGAAACGAATAGCCGAGAAAAGTTACCGCACCCGCGAACAGGACCAGAAACACCTGCGTGTAGCGCGGATGCTCCAACGTGGATACTGACCCCATCCGGAACAGGTACAGCGAAAGCACTGTCCATCCGGCGGCGAATCCCAGTGCCCGCCGGCAGCCCGCCGCCGTTACATCCTTCGTTCGCTGCCACTTCTCTGGTCCTGTCTGCACCCGCACGCTCAGCCAGTAGGCGATCCAGCGCGAAGCCAACTGCGATAGCCCGCCCAATGTGATCAGCGCCAGGAAAAACACCAGCGGCACCACCGGCGATACGCCGCTCGAAATGTGATACGCACGGTGAACGTAGAACAATGCCGTATCGTACCCGCCTTCACTCTCTTTCATCTTCGGAATCAGCGTTGCGATCCAGCCCGCCGCAATTACGCTTGCCGCAACCAGAGCCGCTGTCAGTTGCCCCTGTCCTCTGCCCAGACGGCCTGCCAGGCGGTAGAGCACGAAAGCCAGCGCTGCCACCCCCGACAGATTCCCCATCCCCAGTACAAGCGCCTGCGATCCCCAAGCGCTACCCGAGAGGAGATAGAACCACTGCACCGGTCCGGCGAGCGCGTGAAGCGCGAGCAACGCCCCCGTCACCACGAAGAGCGGGACTGCCAGTGCCGCATCCGTCCGCGCCCGCTTCCACAGTCCAGGCCAAACCCCCGTCGACAGCAGCACAAAAGCCCACGCTCCAGTCAGTACTAAGAGCCCAGACTCCAGAATGATCCACCCCCCATGCTGCCGCCCCAGTTTCGGTGTGAGCACCGCGCCCTGCCGCGCTTCGCGCAAGGACGTTTCCTTCCCTCCGCTGCCCGCCAACAATGCCACCGGCCAGTTGCTGCCCCGGCTGTACACGGTCAGCCACAGGGGCGGATGCTTCGCGCCGCTTACCGCCGAGTACTGTACCATTGCATCCGGCTTCAAATGCGCCGCCAAAGCGTTGAACACTCCATGCGCGAACTGGCTGGGAAATTGCATCAGCCGGTCGCCCCCCTCCCAGCGCTGCGCTTCGAGCAACAACGGGTATGTGGCGATGCTCAGCGCTCCCCGCATGTTCAGATTCCGAGCCGTATTCCCATACAGCACATCCGCGTCGAGAAGCACCAGTTGCGCATCGTCGAACCGCTTGCGCAAAAATCCCCCCACAAACAGCACATCGCGCACATCGCTGGCGCCGATCTTGATGATCGAAGGATTCTGTTCCGCTATCTGATCGCCCAGCCTCCGCAGCACGAACTCTTTGGCGATAGCGCCCGTCTCCCCCGCCCAATTGGGAATGGATTCATACCCCGGCTGCTCTTCGCTAAACCGCAGCGCAAGCCCGGTACGGCGTTCTCCTGCCTTTCCGCCCGACTCCTGCAGTTCGGGGTCCTTCTGATAGGCGATCCGAACCTGCGAAATCTCCATTGGGAACGTATAGGCCACCGCCCTCTCGCCTGCGCCCCCGGTCCGCAACCCCTCGGCATAAGCCGTACCCTCTTCCGTAACAACCGCCGTCGAATCGCGCAGGTTTCTCCGTCCGCCCAGGAAGTCCCGCAGTCGCGCACCGGCCTCAGCGTCGTTTTCAATCACCGAAGAAAACTGCAGCCAGGGACCACTCAGTATCCGGCGCAGCTCCGGGCTCGTGGCCGTGCCCGTGATCAGCGTGACCGTGGAAAATCCTTTCTTGCGAGCTTCCAACGCTTGCCGTAGCGATGCCGCCGACCCGCTGTAGCTGGGGCCGACGACTCGTAGCGGATGCCCGTTCCTTTGCACCGCGCCCGCGAGTTGCAGGGCGTTGTCGAACGCCGGCCGGTGTACTCCGCGCGTCGGTGTTTCGCTTACCAGCAGCACCACCAGCAACTCCGTCTCCTCGCCCTCCGTCCGCCGGAACAGAAGACTGCCCGGGTGGTTATTTCGCGGTGAGAATTTGCGCCGCGATTCCTCTTCCTGTTCGCCAAACCAGGGGAACCAATGGCGGTCAGGCCCATATCCGCAGCGCTCCGCCGCCCTGCGTAAGCTCTCCACCGATTGGCCGGAATAGTGCGCCAGCGTTACCGTGTCCGGGTCCGGAATCGTCGCGATCAAGGCGCCCATCCCCCGCACGCGCCTCCCCTGCATCGCTTCCTGCCACGTCTTCTCCTCCCACACCCCCTTCTCGCCCGGACAGCCCTTGTCCTCCAACCCCAGGTAACCCGCCAGTGGAAGCAGTGCGGGGCAATCCTCCGCGATCGCCCCGCCCTTTTTCTCCACCGCCGGTTCCTTCTTGGCCGCGGTCTTCGGCCCCGCCCCCGGAGCCCTCCCTACCGATCCCATCTGCAGCCCCATAAATCCGAACATGGCTGCAAACAGCATCAGAAACAGCCCCCGAAAGGCTGCCACCGGCGTTGCTCGTTCCGCTTCTCCCTCCATGTTTCCGCTGTAATAGTGCCGATCAGGAGACGATCGTTACACCCTTGCCCTGCTTAGCGTTCTTCTTCATCACCGTCACTCCTTCTTTGACGATGCTCATCAGCACCTTCAGATCGACATCCTCCAACTTCTTGAATCGGATGCAACTCTTTCCGATGCTCGCCTTGGGCAGTTCCGCCTTCCGCCGTTCGGCACAGTACACGCCCTCATCGGAAGCGCTGACATAAACAGAGATGTAGCTCTTCTGGCTGGCCAGAGCCACGATGGGCGCAGTGCCTTCCCGCCCGCTGGCGTATTTGTAGCGATACGCCCCATACCCGATCATTCCCGCTTGCATCGAAGGCTTTAGTGACGGCGCCGCCTTCAGAATGAGGTTGTGCAGTTTCTCGATCGCACTCCGCCGCGGTTCCTCGATTTGCGCGATATAGTCATCCGGCGTCTGGGCACTGACTGGCTTGAGCATATCTCGTACAAACTATCACGACGGCTGTCCGCGTGCACCCCGCTACAATGAAGGCTCAGCGCCACCTATGGGGAAACCGAATAAGCCGAAATTCTACGTCGTGTGGAAAGGCCATCAACCGGGCGTCTATGCCAGTTGGGATGCCGCCTCCCGCCAGGTGTCCGGCTTTCCCGGTGCGGAGTTCAAGAGCTTCTCCTCCCGCCCGGAAGCCGAGGCCGCCTACCTCGGCGCCTACTCCTCTTTTGCCGGCAAAGATACCAAGTCCGTAAAACGCCCGCTCGCCGAACTCGAACGCATCGGCGTTGTCCTCGATAGCATCGTCGTCGATGCTGCCTGCAGCGGGGTTCCTGGCCCTTTGGAGTATCGTGGCGTCTCCCTCCGCGACGGCGTCGAGTTGTTTCACCAGGGACCCTTCCCCGACGGAACCAATAACATCGGCGAGTTCCTCGCCATCGTTCACGCGCTCGCCCTGCTTGCCCGTCGCGGCGATTCCACTACCCCCGTCTACTCCGACTCCCGCAACGGCATCTCCTGGGTACGTCAGAAACGTTGCGCCACTAAATTGGAACGCACCTCCGCCAACCAGCCGGTCTTCGCTCTCATCGCCCGCGCCGAACGCTGGCTGCGTGACAACCCGTCCGCCAATCCTCTGCTCAAGTGGGAAACCCAGGAATGGGGCGAAATTCCGGCCGATTTCGGACGTAAATAACCACTCTCCGCGCTTACATTCCGACTACGGAAATTTACACGCGGCCCTTCTTGCGATCCGCTAAAGTAGCCCCTTTTGCGCTCCGATGGGTAGATAGAGGAACAACGTGCCACACGCCGTCCCGCGGACACGGACCAAGGAGAACCAATGCGCATATTGAAGGTGCGGCCCACCGGAGTCGAGCGATTCTTCGGTGAGGACGATATCATCGTGAGCAAGACCGATTCGCGCGGAATCATCACTTATGCCAACGATGTCTTCGAGCAGGTTTCCGGCTTCACCGAAGAAGAGTTGCTCGGGCAGCCGCACAACCTGATTCGCCACCCCGAAATGCCCCAATGCGTCTTTCGTTTGCTGTGGGAGACCATCGCCGCGGGCAAGGAGATCTTCGCCTACGTCGTGAATCAATGCAGAAACGGCGACCACTACTGGGTGCTGGCGCATGTGACCCCGACTTTCGATCATATGGGACGCATCACCGGCTATCATTCCAACCGCCGCGTGCCCGATCGGAAAGCCATTGAGACGATCAAGCCGATTTACGCCGCGCTGCTGGCCGAAGAGCGAAAGGCAAAGGACCCCGAAACGGGCATCCGGGCGGCCACCGATCTGTTGTTGGCGCAACTGACGAAAGCCGGCGTCGACTACGAACAGTTTGTCTTTTCCCTCATCGAGGAGGAAACGGTATGCCAGTAGAGACACAACCCTCGGAACTGGAGTTCTACCGCGAGTGGACGGCGAAAATCGCAACCGTCTGTGAGCGCATCGCCGAAGGAGATTTGGACGCGCGCATTATCGGCGCCCCGGATCATCCTCAGATTCACTCCACGATCGTCGCCATCAACCGTATGCTCGATCAGGCCGACGCTTTCGTTCGGGAGGCGCGTGTCTCGCTCGACTGTGCCAGCAAGGGCCGTTTCCATCGCCGGTTCCTCCAGCGCGGCATGAAAGGCGCCTTTCGCATCGGCGCGCGCATGATCAATCGCGCCACCCACGAGATGGAAAGCCAGTCCTTCGCGCTCCGCGACGCAGAGAAGGCACGCCTCGCCATGGCCGATCAACTCGAAGACAAGGTGCGCAATGTCGTCCAGCGGGTTTCGCAAACCGCCGAGGTCATCGGCAGCACTGCTACCGCCCTCGCCACAGCCGCGGAACGGACCACCAGCGACGCCGGGCAGGTCGCCCGCTCGAGTGCCCGCACCTCCAGCAGCGTCTCCAATGTCGCCGCCTCCACAGATCAGTTGGCCGTCGCCTTCACCGAGATCGAACAGCAAGCCAACGATTCCGCCAAGGTGGCCAATCACGCCGTTGTCTCCGCTTCGGGAGTCAACAACGTCATCCGCCAACTCGACGAGGCGTCCCACAAAATCGGTGGCGTCGTTCGCATCATCTCTCAGATCGCCCGCCAGACCAACCTCCTGGCTCTCAACGCCACCATCGAGGCTGCCCGTAGCGGAGATGCCGGCCGCGGCTTTGCCGTCGTCGCCAGTGAAGTGAAACACCTCGCTCAGCAGACCGCTTCGGCCACCGAAGAGATCGAAACTGAAGTTGCCTCCATCCAATCCGCTGCCAGCGAAACCGCTAAGTCGATCTCCGGAATCAGCCAGACCATTAATTCGGTCGACGACATCGCCAAAATGATCGCTCTGGCCGTCAATTCGCAGCGCGAAGCCACTACCGAAATCAGCAGAAGCGTCCAGGATGCCGCGCAATCCACCCAAAGTGTCTCGCTTAGTATCGAGGGTGTCAGCATTGCTGCTCAGGAGACCAGCGAAAGCGCCGTTGCCCTCCTCCAACCCGCCGAGGAACTGCGCCTGCTCGCATCTTCTCTCGGTACCTCCATCGACGAATTCCTCGCCACCATTCGCACCGCCCACCATTAGTCGTTCGCCCGCGCCCTGTTGCTCCGGCCACGCTACTGCGGTATGAATGTTCTCTATGACCGCAGCCACTGCTCCCGGACCGGTCCGTTTTACCAAGCCTATCGCCGGCGCCTACAACCAGATTCTGACGCCCGAGGCTGTCCGTTTCGTCGTCGATCTTGCCCTCCGTTTCGAACCGCGCCGCAGAGAACTGCTGGCAAAACGCATGGAACGCTGGCAGGAACTCCGCAACGGCGCGCTCCCCGACTTCCTCACTTCCACCCGTGAGATCCGCGACGCAAGCTGGACCGTCGCCCCCATCCCCGCCCCTCTCCTCGACCGCCGTGTCGAAATCACCGGCCCCGTCGACCGCAAAATGATCATCAACGCCCTCAACTCCGGCGCATCCGTCTTCATGGCCGACTTCGAGGACTCCAACTCCCCCACTTGGGACAACAACCTGCAAGGCCACATCAATCTCCACGACGCCGTGCGTGGCGACATCAGCTACACCAGCCCTGAGGGAAAAGGATACCGGCTCAACGAAAAAACTGCCGTACTCATCGTCCGCCCCCGCGGCTGGCACCTGGTAGAAAAGCACATGCTCGTCGGCGGAGAACCCGTCTCCGCCTCTCTCTTCGATTTCGGGCTCTACTTCTTTCACAACGCCAAGGCCTCCCTCTCCCGCGGATGGGGCCCGTTCTTCTATCTCCCTAAACTCGAAAACCACCTTGAAGCGCGCCTCTGGAACGACGTCTTCTGCTTCTCCCAGGACTACCTCAGCCTTCCTCGCGGCACTGTGCGCGCCACAGTCCTCATCGAAACCATCCTCGCCGCCTTCGAAATGGACGAGATCCTCTACGAGTTGCGGGACCATTCCGCAGGCCTCAACTGCGGCCGCTGGGACTACATCTTCAGCTACATCAAGAAACTCGGCCACCGTGCCGACAAAGTACTCCCCAATCGCGCCCAGGTAACCATGGACAAGGCTTTTCTCAAGGCCTATGTGGATCTGCTCATCCACACTTGCCACAAACGCGAAATCCACGCCATGGGTGGCATGGCTGCTCAAATCCCCATTAAGAACGATCCTGCGGCGAACGCCGCCGCCCTGGAGAAAGTCCGTGCGGACAAACGCCGCGAAGTGCAGGCCGGCCATGACGGCACCTGGGTTGCCCATCCCGGCCTCGTCCCCGTCGCCAAAGAGATCTTCGACGCCGCCATGCCCGGCCCCAATCAGATCCACGTGAAGCGCGACGATGTCCAAGTTACTTCGGGCGATCTGCTTCACCCCCACACCGGCGACATCACCGAAGAAGGACTCCGCCTCAACGTCGATGTCGGCATTCAATACCTCGAGGCCTGGCTCAACGGAAACGGCTGCGTCCCCATCTACAATCTAATGGAAGACGCCGCCACTGCTGAGATCTCCCGCTCCCAGGTCTGGCAATGGCTACGCCACGGTGTCAAACTTCGCGACGGCCGTACCGTCACCGCCGCAATGGTGCGTACCGTTATCAACCAGGAACTGGCCCAGAAGCCCGGCTCCCCCATGAAACGAGCCGCCTCCGACATCTTCGCCGACATGATGACTCGTGCCGATTTTGTCGAGTTCCTTACAGTGCCGGCTTACGAGCGCATCGATTGAAGCTCTTGTTGCCCTCTGAGATTGCGCTCTTGCTCGTCATCGCAGGCGCCACAATCGGCTACATTGAGTTCCTCCGCCCCGGCGGCGTCGTTCCCGGAGTTACAGGCATGGTTCTCCTCATGCTCGGCATTGCCAGGCTGAGCGATCTGCCCTGGAGCCCCGCCGGAGCGCTGCTGCTGGTGGCAGGCATGGCGGTGCTCCTTCTGCGGCCAGGCGCCTGGTGGGGCATCCCACTCCTGATCGCCGGTGCGCGTCTCCTCATTGGGCCAGAGGACTTGCGCGTCCGCTGGCCCGTCGCCGCTCTCACCATCCCCTTCGGATTCCTCACCTCCTTCCTGCTCTCCATCGCCGAACGAGCAAGGCTCAACAAGACCCTTCCGTAACCCACCTGTCACCCACTTGTAAGGGGGTGGTTCGATATAATGGGTCGAAGGTATGCTTTGGGGATTCCACCGTTTCGGGTGATTCCTTCGATAACTGTCCAAAACTGGAAACACAAAGGGGTTCTATGTTGAAAACACCACTTTCCCGTTTTGCGAGCTTGCTCTTCTCGTTCCTGCTCGCAACAACGCTCCTCTTCAGTCAGTCGGACACTTCCCAGATCGTCGGCTACGTGCGCGACGCATCGGGCGGAAGTGTCGCCAATGCCAAGATTCAAGCCGTCAACGAATCTACCGGGATTGAGCGTCAGGCCACTACGGCGGCCGACGGCTACTATATTCTCACCAACCTTCCTCCCGGCTATTACACCGTTACGGTGGAAATGACCGGATTCAAGAAGTACGTCAGAAAGTCCAACAAACTCGACGCCGCAATCCCGCTTTCGATGGAAGTCCTTCTCGAAGTCGGCGCGGTCACCGAGTCCATTGAAGTCTCCGCTTCCGTTGCCGTCGTTCAGGCCGATTCGGCCACCGTCGGCCGCACCATCGAATCGCAGCAAATCGCCAACATGGCGCTCAATGGCCGCAACCCCCTCCTGCTCGCGCAGTTGAAGCCTGGGGTTCGCTCCGGTTCCATGAATCGCTTCACCTTCGGTCTCGATTCGGCCGGTCTTGCCATTAATGGCGCGCGCACTCAGGACTTCCTCATCACCTTCGACGGCGCGGTCGGCATCCGCACCCGCTCCAACGGCACCTCGGTCGGCACCGCCGACGTCGAAACCGTGCAGGAAGTGCAAATCCTCACCTCCAATTACAACGCCGAATACGGCCGCTCGGCCGGTGGTCAGGTCCGCATGGTGTCGAAATCCGGCGGCCGCGATTTCCACCTCGCTCTCTACGACTACCTCCGCAACCGCTCTCTCGACGCCAATTCCTGGCAGCGCAATGTCCAGGGGCAGGCCAAGCCGCAGAACACCTTCAACCAGTTCGGCTTCGTCTTCAGTGGACCGGTCTACATGCCCGGCAAGTGGAACACCGAGAAGAACAAACTCTTCTTCCTGTTCTCCCAGGAGTACATCCGCTACCGCCGCGAAGTAACCTCCACCGGGGTCGTGCCCACCGCTCTGATGAAGCAGGGTAACTTCAGCGAACTGCTCACGGCCAATCCGTTCTTCGCCGTGCGCAACATCAATGACCCCACCAACAACCAGCCTTTTGCCGGGAACATCATCCCCGCTTCGCGGTTGAGCGCCAGCGGCACTGGTCTGCTCAAAGCCTTCCCCGATCCCATTCCCGGGTTCCAGCAGGGCCGCAACAACTGGTTCGCCGCTCGTCCCCAACCGCAGAATCAGCGTAAGGACACGCTCTCGGTGGACTTCCTGCCCACCAACAACCAGACCTTCCGCGTCCGCTGGATGAACTACGAGTACAACGAACTGCAGGGCTTCCGCGGCACCTTCGATCGCGCCGTGCAGGATTGGTCGCGCCCCAACGACACCGCGTCCATCAACCACATCTGGACCGTGAGCCCGACCATGATCAACGAGTTCTCGATTTCGGCCTCGGTCGACCGTGTCTACATCGGCGTGGAAACCCAGCGCGGTGTCCATCGGCGCAGCGCCTACGGAATCGCCTATCCGTACATCTACCCCGACCGCAAGGAAATCTTCGACAAGATTCCGACGATTACCATTAACCAGTTCAGCGAAGTGGATGGCGGTCCGTATCCGGCCCAGTCCACCGGCCCCATCTACGTGATCTCCAACAACCTCACCAAGATCCTGGGCAGCCACACCATCAAATTCGGCGGCACATTTGAGCGCGCCGGCCAGAACGATTTCGACCAGATTAACGTCAGCGGAGTCCCTGGCGGCACCAACAACCAGAACGGCCGCTTTATCTTCACCGATACCCGCGCCGGCGCCGCCACCTCCGGCCTCGCTGTCTCCAACGCCGCCCTCGGCTTGTTCGACAGCTACGCCGAAATCGGCCCCCGCGCCTACACTCCCTACCGCGGCCACATGTTCGAAGGCTTCATTCAGGACTCCTGGAAAGCCACTTCCAAGCTGCGCCTGGAACTCGGCCTGCGGTACACCATCATGCAGCCCTACTACTACAGCCTGTGGGGCAACATCGCCATTTTCGACCCCAGCCGCTACGATCCCTCGAAGGCTGTGGTTATGGATCCGCGCACCGGCAACGTGCTGAGTGGCGACCGTTACAACGGCGTCATCATCCCCGGCACCGGCTGGCCCGAGGCTGCCATCGGCCGCGTGCCGATCGCCAGCGATCCGTCCTTCAACCGCCTCTTCTCCGGCGGCGGCAAGACCTACGGCCAGTTGCAGAAGAAGAATTTCGCCCCCCGCATCGGCCTCGCTTACGCCTTCAACAATAAGAACGTGCTGCGCGCCGGCGTCGGAACGTTCTATCAGCGTCCTGGCGTCGCCGACAACGTGTTCCTCGGCGGCCAAGCCCCGTTCCAGCCCTTCGTCTCCGTGACCCAGGGCAACGTGGACAACCCCGGCGGCACCCAGGGCGTCGGCTTCCCGTTCTACTACATGACGCAGGACCCCGTGTACAAGATCCCGCGTTCGCATCAGTGGAACGTGACCTTCGAACGCGAGTTGCCCTTTAACACCATCCTCACCACCGGCTACATCGGCCGCGTCGGTACGCATCTGGAACGCGTTCGCAACCTGAACCAGCTCCAGCCCGGCACCATCCAGGCCAACCCCGGCGTGAACACCAACGCCCTTCGCCCCTATAAGGGCTTTGCCCAGATCGACGCTAACGAGAACGCTGCCCGGTCGGAATACAACTCCTTCCAGTTGGAAGCCAACCGCCGCTTCTCCAAAGGTCTCCTCCTCGGCTTCGCCTATACGCTGTCGAAGAGCGTGGACAATGGCTCACAGCGCCGCAACATTCTCTACAATGCATTCGACGACCGCAACTTCTGGGGTCCGTCCGAATTCGACACGAGGCACATCGTGATGTTCAACTACGTCTACGAACTGCCGCTGTTCCGCGATGCGCAAGGCTTCAAGAAAACGGCCTTCGGCGGCTGGCAGGTCTCCGGCAACACTCAATGGCAGACCGGTACGCCCTTCACCGTCCAGACCGGCGATGATTTCGCCGGCACCGGCACCGGCACTCAGCCGTGGGTCCTCACCGGCGACATCGGCTATCCCCGCCAGTTCGCCGCCGGCGGCGCCGCCGACCCGGCACGCTACTTCACCGCCACCGTTTCGCGTCCCGCCGCCGGCACCTTCGCCAACCAGACGCGCAACATGTTCTACAGCACCTCGTTCCAGAACTGGAACCTCTCCGCGTTCAAGAACTTCGCTTTCGCCGAACGCCACAACGTTCAGTTCCGCGCCGAGTTCTTTAACCTGCCGAACCACCCCAACTGGAACGGTCCGGATTCGAACCCGACTTCCGCCACCTTCGGCAAAGTCACCCAGAAGAACTCCGAACGCAATATTCAGTTGGTGCTGCGCTACTCTTTCTAGCCGCAACGGCACACGCAAAGACACAAGCCCGCCCCCGAAGAAGGGGCGGGCTTTTTTGTGTCTATTTTTTGCTTGCCTATGCTTTGGCTGCCCGTTCCCGGTCTTCCAGCATCCGCTTGACGCTGTCCAACTCCCGGCGCAGACGGCTTTCACGGCTCACCAGTGTGAGTACATAAAGCGCCAGGATCAGCCAGGCCGCGCCCAATCCGTAGAACATGTAAGTGAAGTTGCGTGAGTCCATGGGTCCTATCTCCTTTATGCCGCCGCGTGTGCGTAGCGGCGCAATGATTCCACTTCGCGTTGCGTTTCTTCCTGCCGCATGCGTACGGCCACCATCACGGCCGCCAGCATCAGCAGCGCTACCGCATTCTGGAACAGAATCGACTCCATCGCTGGATCCATGCGCCCTCCACCCGTGCGGATGCTCAGCACCGCCCCCGGATGTTGTGTGCGCCACCAGTCGATGGATTTGTACGTGATGATCACGCTCGCGTAAGAGAAGATGCACAACACCGCGGAGTTCTTCGCCCGCGCCGTCGGATCGTCCACTGCGTGCCGCAGCATCAGGTATCCGGAATAAATAATGCACGTAATCAGAGCCCATGTGAGCCGGGCATCCCACGTCCACCATATCCCCCAGATAATGCGCGCCCAAATCGAGCCAGTCGCCAGCCCGATCAATGTGAACGCCAGTCCCACCTCCACTGCCGCCACGCAGAACGTGTCGTAGTTCAGGTTTTTCTTGATCAGATACATCACGCTCGCCGCACCGGCCAGAAAATAGGCCGTGAAACAGGTGATCCAGGCCGGCACATGAAACAGCAGGATGCGATAGATCGCCCCCTGATCCACTTCATCGGGAAGCACCAGCAGAATCTGATAGAGATTGCGCACCAGGTACAAGCCGGCGATCAGTCCCACTCCATAGAGAATTTTCTCGCGCATAGAAAGCGATTCCCCTTTGCCTTAACCGACCAGTACGACTTCCACCAGCGTCACTGCCAGCGAAGTGAAAATGATATCGAACCCCACGATCAGGCGTACCCAGATCCAGTCATCGGCCGGGATGCCTTCCCCGTTGATCAGCAGCGTCGTCAGCCGCATCGCCGCCATCAGCGCCGGGATCATCATCGGGTAAATCAGCGTCGGCAACATCAGTTCCCGCATGCGAAGATTGACCGTCAGCGCGCTGAACATCGTCCCGATCACCGTAATGCCCCACGTAGCCATCACCAGCACCGCAGCCAGCCACAGCGGTTGCCGCATCCAATCCATGTTGTACAGGATGCCGAAAATCGGCATGGAAACGAACTCCACCACCATTAGCAGGACGAAGTTTGCAACCGCCTTCCCCAGAAACAGCGCCGAGCCCGGGATGGGAGAACTGACCAGCGCGTCCAGACAATCGTTCGACAACTCGCGGGCGAAACTACGGTTCAGAATCAGCGCTCCGGCAAAGGCGAACACCAGCCACAACAATCCCCCGGACATCTCCTTGATCTGTTCCGAAGACGGATCGACCGCGAAACTGAACAGCACCAGAATCACAATGGCGAAACTGATCGCCGCGTTCAGCGATTCCTTGGTGCGGATTTCGCTGCGCAGATCCTTCGCCGCGATCGTGAGTGTTTGGCGCAGAAATCGCATCAGCCTTCTCCGTACGTGCGATACAGCCACGTGGGATCTTCCAGCATCTCCACCGGACGCGGCCCGTGAAACTTCAGCCGCCCGCGCGCGAGCAGCGCAACATGCGTCGCCAGTTCCATCGCTTCCCGCAGTTGGTGCGTGGACATGATCACCGTTGCTCCGCGCGCTACAGCGTCCTTCAACAGGCTTTGCAGCAGCGCGATGGCGCGGTCATCGAGCGCGGTGAACGGTTCATCGAGCAGCAGCAATTGCGGGCTGTGCAGAAAGGCCCGTGCCACCGCGAGGCGCTGCCGCATCCCCCGTGAGAACTCCCGTACCAGCGCATCGGCCACGTGATCCAGTTGCGTCCGTTTCAGCCAATCCTGCGCCGCCCGCTCCGGATCGGCTACGGAATACACTTCGGCGAACAGCCGCAGATTCTCCATCGCCGATAACTCGTCATACACGCCGATTCCATGCCCAAGCACTCCGAAGGAACCGCGCGTGTCGGCATGCCGCGAATCGCGCCCGAACAGGCGGATTACCCCGCGTTGCGGACGCAGCAGTCCCGCCAGCATGCGCAGCATCGTCGTCTTGCCCGCCCCATTCCGCCCGAGCAGCGCCAGACACTGCCCCTGTTCGACCACAAAGTCGATTTCTCGTAGTGCGGGGTAGTCTCCGTAGAACTTCCAGATCCCCTCGACGGAGACGGCGCTCATCCGCGGCGCTTTCCCTTCTCCGCGGAAGCGGAGACAGTCGCTGGCCGTCCCGGTTGGCGATAAATCAAAGCGAAGCCCAGAATGAGAATCCCGATCGCCAGCGCAAGCACGATGCTCACCTGGTCATAGACCCGCGGCATCACTTCCTGGATACTCGGACCCTCTTCTTCTCCGCCCGTCGATTCCGGTTCGCGCAGCGAACCGCTGCCGCTGATCTCCAATTTCAGATCTGGGCCCTTCACGTCGTAAATCGCCGCCTGCGTCGCGGGCTCACGGCCCAGTTCGCTGATATTCTCCGCTTTGAGCGTTACCCCCCGCGGCGTCACCAGCCTTGTCGTTGCGCCCTTGTACAGCAGCTTTCCTTCGAATACCGGCGGATCGGCCAGCGGCATCTCATAGCTCAATTGAAACCGCGTCTCGCCCGGCTTGATCGCGAAATCGACTCCGTAAACGTTGGCCGTTCCGGTCTTGATCGCCGATCGTTCCACCGCCACGCTCTGCGGCGCCGTGGCGCTGATCCGTACCTTCCCCTGCGTCTCGGGCGGCATGTAGAATCGCAACGTGCCTCCTTCGGGCTCGTTGTAGGCCGTATTCCCGTTGTTCTGGTAAATGAAGTTCTCCGTTACCACCAACTTCGATTCCATCGGTTCGAACAGCATCATGTGCTGCGTGATCTTCGCATCGCCAGGCTTCGGCGAAGACGAGAAAACATCCACCTGCACGTTCGTCGTGGGCGATCCCGGAGGCATCATCTTCGTGTACAGAACACCCTCGAAGGCGACCTGCACATAGTGCGGGCCGGACGCGGGGTTGGCCTGTAATTGATACTTGCCCGCCGCGTCGCTCTTTACCGTTTCGAGCGATTCCGGGCCTGCCTCCGTCAGCTTATAAATACTAACCGTGGCCCCTGCCTGAGGCTTGCCGCTGGTCTTGTTGAAAACCGTGCCGTCGACGGCCGCCATCAGTGGCACGGTGAGAAGGAAGACACTGAGTTTCATACCGCGCCCTCCACCATCGCTTTCCCGCATTCCCCGCAGAACTTCAGCGCCTTCTCGAATCTCGCCTTGCAGTGCGGACAGACAGTGCCCGGTTCCGGCTTCGCTTCCGCTTCCACCTTGGCGGCGGCCGGAGTTGCCCCCATGGTCTGGTCGATCGCCGACATCACCTTCGCAAGCTCGGTTTGCAGTTCCGTCTTAGTCTTCGCGTAGTCTTCATCGGAGAGCTTTCCCACGCGATACTCAAACTGCAAATCGCGCAGGTTCTCGTAAATCTGGGCTTTGCGTTCTTCCAGGTGCTGCACCGGCGATTCCGCCGAGGGCGGCGGCAAGTCCTTCTCCCGAACGCCGAGCGTCAACAGGATTGCTCCGGCAACTAATATGGCACACGCGGCTAGTAGCATTCGATCATTCCAGTTTGGCGAGATCCTTGTCGATCTCGGCCTGATAGCGATTGAGGACGGCTTCATCCACGGCGGCGGGCGCCGCGACCGGCTTCCGGTTCCGCTTCACAAACGCCCAGATGGCGGCCAGCCCGATTCCGATGGCCACAAACGGCATTACCCAGCTCAGCAGGTGGAAGCCTTCGGCCGGAGGCACCGCCAATGCGCGCTTGCCTTCTCGCTTGATGAAATCGTCGACGATCTCCTCATCCGATTTCCCTTCCGCCTGCAACTTCGCGATCCGTTCTCGCGCCGGCGAGGAGTAATGGCACCCCAGCATCGAGCACGAGGCCACCGTGTTCTTGCACGACCCGCAAAGGCACGCCAACCGGTCGCCCACCCGGCGGATGGCCGGCGTCAGCATGTCCGACGAGCTTTGGGCGAGGCACAACCCCGCCACCAGCGCCAGTAGAAGCCTACGGATGTACAGGGGCATTTTTCTTCACGTATCCCACGGTTTCAGTCTTCATGTGTTGCATCTTCACCTTCGACGGGATGAGGCAAATGATCGTCCCCACCAACATTGTGTAGAAACCCACCCAAATCCAGCTCACGAGTGGGAATACGTAGGACTGGATGATGGCCAGATTCTTTCCGTCATTGGTGACGCCCGCGAAGTTGAGATACAGGTCTTCGTTCAGACGGCGGCGGATCGACACTTCGCTGGTGGGCTGGCGGCTGGCCTTGTATACGCGCTGTTCAGGCTCCAGTGTGTCTACCACGCTCCCGCCCACCGACACTTCCACGATCGCCTTGCGCCAGGAGTAATTCTCATTATCCCCATCCAGCAGGTCGCGGATCTTCAGATCGTAGCGCCCGATGGTGAACTTATCGCCCACCCGCACGTCGTGCGTGGCATCCTTGTTGAACGCCGCTCCAGTGAAACCCAGGAACAGGAACACCATCGCCATATGAACGATATATCCGCCGTAGCGCCGCGTGTTGCGATGCGTCAGTTCGACCATCGCCGCGATCAGGTTCTGATGCGTCTTTGAGGCGATGGCTCGCGATCCCTTCCAGAACTCCATGCAGATCGTGGTCATGACAAACGCGCATAGTCCGAACGACATCAACGCATAGAAGTGCAACGCCCCCAGCCCCGCCGACACTGCCATTACTGCCACGCCAATGATCGTGGGCCAGCGGAAGGCCCGCTTCAGCGATTCCCACGACGAGCGCCGCCAGGCGATCAGCGGACCCACTCCCGTCAGCAGCAGCAGAAACAACCCGATCGGCACGTTCACCCGGTTGTAGAACGGAGCGTCCACGCTGATCTTCTCTCCCGTCACCGCCTCAGAGATCACCGGGAAAATGGTGCCCCACAGTACAGCGAAGCACGAAGCGAGCAGAATTAGGTTGTTGAACAGGAAGCTGGACTCCCGCGACAACACGCTCTCCAGATGCGCATCGCTCTTCAGGTAATCCAACCGGTCCAGAATCAGGTAAACCGTAGCCGCAATACCCACCGCTAGGAAAGCGACGAAATACTTCCCGATCGCCGATTGAGCGAAAGCATGCACCGATCCCACAATGCCGCTGCGCGTCAGAAACGTCCCGAAAATGCACAGAAAGAAGGTGGAGGAAATGAGCACCATGTTCCAGACCTTCATCATTCCCTTCTTCTCCTGCATCATCACCGAGTGCAGAAAGGCCGTAGCCGTGATCCATGGCAGCAACGACGCGTTTTCCACCGGATCCCAGCCCCAATATCCGCCCCACCCGAGCACCGCGTACGCCCAGCCTGCGCCCAGCAGAATCCCCGTGGACTGACACATCCAGGTGAACAGCGTCCAGCGCCGTGTTGTATGGATCCAGGCATCGCCCGGCTGGCGTGTAATCAACGAACCCATGGCGAATGCGAACGGAACGACAAATCCCACATAGCCCAGATAGAGCATCGGAGGATGGATCGCCATCGTCCAATACTGCAACAACGGATTCAGTCCGTTGCCATCGGGCACCTCCGTGATGCCTTTCCCCACCGCGAGAACTTCAAAAGGATTCTCCGGGAAGGCAATCAGCAGCAGGAAGAAGCACTGGACGGCCATGAGAATTGCCGTCGTGTAGGGCATCATGTCCCGGAATTTCCGCCGGTTGGTCCAAACCACCACGGCGCTGTAGGTAGACAGAATCCAGCCCCACAGCAGCAACGATCCTTCCATGCCTCCCCACCAAGCCGCGATCTTATACATCACCGGCATGGCGCGATTGCTGTGCCTTGCCACGTAGGCCAGCCGGAAATCGCCGGCCAGCAGTCCGTACAGCAGCAATCCACTGGCTGTCGTCAGCAGCAGCCAGATCGTATATACGGCGCGCTCGCCGCTCAATACCAGCAGCGGTTTATTGCGCAACTTGCCCACAATGCTCGCCAGCACGGCATAGCCGGACAGACAAAGAGCGAGGAGGATCGCTAGTGCCCCTAGATTCTCCATGAGGTCTCCTTAGATGGATTGAAGGTCAGCGGATGAGCGATGGCTACGAGGTGCGCTTATCCTGATACACGGGCGCGTTCTGCGGCTGGCCCGGCTTGGCTTCGTACTTCGATGCGCACTTGGCCTGAATCCGCGTGGCGTGGAACACTCCATCGTGCCCCAGTTTGCCGTCGGCCACTGCCTGGGCCCGGTCGCGGAACGTATCCGGCAGCGGATCGCTGCCCGAATAAATCACCTTCAGCGTCTTCGCTTCCTGGGTGAGCACGAATTCTACTTCCTTGCCTTTACGCACAATCGAGCCGGGCTGAACGTCGCCGGCCACCCGCAGCCGTTTGGCTTTGGCATCGCTGTGCATCGACTCCAGTTCCGAAACCGTCTTGTAGTACGTCTTAGTTTCGTTGACCCCGCCCACGGCGAGCCACATCAACGTCCCGACGATGACGGTCATCAGCACCCCGAACTTTACGTATGTATTCATGTCCAAGTCCCTGACGATAGTATAGCTTGGGTGCGGTTTCCGGTTTCACCGGGCTTTGCAAAAAGTTGTCACGCCCTATCGGCGGAAAAGTCCCCGAAACCGAAATTGCCCCCCAGCCCGATTGGCCGGAGCCCGCCGCAAGGTATACTGCGGAGGCTATGGAATTCCTTACCGGATTACTGCTCGGCATCTTCGCCTGGTTCGTCGTGCGGGTGCTGATTTTCGGTGTCTACACCATCGGTCAGAACGAGCGCGCCGTGAAAACCCGCTTCGGCCGCGCCGAACGCGTCGGCACTGCCACCACCAACGAAACCCCGCTCGGTCAAACGCTCCAGCCCGAGGAGCGCGAGCGCTACCAGTACCCGCAAGTCCGAGTCATTCAACCGGGCGGCCTCTACTTCAAGATGCCGTGGGAGAAGATCCACAAGGTGTCCATTGCCACCGAAATTCTCAACATGGCCGTGGACCTGGAAGACCGTACGGCCAACAACGCCGGCACGAAACTGGATGCCGTGACCAAAGACCAACTGAACACCGGACTCACCGGCCAGATCCGCTACCGCGTCAGTGAACAGAACCTTTACGCCTTCGTCTTCGGCATCAAACGCCCGCTCGTCCACGTCATGGGGTACTTCGTATCCGTGCTGCGCCAGCGCATCGCCAATTTTGAAGCCAAGCGCTCCGATACGGCTGCCGCCGGCATTCCAGGCAGTGATACCGCCGGAGTCTCGATCAACGATTTGCGCAAGAACCTGCGCGACCTGAACGAGTACATGGATCAGGAGTGCCGGTCCTCGGCCGCACGCTACGGCGTTATCCTCGATGCCTCCCTGATCACGGGAATCGATCCCCCCGAAGAGGTGGAATCCGCCCTCGCCGCCATCAACACCGCGCACAACCAGGTTTCGAGCGACATCAGTCTCGCCCAGGCCCACGCCGACCAGAAGATCGTGCAATCGAAGCGCGCCGTCGAGATCGAAACGCTGAAAGCCCAGGCCGAAGTCGAACCGCTCCGCGCCGTGGCCTCCGAACTCGAACAACTCCACCGCTCCGGACCCGAAGTCCTGGATCTCTACATGCGCAACATCAGGCTCTCGCTCTACGAGAAGGCCCAGCAAATCTACATGGAGGCGAAGTAATCATGATTCTCGAAATCGCTGCCA
>JAEUQG010000494.1 GCA_016789755.1 Bryobacterales bacterium
GCGCCGACATCGACACGACCTTCAACGCCGTTCCCACCGCAACCCTCAAATCCCCCAACTTCCTAACCTCCGTGGCATGGCGCAGCAATCCCCGCCCGGCCATCACCAACGAAGCCCGCTTCGGGTTCAACGTCAGCCGCCCCAAGTTCGCCGTCGACCGCCAGGATCCCCAGTTCTTCGTCGGCGGTCTGCTCTTCACCAACCCCGTCGTTACATTCATGAACCAGGGCCGCGACGTCGATACCTTCAACCTCTCCGACAACGTCGGCTGGATGAAGGGCAAGCACAACCTCCAATTCGGCTTCCAGGGCATGCTCCAGCGCATCGCTCCGTTTAACGATGTCGGCATCATTCCCACCTACAACCTCGGCATCGGCGTCGGCCAGACCGGCGTCCCCGCCGAAGCTCTCCCCGCCGCCCGCGCCACTGACGTAACGGCGGCCAACAACATGCTGGCAACGCTCGCCGGCCTTCTCAACACATACACCCAAACCTTCAACGTCAAAGACCGCACATCCGGATTCGTCGCCGGGCAGACAGACCGCCGCCGCCTGCCGCTCGACACCTATGCTTTCTACGTCAGCGATGCCTGGAAGGTGACCCGCAACTTCACCCTCAATCTCGGCGTCCGCTATGAATACCTTACTGTCCTCACCGAGAAGGACTCCCTCTTCCTGTTGCCGCAGTTGGTGAACGGCAACCCCATCGCCAGCCTGTTCACGAACAACACCCTCGATTTCGCGGGCAAATCGGCTGGCCGGCCCTGGTACAACGCCGACCGCAACAACTTCGCGCCCAACATCGGCCTGGCATGGGACGTGTTCGGCAACGGCAAGCTTGCTCTCCGCGCCGGCTTCTCCACCAATTTCGTCAACGACAGCCACATCACCGCCATCCGCAACAACGTCACCACCAACGCCGGATTGACCCAAACCAGTTCCCGCGTCGGTCTTAGCGGATCGCTCTCCAACGGCCGTCCCGCCGTCGCTGTACCTGCCTACAAAGTCCCCCGCACCTTCGAGGACAACTGGCGTATCAACCCCACATCGGCCTTCGGTATTCCCGATCCCGGCCTGGTGACGCCCTACGTCAACCAGTGGAACATGAGCGTCCAAACTGAAATCTTCGGCGGCGTACTCGACACCCGTTACGTCGGCAATAAGGTCACTCAGGCCCTGCGCGCCTTCGACTACAACCAGGTCATCATCAACTCCAACGGGTTCCTCACCGACTTCCGCCGCGCCCAGAACAACGGGAACCTCGCCCTCGCCGCCACCGGCGTCTTCAATCCGGCCTACAACGCCGCCATCCCCGGCAGCCAGCAATTGCCGGTGTTCAACCAGCTTTCCAACGGCGGATTGTTGACGAACGCCACCATACGCAACCTCATCCAGACCGGCGAAGTCGGCTCGCTCGGCGAGACCTTCCATACCGCCAACTACAATTGCGGTACCGACACCACTTGCCTCACCCGCAACGTGCCGTTCTTCACCAACCCTCTCGCCCTCGGCTTGAACATGATGACGAACTACAGCAACCAGACCTATCACTCCATGCAGTTCGACTGGACCAAGCGCTTCAAACAGGGCTGGGGCGGACAGTTCAACTACACCTTCGCCAAGGTGATGAGCGATACCGCCGGCACCGAACAGGCTCAATTCGAGCCGTTCCTCGATTTGAATTCCGGCCAACTCGAACGCTCGCGCACGCCCTTCGATGTCACCCACGCCTTGAAAGGCAACTTTACGTATGAGTTGCCCTTCGGCGAAGGGAAGCGCTTCAACGCCGGCCGCGTGATGAACAAGATCGTCGGTGGCTGGGGACTCTCCGGCATCATGACCTATCAGTCCGGAAGCCCCTTCTCCATCCAGTCCCTTCGCGGCACCCTCAATCGCGGAGCGCGCTCCGGAGGCCAGAACGGCTCTACCGCCGTCACCAACGTCACCAAGGATCAACTGGACAATCTGATCAACTTCCGCATGACCGGCAACGGCCCGTTCTTCATCGACGCCTCCGCCATCGGCACCGATGGGCGCGGCACCGCACCGGATGGCCGGGCGCCCTTCGCCGGTCAGGTCTTCTTCAACCCCAACGCCGGCGAATGGGGCGGTCTCCAGCGCCGCATGTTCTCCGGCCCGTGGTGGTTCAACTTCGACTTCGGCGCCATCAAGAACACCAAGATCACCGAACGCCAGTCGGTCGAATTCCGCATGGAGTCCACCAACTTCTTCAACACACCGACCTTCTTCATCGGCGATCAGAACATCAACTCCACCCAGTTCATGCGCATCACCGCCGCCAATACTTCCGCCCGCCGCATCCAGTTCGGGCTCTACTACCGGTTTTGAGGAACTGGCCCGCACAACGCGCCGGGTCTACCCGCGGCACAGGAGTTCCTGGGCATGCTGGGGGCCACGCCCCGGCCTGTGCGGGCTTTTCAGCATCCCAACAAACCGTGGGGCGCAAAAGCGCCACACACCTCTAAATTCCGTCTTCCGTCTTCCGCCCCCTACAGCTTCAACTCCCACCCCTTCCGGAACACCGGCTTCACATACTTGTTCGCTTCCACGCTATTCGTGAATCGCAAATTCTTCGAATCCCAATTCAATTTCCCCGGCACCCGGAACGCAATCACCCCCAGCATCATCCACTCCACATAAGGCCCCGCAATCCCGAAGTGCGAGCACGACGCCTCGCCTCCCTTGGCATACCTTATCCAGTCCATCATGTGCCCCGGCGACCTTGTCAGCAACTGCGGCGGCAGCTTGTACTCGCGCCACCGCGCCTCCGGCAGCAGGTGGACTCCTTCTCCCCGCGACACCGTCGCCATCATCCCCTTGCTTCCCACAAACACCGCGCCGTTGCTCGTCAACACGCCCGGCGCCGATGGCGATCCCGGCTCGCCGAACACCTTCACGCCAGGACCTCCCGCGCCCTGCCGCGGCGCATTCGGATCGCGCCGCCGCGCCGGACCCCGCCTCTCCTCACTCGACCCCATCGGCCGCCCCTTCGACGTCAGATTGTCGCTTGGCGGAAGTATGTTCTCGTTCTCCATCCCCGGCACCTTGTAGGCTTCGGCATCCCCCACCCGCGCCGAATCGTGCCAGTACACCGAAACCGGAGGCATCGCCCCGCGCGCCGGAAAATCGAACCGGATCACCGCCCGCGAGGGAAACGTGTACTTGCTCGCTCCCTCCTGCCGGATCAACTCCACACTCACCGGCGCTTCCAACTGCAGCGCCATGTTCACCGGGCCCATCGAGTGAATCCCCCAGTTCCCCAATTGCCCCGTGCCGAAATCGAAATACCCGCGCCAGTTGTACGGCGCGTAATGATCCGGAGCATAGGCCCGCATCGATGCTCCGCCCAGCCACAAATCCCAATCGAGATTCTTCGGCACCGAAGACTCGTCCGGCAACTGCTGCATCGCCGTCGGATGCGTCCCCGGCGACGACGACACGTGCACTTCCTTCACATCCCCGATCGCCCCCGACCACAACATCTCCGACGCCACCCGGATGCTCTCATGCGAGTAGCCCTGATTGCCCATCTGCGTTGCCACCTTGTACTTCACCGCCGCATCGGCCAGCAGCCGCGCTTCCCACGGGGTCCGGGTCAGCGGCTTCTCCACGTACACATGCTTGCCCATCTGCATGCACGCCAGCGCCACCGTCGCATGCATGTGATCGGGAATGCCGACCGTCACCGCATCGATGTTCTTCCCTTCCTTCTCCAGCATCACGCGAAAATCCTTGAATTTCGGCGCCTTCGCAAAGCGCTGGAAACTCTCCGCCGCACGCGCCTCATCGACATCGCACAACGCTGTGATATTCTCCGTGCGCGCGGCTTCGTTCAAAATCGCCGCGCCTCGCGCGCCGCAGCCCACAGCCGCCACGTTGAGCTTGTCGTAATAGGGCTTGTAGCCCAGCGCCCGTAACGATGCCACGCTGCCGTATCCGGCCAGCGGAACCGGCGCGGCCATGGCGCCGAAGAAAAAGTAACGTCTGGAAACTGTGGGGAGTGCCATCAGTATCAGCCTACTACTGTTTCAACGGATCTTTTTCGAATTTGATCGTCGACTCCGCCCCGAATCTCCGATACCCGCTGTACTCAATCTCCATCCGCTGCCGGATATCCCCGCCGCGGAAATGCAACACCTCGTCCCCCACAGTCCGGTGCGGAAACCAATGCTTCCCGTCGACCTGCTTGCGCACCGTGCGAAACCGCGGAAACAGGTTCTCCTTCTTCCCCAGCATCTGCGGCACAGCCCGCCCTTCCATCTGGATCACCGCATAATCCGACTGAGTCACCCACACAAAGCCTTCAAACAAACGTTGCCCGTCCAAGATCTGCCGCGGCTCCACCTGCAGCACCCAGCATGCCAGCCCATCCACCGTCTCCTCGCCCTTGAACCGCGTTCGATACAAAAACAATTGATCGCGAGTAAACAGGAACGGCTGCACATCGCGGATGTCCTTAAAATCTTCCTCCGTCAGCCGCAGCCGGTCCAGGCCATGGTAGGGCTTGCCCGTCATCCGCTCCACACGCTCCCCCGCCGGCGTGAAGATCACCTCCCGCGACTCACGGTATTCCCCTCGCTTACGCCCCGATGGATCCAGTTCCTCAATCCGTACCTTCTGCTGATAGGCGTAGTTCGCGCGCACCGCCGCCGTCTCCGTCTCGCGTTCCAGCAGCAGCTTCAGTAGATTCGCGGGAGGTTCGGCCGCCAGTGCCATGCCGGCTGCGAATGTTACGCCGGCTGCCAATGTTACGATTGAGCTGATGCAAAACAGATTGGCCCCGTTCTGGCTAACGGCGCTCGCTCTTTGGGTGATCGGATCGTTGGGGGCCATCGGTTATGCCCAAAAACAGAATATCCCAAGCACCGTGTGGATGGCTGCGCTGCCGCCCCTCCTCATCGAAGCTACCCTCTACATCGGCTCCGGCTTTGCCGCCGTGCGCGAACGCCTCGCCCAGCTCCGCGGCTGGCTCCCCGCTGCCATGGCAGCCAGCGCCGCCGTTCCCTATCTGATGTTCAGCATCCCCGCCGGAACCTTCCGCCTCGAATGGCTCGGCGCCCTCATTCTCCTCTCCACCGTCATCGGACTCTGGTACCGCCTTGCCCCGCGCGGAATCGCCTTCGACCTGCTCTTCCTCGCCATCATGGCCGGCATCTTCCTCTCCCGCCTCTTCCCTACCATCTACCTCAACCCCGCCGGCAAACCCGCCCTCGATATCCTCGGCCGCCTCATGTGGATCCGCCTCGGCATCTACTCCGTCCTCCTCGTGCGCGGCGCCGATCACGTCGACTTCGGCTTCGTCCCCCAGGCCAGGCACTGGTGGATCGGCGCCAAGTACTTCCTGTTCTCCATCCCCTTAATCGGCGTCGTCGCCTGGAGCATCGGCTTCGTCCGCCCCCGCGATCTCTCCTCCTTCGGCGCCAAGACCGCACTCATCGCGCTCGGCACCTTCATCGGCATGCTCTGGGTCACCGCCCTCGCCGAAGAGTTCTTCTTCCGCGGCCTGCTGCAGCAGTGGATGCAGAAGTTGACCGGCAGCCTCGTCTGGGGCATCGCCATCACCTCCTGCCTCTTCGGCGCCGCCCACTTGCCCATGCGCGGTTTCCCTAACATCAAGTTCGCTCTCGTCGCCACCATCGCCGGTGTCTTCTACGGACTGGCCTACGCCCGCAGCGGCAGCATCCGTGCGTCCATGGTCACCCACGCCCTCGTCAACACCGCCTGGCGCGTGTTCTTCGTCTAGTTCACTGGCCTCCGCCGCCGTACAAGCCCGACCCCCAACAATGCCAGCCCCGTCAGCGCCAGCGTCGCCGGTTCCGGCACCGCGGCATCGCCCGAAACGCGCATCCGCAGATGAGTGGTAGTGAACTGTGAAAAGTCGCTCGAAGGAGCGTAGGCAGCCGGGTTGGTGCGCGCGTAGTCGCCCAGCAAAGAAACTCCCGGAGCCGTGCTCAGTGCTGTCCCCGTCGCCCAGCCGACAGCGCCCGCCGCCGCTCCCACTGGCGTTTCCACCACCAGGTAGTACGAGCCCGCATTCAACGTCAGCCCGGAAAAAATGGTCTGGAACGATCCGCTGTTCAGACTCGCCACTACCTGGAAGTTCACGATCTTGTTCTGTAATTCGTCGCTGGTGGTCGCGTTCGCGCCGATCTCGCGCATCAGAAACGCTTTCCCTGCCGGGTACGTGGCCGTCGATTTGAGCATCGCCTCAATCGAAACGTTCGTGTACGTCTGATCCAGCGAGAACCCGCTGGCGTATGCCGACTTCTGCCCTACCGGTGCACTCAGCAGAATGATCTGCCCTCCTGGCCCCACATCGAGCAGTGTCGCCGCCTGCGCACTGGTTGCCAGCAAGAGAGAGATGATGGTTCGATTCATTGTTATTTTTTTCCTCCACACAGGTAGGCGGATCCCCTTCGGGAATTCGGTCATGCCGGCGCCAACTAATTCTCGAGCCCAATCTTCCTGTAGACTGTCCTCAAATGCGACGAAGACAATTCGGCGCCGCCGCCGCGCTACCCGGTGCTCCCTCGCCGGCTCAATCCATACCCCGCCGCAACGATGCCATGCATGTGGGCGGCGATTACCACAGCGTCGCCGGCGACTCGATCACCGCCAAACAGAACCTCGAATACAACCTGCGCCACGGCGTGAAACATCTCACTGCCCAGATGCGCCGCCGCCCCGACGGCTGGGATGTGGACGAACTGAAGCGCATGCGCGAGGATTGCGACCGCGCCGGCATGCAACTGGAAGCCCTGCGCATGGACGCCGAATACATCGGCCTCCGCCCTGGCCCCGCCCGTGATCGGGAAATCGAAATCATCGCCGGCAATATCGCTAAAGCCGCGCAAGTGGGCGTTCGCGTCATCACCTATCACTGGACGGTCATCCCCATCCGGCGCAACAGCCGCACGCCGGGCCGCGGCGGCGTCACCTACAACGGCTTCCAGCTCGAACCGAATTGGCGCACCCTCGAACCCGGCAAGGCCGGCCGCGTCTCCCACGACGACTACTGGGAGCGCATCGCACACTTC
>JAEUQG010000500.1 GCA_016789755.1 Bryobacterales bacterium
GTGCTGGTGGCAAACGACGGAGGCACCGTGGCCGTGTTTCCCGTCCTCGCCGACGGATCACTCGGCGAGCCCACCGATGTCGTGCCCCATCAGGGCCCGGCTGGTCCCCACTCGCAGCGGCAGGCGAGCCCCCATCCGCAGCAGATCATCACCGATCCCACCGGGCGCTATGCCCTCGTCACCGACCTCGGTTTGGACAAGACGCTGGTCTATCGGTTGAACGGCGATTCCGGCGCCCTGCAGCTCCATTCCGAGCTCGCCGCCGAGCCTGGCGCCGGCCCCAAGCGCATCGCCTATCATCCGCTCGGCCGTTGGATGTACCGCATCAACGAACTCAGCAACACCATGACAGCGGTGGAATGGATTGCCGCCAGCGGCGAATTGCGCAACATCCAGTCGCTGTCGACGCAGCCCGCGCAACTCGAAGGCGAGAACCGCACGGGACAGGTGCAAGTAGCGCCTTACGGACAATTTGTTTACGGAACGAATGTCGCCGACGACAGCATCGTGCTGTTCAACATGGATGCGGGCACCGGCGAGATGACGTTTCTGGCCCGGGAAAGCAGTTTCGGAGAAGCGCCCAGCTTCTTCGCCATCGATCCGTCGGGAAGTTATCTCTTTGCGGCCAATCAGGACTCCGGCAACGTGGTGCAGTTCGCCATGAACCGGCGCACGGGCCGCCTGACACCAACAGGCGCAACGGTGGACATCCCGGCCCCGGCGGGCATTCTGTTTTCGGGCGCGCCGGCGGGCATCAGCGCAAAGCCTGGAGTAACGCTCTCGGTGTTCAACAACCCGACGTACATCTTCGACGGCTCGGGGCAAGTGCGCAGTTCGATCGCCTGGAACGCTCCGCAGGCGGAGGAAGTAGAAGTGCGGGTCAATGCGGCCAACGGACCGCTGCTAGGGCGATTCCCGAAGGCGGGCGGAGTGACAGCGGACAAATGGGTGACCAACGGGACGGTGTTCTACGTGTTAGACGCGGCCACCGGAGAAACGCTGGGAACGGCCGCCATCGAAGTACGAACATCGGTATAAGTCGCGCCTTACGGCAGGATGCCGTCCTGCACATACCAGGGATGCAACTCCAGCATCATGCGGCCCGATTGCACGGCCGGGTCCGCTTCGGCGAGTTTGCCCAGTTGGTGCATGTGGCGGAGATGCGTGAGGTGATGTTTCTGGATTTCGGCGGCCTTTTGGCGGAGGTGCTGTCGATGTTTCCGGGACTAGGTTCTGCTCGGACCCGGTGGCGGCGTTGGTGGGAGAGTGAGGGCGGACAGGAGTGTTCTCATGCTGCTCCTCTTCAAACGTTGGTGCGGTCGTCCAAAGAGGCCAGTCCAGCGAGAACGATAGGCTTGCGATCCGGAAATTGCGCAACAATCGACAGGCTTCCTCCCATTGCCTCGATATAACCGCGAAGGGTGGAAATCAGAAGATCGCTACGCTGCTCAAGCCGCGAAACCCCTTCCTGGCCGATGTGAAGCTTCTCGGCCATTCGCTTCTGCGTGAGCCGGCGGGCCTGTCGCAATTCGCGCAAGGTCATCTCTTCGGCGATCAAGGCCGCCGCGCGCGCCTCTACTCTTTTGCGCCGTTGCGGGCCAAGCTCGCTGAACTTCTCGTCAAGGCTCTTGCTCATCGTTCATTTCCTCTCTTCATTGCCGCCAGATGATCCCCGAATCTCTTGTCCGCTTTGGCAATCAACTGCTTGTAAAAACGTTTCTGATTGACGCCGGTTTTGTCGCCCGCAATCAGAAGAATGGCCGAGCGCTTGGGATCAAAGGCAAACGCGACGCGCCAGACGCCGCCCGCCGCATCGAAACGCAACTCCTTCATGTTGGCGTGGACGGAATCTTTCACTGTATCCACATGCGGTCGGCCCAAGCGAGGACCGAAGGCGGCCAGCAATTTGGCATGGGCGAGAAGTTCATCCGCGACGGCAGCCGGCAGAGCATCGAATTCCGGTTCAAACTCGTCGTGAAGGAGGACGCGCCACACCATTTTCCCAGTATGCTCTAAAAGACATATGCCGTCAAAGACAAGTCATCCCTTGAACGGCAACACGGGATCGTTAGCGCGGCGGCCAACAGAGTTTCCAGAGATTGCGGGAGGCAACGCTAGGGACTACTTCGATGTCAACCTCGAGTTCGTTTGGAGCACCGTGCCGGAGGACGACCGTCCGGCGCTGATCCTTAACCTTGAGCGATGGATGCGATGGCGGCTGCGCCCAAAAGTAAATTCGCGGTTCTCGCGCGTCAGTCATCGGCCGCAGCTTGTTGAGGAGGCTTCCGCGAATAGACGTTCGAGCAGATTCCGGAAAACGAGTTCGAACTTGTCCCACGAGTTGGCGGCCTCCGCCTCTTCGCGCGCAACACCGCTACCTGCTTCGGCCGGCCCATCCAAGGAGCGCCCTTTGCCTTCCTGCAGCGAGATTGAACCTTCACTGATCTTCCGCAGCCCGTAGTATTCTAGCCGGACCTCCTCGTCAAATTGGTACGGCGTCCCGCCTTTGCGCCGCGGCAACTTCGCTCCTAAGTGACGAAGGTACACGTAGAGCGCTCCAACTCTGAATCCTGATGCGGGATCACCTGGCTAAGAACGCCGTAAAGTTTCCGGAACGCCACCAGCTTTCCACGCCACACCTCGGCCTCTTCTCTGTTTTCGGCAGCGCCGTCGGGCATCAGCGCAGATCCCGGAGAAACGCTGGGAACGGCCGCCATCGAAGTACGAACATCGGTATAAGTCGCGCCTTACGGCAGGATGCCATCCTGCACATACCAGGGATGCAATTCGAGCATCATGCGGCCCGATTGCACGGCCGGGTCCGCTTCGGCGAGTTTGCGGATATCGTCGATCGGGTCTTTCCCGCGGAAGATGAGAATACCGCGAATTTCGCCATTATCGCCGAACGGGCCGGCAACGGTGAGTTTTCCCAACTCGTGCATGTGGCGGAGATGGGCGAGGTGGTGTTTCTGGATCTCGGAGGCTTTGGCGGACGTGCTGTCCCATTGCGGCCCCTTCTTAAGCAGCCCGAGGTAGTACTTCACCATTTTCGGTGTCTCGGGGACGGGGTTCTGTGCGAAACCTGTGGCGCCGTTGGCGAGCAGGAGAGTAAAGACGAGCAGAAGTATTCTCATGCTGTCTGATTACACGTTGGGGCGGGTTTCTTTGGGCACGACTCGGGCGAGTTCTTCACGCCGTCGCCGTAGCTCACCCTCTCGCCAATGGGAGCAAGCAATCTCGATGCCCGCCGGGCGAGTGCTGCTATCGGCCTGATGCTCATTGAGAATGGCGGCCACCTGCGCGCGTTCGGCCCTGCGTCATGCGCGTGCAATAGCCTTCCAACACACTCTGATAAGCTTGAAGGCAGACTCAGACCACTCTCTGGGACCGCCAACCATCCATGCCTGCACTCTGCATCCTCTTTCTATTCGTCAGTGTTGCCCACACCGCGCCGCCCTCTTCCCTGGCCCAACAATTCGATCGGACCGTCCGCCCCTACATCGCCAAGTACTGCATCTCCTGCCACAGCGGTATCACACCGGCCGCACAGTTCGATCTGAAGGCCTACAACTCCCACCTCATGGTTACTCGCGATTACCCGCGTTGGAACCTCGTCATGGAGCGCCTCCACGCCAAAGACATGCCGCCCAAGCCTGTCCCCGCGCCCCCCGCCGCGGAAACCAGCAACGTCATCGCCTGGATCGAAGCCGTGCGCGCGCAGGAAATCCGCAAATCCGCCGGCGATCCCGGCATTGTCCCCGCACGCCGCCTTAGCAACGCCGAATACAACTACACCATCCGCGATCTCACCGGCTACAACCTCCAGGTCACCCGCGAATTCCCCATCGATCCAGCCAACCCCGCCGGCTTCGACAACTCCGCCGAGTCGCTCACCATGTCGCCGGCTCTGCTCAACAAGTATTTGCAGGCCGCCCGCGACATCGCTGCCCACACCGTCTTCCTCCCCGGCAAACTCGAGTTCGCTCCGCACCCCATGCTCGTTGAAACGGATCGCGAAAAACACACCGTCCAACGCATCATGGATTTCTACAAGCGGCAACCCATTCAACTCGCCGCTTACTTCTCCGCCGCCTGGCGCTACAAACACCGCGCCGCGCTCGGCAAACCGGCCGCCACGCTTTCCTCCATCGCAGCCGAATCGAAACTCAGCGCGAAGTACCTCCCCATGGTGTGGCAGATCCTCAATGAGACTAACCCCGTCGGCCCCATCCTCAAACTGCAGACCATGTGGAAGGCGCTGCCCCCGCCCCCCGCCAATCCGCCCGATGCCCTGCACAAAGCCTGCGACGGCATCGAACAGTTCGTCACTCGCATTCGTCTCCATACCGGCATGCAGTTCGCCGCGCCCATCGTCGACGGCTTACCCGCCGGCTCGCAACCGCTGCTCCACTGGAAGAACAGCCAGTTCGCCAAACATCGCCGCAAGAGCGATCCCCAGGCGCTGCGCAACGACACCGATCCCCCGCCCGTTGTCCCGCCCATCCCCCGCTATCCCGGCCTCCATCGCGAATCGGCGCCACGCTGGGCCGCGCTCATGGCCAAAGCGCGCGCCGGCGATCCCGATCTCGTCGTCCCCGCCGCCCAACGCAAACAGTACGAGGCCGCCTTCGATCGTTTCGCCGCCGTCTTCCCCGGCAAATTCCTCGTCACCGAACGGGGCCGCTACTTCCCCGACGATTCCCAAGACCGCGGCCGGTTGCTCAGCGCGGGCTACCATTCCGTGCTTGGCTTCTTCCGCGACGATCAACCGCTCGTCGAACTCATCCTCGACGAGGCCGGAAGAAAAGAACTCGACCGCCTCTGGCTCGAGTTCGACTACGTCGCCGCCGCCACCGCCCGCACCTGGACGCAGTACTTCTTCAATCAAAGCGGCGAGGTGCAAGGCAAAGGGGCCGAATCGGCAAGCGACCGTCCCGTGGGCCGCGAGATCTGGGAGGAATCCGTCATCCGTGAAATGCGCGATGCCTACCTCGCCAAAGCCGCCGCCAAGCCCTCCAACGATCCCATCGCCGCGCACGCCATCCGCGCCCACTACGACGAAATCAACGCCACGCTGCGCAACATCGAGAAACTCAAACTCGCCGCCGAGCCAAACCACCTCGAAAGCCTCCGCCAGTTCGCCGCCCGCGCCTACCGCCGGCCCCTGTCGCCCGCCGAAACCGCCGGCCTCACCGCCTATTACAAGAACCTGCGCTCGCAAAATCAGCTCTCCCATGAGGACGCCATCCGCGAATCCATCGTCGCCGTTCTCCTTTCCCCGTATTTCCTCTACCGCGTCGATTTGCGTAGCACCAGCGCCTCCGCTCCAAGCGGAGTGGTCCCTCTCACCAACTACGCCCTCGCCAGCCGCCTCAGCTACTTCCTCTGGTCCAGCATGCCCGACGAAGAGCTTTTGAAACATGCCGCCGCCGGCACGCTCGCCCGCCGCGATGTCCTCCTCGCCCAGACTCGCCGCATGCTGAAGGACCCGCGCACCGCGGGCTTCGCCACCGAATTCACCGGCAATTGGCTCGGCGTGCGCCACTTCGAACGCAACAACTCCGTCGATCGCCAACGCTTCCCCGCCTTCACCAACGAACTGCGCGAAGCCATGTTCCTCGAACCCATCCGCTTCCTCGAGCACGCCCTCCGCGAAAACCACTCCGTACTCGATCTGCTCTTCGGCCAACACACCTACGTCAATCCCGTGCTCGCCAAACATTACGGCATCCCCGTGAACAACACCGATCCCGGCGCCTGGGTGCGCGTCGACGACGCCGCCCGCTACGGACGCGGAGGCCTGCTCCCCATGGCCGTGTTCCTGACGCAGAATTCCCCCGGACTCCGCACCAGCCCCGTCAAACGCGGCGCGTGGGTGGTGCAGCGAGTCCTCGGCGAAGTCATTCCGCCCCCGCCGCCCGTCGTCCCCGAACTCCCGCACGATGAGGCCGCCTCCGAACTCCCTGTGCGCCAGTTGCTCGCCAAACATCGCGAAGTCCCCCTTTGCGCCGCCTGCCACGCCCGCATCGATCCCTTCGGCCTCCCCTTTGAAGCCTACGGACCCGTCGGCAACCGCCGCGACACCGACCTCGCCGGCCGCCCCGTCGACACCAATGCCTCCTACCCCGGCGGTTTCACCGCCGAAGGGCTCACCGGCCTGCGCACCTACATCAAACAAAATCGCCAGAAAATGTTTGTCGCCAACCTCAGCCGCAAGCTCCTCGCCTACGCTCTCAACCGCTCCCTCCAACTCTCCGACGAACTCACCGTCGAGCGCATGCAGACGGCCGCCGCCGCAAACGGCCACAGATTTAGTACGCTGGTGGAAACCATCGTCACCAGTCCTCAGTTCCTCAACAAACGTGTTTCCGAAAGGCAGGGCCAATGAACGCTCAAAAAAAGCCGATCCTCTCCCGCCGCACTGTGCTGCGCGGCGCTGGTTGCACCGTCGCTCTCCCCTGGTTGGAGTCCATGCACGCCTTCGCCGGTACTCCTCCGGCCTCCGCCTTCCCCAAGCGCTTCGGCGTCATGTTCCTCGGCTGCGGCGTCAATGAAAACCACTGGAGCGCCGAAGGCCAGGGTGCTGAGATGAAACTCAGCAAATCGCTCTCTCCTCTCGAGCCCCTCAAACACAAAATCAACGTCCTCGAAGGACTCTACGTTCCTTCCCTCGTCGGGCAGGGCATCCACCCCGGCCAGACCGGCAGCATCCTCTCCGGCGCCCGCATCGCCCGCGGAGCCGTCATCCGCTCCGGCATCAGCGTCGATCAGATGATCGCCAACAAGGTTGGCGCCGATACGCCTCAATCCTCCATCGTCCTCGCATGCGATCAGCCCATGACCGGCTATCACGAGACCAACTTCTCGATGGCCTACTCTTCTCACATCTCCTGGCAGTCCCCTGACTCGCCCGTCCCCGTCGAGGTCTACCCCTCTCTCGCTTGGGATAACCTTTTCGATAACCGCGGCAGCCTCCTCAACTCCAGCGTGCTGGACCGCGTGAAGGAAGAAACCGCGCGCCTCACGACAAAGATCGGCGCCCTCGACAAGAGCAAGCTCGACGAATATTTCACCAGCGTCCGCGAGGTGGAAAAGCGCGTCGAAACCATGCGAAAAGGCAAGCAGTCCGCCGACGATGCCGCCAAGGCCCGCAACACCGTCGCCATGCGCATGGATCGCCCGGCCAACGGTCTCCCGGAAGACCTCCGCGACCATTCCCGCCTCATGTGCGACATCGTCGCCATCGCCTTCCAGACGGGCAAGACGCGCGTTGCGTCGCTGCTCATTTCGCGCGATCTCTCGGCCATGTACTACCCCTTCCTCGATGTCAAGGAAGGCCACCACGCCGCGTCCCACAACAATACCTCCGACGGCTATGAGCGCATCACCCGCTTCCATGTGGAACAGTTCGCCTATCTTGCCACCAAGCTCGACCGGATGAAGGAAGGCAACGGCACCGTGCTCGACAACACCTGCCTGATGTTTCTCTCCAATCTCTGGATCGGCCGCAAGCACGACAACACGCGGCTTCCGCTGGTGCTCGCCGGCGGACTCGGCGGCACTCTGCAAACAGGCCGCACCTTGAACTTCCTCAAGGAGCCCGAAGAGAAGCGCCGCATGTGCAATCTCTATCTCTCTCTGATGGACCGCTTCGATATCGAACTCGAGCAGTTCGGCGACTCCCGCCAGCGCCTCGAATTGCTATGAGCCATGCCTGCCCGGTCGAAGCCGACCGCCTTGTCTATCGCTACCCCGACGGCCGGCTGGCCCTGGATAACGTATCCATTAAAATCTCCGCAGGCGAACGCCTCGGCATCATCGGCCCTTCCGGCGCCGGCAAGTCCACCTTCCTCCTCCATCTCAACGGAGTCCTGCTCCCTGCCTCCGGCCTCGTCCGCATCGGCGGCGAGCCGGTGGTCAAAGCCAACCTGATGCACATCCGCGGCAAAGTCGGCATCGTATTCCAAAACCCCGACGACCAGCTCTTCACCCCCACCGTCGAAGAGGACGTGGCCTTCGGCCCCCTCAACATGGGCTGCGCCCCCGAAGAAACGCGCGAACGCGTCAAGCTCGCACTCCACCAGATGCGCCTGGAAGGCTACGAACAGCGCTCCACGCACGATCTTTCCTTCGGCGAGAAACGCCGCGTCGCTCTCGCCACCGTGCTCGCTATGCGCCCCAGCGTCATTGCCTTCGATGAGCCGTTCGCCAATCTCGACCCCGGCATGGTCGAACAGTTGATCCACCTCATCCAGGGGCTCGACGCCACTGTCGTTCTCATCTCGCAGGAGATTCTGCCCGCCGTCGCCGCCGTCGACACACTCGCCGTTTTCCACCGGGGCAAAATCGCCGCCACCGGACCCGCCCTCGATATCGCCTCCGATCGCGCCCTGCTCCAGCGCTGCGGCATCGACTTTCATTACTACGCCGGCGTCTGGCAAAGCATCCTTACGAAGGCTTCCTCGCCTTAACCCCGTACCAGATGCCCGTAATCCCCAGGATCATCGCAATCCCCGTCAACGCCCGCTCCACCCGCGACACCGGCAAACTGCCTGAGCCCGCCGCGCTCCCCTCGAACTTTTCCGGCACCGTCACCGCCACCTCCCGCCGGTGCCCTTCTTCATCGTCGAACACCACCCGCCATACTCCCGCCGCCTCAGGCACGAAACTGAAGAACCCCCGCCTATCGGTCAATCCTGTCTGAAATTCCGTTTCTCCACCGCCGGGCGCAAACACCTGCACCTTGGCGAACGCCACCGCCTGCGACCCCGCATACGCCGCCCGCACAATCACCGCCGGCGCCGCCAGTTGCACCGCCGCTTCAATATCGTGCCCCGCGCACACCACGGGCACTGCCATCAGAAAAACCAGCCGCCGCAAGGCATTCGATAGATCCATTGTGAGACCGTCGCTCGTATCACTAAAATAACAATAGTGCGAATGACCATCCAATCCCCCATCTCCCGCGCCGGCTTCCTCACCTTCCTGGCCGCCACACTCGCCCTCGCTCACTATACCTGGGTCGCTCCCGTCGCCACCCTCCAACACGGCAAACCAGCCACCAT
>JAEUQG010000513.1 GCA_016789755.1 Bryobacterales bacterium
TCAAATGACTGCCGACGTCATGCTCCCGTTGCATCAGCGACATACCCAACTCTTCTCTCGCCGGCTGCTCCTCGCGAAGCTGTACCAGCAACTCCCGCGACTCCCGCAGCATCGCAAGCGTCTTCCCTGGCATCGCGAAAGCGGCGTTCCGCAGCGCACTGGCACGCGCGATTCGCTCCTCCGCTCCATGCGGATACCGCCCTAACAGATCCTCCGACAGCCGCAACGCGGCTTCCGCGCTGGCTCGGTTTGCCTTCCCGTCCCGATGATAATTATGCACGCCGCACTCGGCCACCAGCACCCGCACCAACTCCAACTTCGCCTCGCGCGAAGTCATCGGCGTCAACATCTGTCTTGCCTGCCCCAACGACCGCAGCGCCGCTTCCCTGTCTCCCAGGTTGAAATTGTCTGATCCCTGAATTTCGCCCAACCGTCTGTAGCCCGACGCCAGTTCCACCTGTAACGCCGCGTCGTCCGCCGCTTGTGCGCGCAGCGCTTCCAAATACTGCAGCGATTGGCTTACCAGCAGTTTCCTCGCCTCCACCGATCCGCCCACCTGCGCAATCTGATCGTGCAACTCTGTCAGCATCCCGTTCGCCAGCCGCCGTACCTGCTCGAACCGCATCTGTGCTACCGCCCGCTCCCGCTTCGCTACCCGAGCCTGCCATGCGAACCCCACCAATCCGCCCACGATCGCCACCAACGCCGCCGCTGCCGATATCGATGCCAGACGGTTCCGTCTCACAAACCGGCTCACCTGATACCGGAACGATGGCGGCCGCGCCAGCACGGGATGTCCGCTCCGCGCCCGCTCGACATCCGCCGCCAGGTCGCGCACTGTCAGATAACGGTCCGCCGGGTCCTTGCGCAGCGCCTTCCCCACGATTGCATCCAGATCCGCCGACCCCGTCCCCCGAACGGCCACCTCCCGCCGGCACACCACTTCGATCGTCTCTTCCAGCCCCAACCCTTCCACATCGTACGCACGGCGCCCCGTCAACATTGCATGCAACACCAACCCCAGTGAGTACACATCGCTCGATGTCGAAATCGCCGACCCGCTCAACTGCTCCGGGCTCGCCCAATTCAGCGTCAGCAGCCGCCGGTCCGCCGCCGTCACATCCGAATTCCCCGTCGCCGCCATCATTTTCGATACGCCGAAATCCAGCAGCTTCGGTGTCCCGTCCGCCGTCACCAGGATGTTGTTCGGCTTCACATCGCGATGCACTACCAGGTTGCGATGGATATACGCCACTGCCTCGCAAACCTGCTGAAACACGGCCAGCCGCGCCTCCATGCTGAGACCCGGCGCCTTGCTCCACACGTCGACCGGCGTGCCTTCCACCAACTCCATCACCAGATACGGCACGCCTTCTTCCGTTGTGCCCGCATCCAGCAACTGCGCAATGTGGGGATGCTGCAGCGCCGCCAGAATGCGTTTCTCTTCCTGGAACCGGCTGCGCAATTCGGCTGCGCCCGCAAACAGGCTCATGAACTTGATCGCCACTTCGCGCCGGAACTCTCCATCCACGCGTTCCGCCCGATGCACGGATCCCATTCCCCCGCGTCCAAGTTCTTCCCGTATCTCGTATGGCCCCACGCGCCGCGCCACCCTCGCCGGCGGTTCCAAGCGCGAGAAGAATCTTTCCGCCTCCTCCAGTCTTCGCAGCGCCTCCCGCAACGCCTCGCGCAATTCCTCGTCTTCGCCCGCTTCCTCCATGGCCCGTCCCATGCGCGCCCCCGCCGGCAAATCCAGCAGCATTCCCAACGTTTGCTCCACTCGCGCCGCTAAATCCGCCTTCACCGCCCGCCACCCCCCAATTGCTCGTACAGCCACATCTGCGCCAGCTTGAGTTCCTTGGCGACCATCGAAATCGACACCCCTGCCACCGATGCGATCTCCTCCAGCGTCAGTCCGCCGAAGTAGCGGAACTCCACAATCTGCGCCCGCCGCGGATGCACTTTCTCCAACTCCCCCAGCGCCCGGTCCAGCAGCAGATAGTCCACTTCCAACTCCTCCGCATGGTTCGATGCATCCATCGCCGGAGCCTGCCGCTTCTCCGCCGTCCGCCGCCGCGCATGATCCACCAGCACCTGCCGCATCAGCCGCGCCGCCACGCCGTAGAAATGTTTCCGGTCCTTCCAGTCTTCCTTCACCGGACCAGCCAGCCGCAGAAAAGCCTCATGCACCAACCCTGTCGCCTGCAGCGTATGCCCAGCCCCTTCGCGGCTCATATAGGCCCGCGCAATGCTGTGCAACTCGTCATAGACCAGCGGGATCAGCCTCCGAAACGAATCCGTGTCTCCTAACCGCCACCGCTCCAGCAAAGCGGTGATTTCGCCGGGATTCAAAACCGACATGGTAGGGGAAATTGTATCAGAGAGGTGCAAATTTTCTTTCCCGCCGCGCATGTCAGATGAAGTTCCTCCCGGTCTACCGGCGAATGGAACTCGATGAAGGAGGGTTTCTATGCGTTTGCTACTGAGTGTTTTCCTCGCCGCGAGCCTGATGCAGGCCGGCGTGGTATTCCAGCAGGATTTTGAATCCGGTCTCGGCTCGGGCTTCTCCGGGGCCGGGGCGGTGGAGTCGTCGCAGGGGCTCAGCGCGTTCGGCTTCGGGCAGAACCATCTTCGGAACTCGGGTTCCGCCGCCACCGTTCTGTCGCTCACCGGACTCGCGCCTCATACAACGATCACGCTGCAGTTCGACCTCGCCATGTGGGACAGCATCGACTTCGCGATCTTCGCTGTGGACATCTTCCAGGTCCGTTTGGACGGCAACTTCATTTCCAATGGGCCTTTCGGCAACTACTTCGGGCCCGGAGGCTGCGATAGCGGTTGTATCGTCGGACCCGCCGGCTCGTCCCAACTGACGCCCGGAGTCATCAGCTTCTCCGCGCCCAACTACGGTTACAACCCCGGTAACCGTGATAGCGCCCACCGCATGTCACTGACCGTGGCCCATACGGCAAGCACCGCCGCTTTCGAGTGGATCTTCCCCAACTCCGAGCGCGGAATCAACGAGTCGTTCGGCATTGACAACATCGTCATCAGCACAAACGCGCTGGACACCAACACGGTCCCCGAGCCGTCCACATGGTGGATGCTCGGAGCCGGGCTCAGCGTGCTCGGAGTGCGCCGCTTCCGCCGCTAAAGCTCCCCGGGCGAGTCTCGGCGCCATACGAGGTCTCGCCCCAACCTGCGAATCTCTGCCGGCGCCGAATGCACCGCCAGCCACGCGCTTCACACTGCTTCAACGGCTCTCCTTCAACAACCAAACCTCCGACAACCGCGACCGTTGCCGCCAATTCAAATGCCCCTCATCCGTCGCCTTGTCCCACGTCAGCACCAGCTTTCCATCCTTCAAGCTCTCCGCGGGAACCAGGAACTCCTTAAACTGCCCGATCTCCTTCCCATCCACCCTCGGCGCAATGCGCACTCCATCCACGCGTAACAAGGCCTGTCCCACTCCCGTTGTCCGCACCACATACTTCGCTCCCGCATCCAACCCTTCATACCGCATCTCCTTCGGCCACATCGTCACCTGCCACGACAACCGCACCCTGCTCTTGCCGTCATCCCACCACCAGAACAGCGGCTCATCGTCCTCCGGCGCCAGCCCGCGTATCACATGCGGCGACCGTCCCCAATGCCCGATGTCATCGTAATAACTCCCCTCGCCCGGCGACTCCCAACGCGCCAGTTCCACCAGCCGCCGCACCTGCGCCCCGCGATCCGTCATCTTTCGCACCTTGGCAAACTCATCCTGCAGCCACCAGCGGTTGTTCAACGGATTGTCCACGAAATCCAACACCGCTCCCCGTTGCGCGCCGCTCGCATGATACATCTCCACACTCGTCTGCAACCCGACGGATTGAAAAAGCTCCTCGCATAACTCAATGATCCGCGCCCGCAACTCGCCGCCCGCCGGCGACGATACCGCTCGGCCCAAGATGCGCGATGCCGCATCCATCGCCTGCACTGGGCCCAGCGCTTCCGCCTTCTCCAACACGGCATTCGCTTCCTTCTCCAACTGCGTATCCTGCATCAGCCGCCGCCGCACGTAGGCATCGTAGTTCGCCCGCAACAAACACATCTGCCAGCGCCAATTACCCGCCAGATGCCCGGCCCGACCCTCCAGCGCTTTCCAATACCGCAGCGTCGCCTCCACGCCGCCGTTGCCCAACAGCGGCCCGCGCCAGTTGCGTTCCAGCGCAAGCAACCCATCGGCCACCTCCTCTGCCAGCGAAGGATCGAAAAATACTCGCGCATAATCCACCGCAATCGCCCGCGCATCCTGCCCGCGATCCCAGGCAAGCGCGCTCCACACTGTCTTGTTGACATCGTCGTGCACGCCATCGGAATACGAAATGAATCCATCGCTCATCGCCGCATACTTGTTGTGAATCGCAGCGTATTCATAGGGCCGCGGATTGATCGCCTCGCGCCCCAGCGTCAGCGCATAAGCCTGATCCCACTCCGGCACTTCATACTGGCTGATCTTGTTGTGCGTCAAATCCGGGTACAGCCGCAGTTTCACCCCTGCCGGCAGCCTGTGTCGCGTCTCCGCGACCGGCGGACTCGATGGCCCGGCCACAACACCCCCAAACCATGCAGGCACGCCGCGGTTCAACCGCTCATGCACCCAATCCACGCGTTCCTTCGAAAACCCCTGCATCGACAGCCACAGCTTCGCCCCCGGATGCGCCTTCGTCATCTTCGGCGCAACCTCTTCCATGAACTGGAACACAAACTCCGGAGCGTTATGTCCCGGATCGCCCCCCGGCACAAACACACCCGCCAGTTTCGGAGCGTCGGCAAACACCTCCTCGAACTGCTTCACCAGTTCCGCCCTTTGCTTGGCATCGCTCAACTCGACGGACGCTGGAGTCCACACCCAATAATCCAACCCGTACTTCACACAGATTTCCCCCATCGCCCGAGTCATCTCCCGCCGTGCCACCTTCATCAACGGATTGCCGCGCGGATCCTGAAACGGAATGTTCTCGATCGCATTCGCCCCGAACAGCGCCAGTTCGCGGATGTACTGATCGAACTGCGCCACCGTCCACGCATCCCACGAATTCGCCGTCGAGCGGTATCCGATCTGATGCCCGCGAATGGCGCTTTGCGGAGCGCTCCGCACATCCAGCGCACCCGCCAACTCGATCTTGTTCGGTCCCCAATCCAAGCGCCGCAGCAACATCCCTGCGCCATACAGGCAACCGCGCGTATCCGATCCAACCACCCACACCAGCGGCTGCCGTCCGCGGTCATCCAGAAACACCCGGAACCCTTCCGACTTGCCCGCCTCGATACGAAACACGATCGAGGGCCGGTCATTCGCAATCTGTTCACCGCGCGTCAACCGTACGCCAGTTCGTTTCTCCAACTCCTCCATCAACACTGTGGCCGCGACACTATCCGCTCCCGCCACCACCACCGCGCGGCGCAGATCGACCACCGCCTCCGCCGCGCCAACCATCGCCATAAACGCCAACAGGATTCGCATGTATCCAAATTACAAGAGAGCCCCACCCTCATGCCGCAACCACCCCAAAGCCGCATCCGCGTTCATCCC
>JAEUQG010000191.1 GCA_016789755.1 Bryobacterales bacterium
CGCACGCTCGACCCGCATTCTTCCTTCTTCGATCCCCGCGATTTCCAGATCCTGCGCGAAGACCAGCGCGGCGCCTACTTCGGAGTCGGCATGACCGTCTCGGAACGCAACCGCCGCACCATCGTCATTGCGCCTTTCCCGGGATCGCCCGCCTACAAGGCCGGTATCCGCCCCGGCGACACCATTATCGACGTCAACGGCAAGCGTACCGACAACCTCAGCAGCACGGAAGTCGCCGACCTGCTGCGCGGCCCGCGAGGCACTCCGGTCAAAGTCACCGTCGGGCGCGAAGGCGTAGAGAAACCCCTTGTCTTCGACATCATCCGCGATGAGATCCCGCGCAAGAGCGTCGAAAGCGCCATCTGGGTCAAACCCGGCATCGCCCATCTGGACATCCAGTCGTTCAACGAGAACACAAGCCGCGAAGTGGAGGAGAATCTCCGCGCGTTAGGCGAGGACAATATTAAGGGTCTCATCCTCGATCTGCGCGACAACCCGGGCGGCCTGCTGAATGAAGGCGTGGCCGTAGCGGGCCGCTTCCTGACGAAGGGCCAACTGGTGGTTTCCCATAAAGGACGCTCCTCCCCGGAGAAGCCGTACTATGCAGGGCGCGGCTCCAACGGGCGCGAATACCCCATTGTGATCCTTGTCAACCGCTACTCGGCCTCCGCGGCCGAAATCGTCTCGGGCGCGCTGCAGGACCACGACCGCGCCTGGATCCTGGGAGAGAACAGCTTCGGCAAGGGCCTGGTCCAAACCGTTTACCCCCTGGTTGAGAACACCGGACTGGCCCTCACCACGGCCAAATACTACACTCCCAGCGGCCGTCTCATCCAGCGCGACTATTCCCAGGGCTCCTTCCTCGATTACTACAACAAGAAGGACCTCAACACCCAGAACCCCCTCGACATGAAAACGACGGACGCGGGCCGTCAGGTATTCGGCGGCGGCGGTATCGCTCCTGACGAGAAGTACACGCTGCCAAAGTTCAACCGCTTCCAAAGCGAGTTGTATCGCCGCTTCTCTTTCTTCGGCTTCTCCTCCCGCTACTTCAGCACCCATGAGGCGAAGCTCTCCCGCGATTGGAACCCCGATGAGAACACCCTCAACGAGTTCCACCAGTACCTGGTGAAGGAAGGCCTCCAGTTCTCCGAAGGCGAGTTCGCCGAAAACCGCGAGTGGCTGAAACAGCAGATCAAGCGCGAGTTGTTCATCACCGCCTTCAGCCAGGAAGAGTCCCGCAAGCTCACGGTCGAAACCGACCCGGTGGTCCAGAAAGCCATCGAGTCTCTGGCGGAAGCGAAAAAGCTGCTCGAGAACTCCAAGAAACTCGTCGTGCAACGGTAACTATTGCGGTCCATCGGGCGGGGTGTCGACTTCGCCATCAAGAGATTCCCGGAGGGGCCAGGGAGCGGCAAAGTGCCCCCGCGCGACCTCTGTCACTCTCCGAGCAGGTGCAGCACCACCGAACGGCGGTGAGACATCTCGCGGTGCTCGAATACGTAGATCCCTTGCCACGTGCCGAGTGCCAGTTCGCCGGCGATAATGGGAATGGAAAGCTGAGTCATCGTCAGCGCGGCGCGAATGTGCGCAGGCATGTCATCCGGGCCTTCCAGCGTATGCCGGTAGAGCCGCGGGTTGTCGGGCACCAGCTTCTGAAAAAAATCAGCCAGGTCGAGCACGACGTCGGGGTCTGCATTCTCCTGCACCGTCAGCGAGGCGGAGGTGTGCTGCAGAAACACCGTCAGCAAGCCAGTTTGCGTACCGCACTGCCGCACCCAGGCCTCGATGGGCCGAGTCACGTTGTACAGTCCTTTGCCGTCGGTGCGGACGTCGATCCGCTGCGTGAACTGCTTCATTCGACCGTGACGCTTTTGGCGAGGTTGCGGGGCTGGTCGACGTCGCAACCGCGCCGCACGGCAATGTGATACGCCAGCAACTGCAGGGGCACGATCTCCAGGATGGGCAGCAGCAGTTCGTCGGAAGGCGGCACCCACAGCACCTCGTCCGCCATCTTGCCGATTTCCTGTTCGCCCTGGCAGGCAACGGCCAGCACCATGCCTCCGCGGGCTTTCACCTCCTGGATGTTGGAAAGCGTCTTTTCGTAGAGGATCTTACTCAGCGGGTTGGAAGGATCGCGCGTAGCGATCACTACCACGGGCAGGTTCTCGTCGATCAGAGCGTTGGGCCCGTGCTTCATTTCTCCGGCGGGGTAGCCTTCAGCGTGGATGTAGGAGATCTCTTTGAGCTTGAGCGCGCCTTCCAGCGCGATGGGGAAATGGATGCCGCGGCCCAGAAACAGGAAGTCGGTGGCGCGGAACAGCTTCTTCACCAGATCCTCGTGAATCGGATCAGTGTGGAGGATCTGCTCTAGCTTGCCGGGGATATGGATCATCTCCTCCATCAGCGCTTCGGAAACATCGGGCAGCAGTTTCTCGCGCACCTGGCCGAGATACATGCCCAGCAGAAAGAGAGCGGTCAGTTGCGACGTAAAGGCCTTTGTGGAAGCGACGCCGATTTCCGGCCCGGCGTGCGTCAGCAAAGCGCCCGAAGCCTCGCGAGTGATCATCGAGCCCAGAACATTGCAGATGGCCAATGTCTTGGAGCCCTTTTGCTTGGCTTCGCGCTGCGCGGCGAGCGTGTCGGCGGTTTCCCCCGATTGGGAAATCACCACTGTCAGCGTGCGGGAATCGACAATGGGGTCGCGGTAACGGAACTCGCTGCCGTAGTCGACATCGACATGAATACGGGCGAGTTTCTCGATCATGAACTTGCCCGCCAGAGCGGCGTGCCAGCTTGTGCCGCAGGCGACGATTCGGACCTGATCGAAGGCGCGGAATTCGTTTGGGCTGATGTCCATCTCGTCCATGAAAACGCGCCCGGATTCCTGGCCGAAGCGCCCCAGCATGGTGTCGCGTACCGCCCGCGGCTGCTCAAAGATCTCCTTGAGCATAAAGTGTTTGTAGCCGCCTTTTTCGGCCATGATGGGATCCCAGAGAATATGGGACACCTGGCGCTTAATGGGGCTCAACTGAAAGTCCATCAGATGCACGCCGTCTGGTGTAATCACCGCCAAATCCCCATCGGCAAGAAAAAACATGTCGCGCGTATGGCTGAGCAGCGCGGGCACGTCGGAGGCGACGAAATATTCCTTTTCCCCAAGCCCGATCACGACCGGCGGGCCGGAACGCGCCGCGACGATTTTGTTCGGACTCGATTTTGCCATGATGGCCAACGCGAACACGCCGTGAATCTCCCGGCAGGCTCTGGCCACCGCCTCTTCCAGGGGAATGTCCCGGTAATAGCTTTCGATGAGGTGGGCCACCACCTCGGTGTCGGTTTCCGAAACGAAGCGGTGCCCGGCCGCCTCCAGCCGGTGCTTCAAAGTGAGGTAGTTTTCGACGATCCCGTTGTGGACCACGACGATATCGCCCTTACTGTCCCGGTGCGGATGGGCGTTTTCTTCAGTGGGGCGGCCATGCGTCGCCCAGCGTGTGTGCCCGATTCCGAAGGAGCCCTCCACCGGCTTGTTGCGGATGGCTTCCTCCAAGTTACGCAGCTTGCCCGAAGCGCGGCGGATGACCATCTCGCCTGTGTCGTCAAGCACAGCGATGCCCGCCGAATCGTAGCCCCGGTATTCCAGGCGCCGCAACCCGTCGAGGATAATGGGGACGGCCTTGCGCTCCCCGATATAGCCCATAATTCCGCACATAGCTAATAACTCCTTCGGAGGATCGACGGAAGATGTTTAGAGCTGTTCGAGGCGGAACTCTTCAATGACGGGATTGGTGAGAACCTCGCGGGCAATCTGTTCCACTTCGGCTTTGGGGTCCGCGCCGCCGGCAGGATCGACATCGATATCGAAGAACTTGCCCTGGCGGACGGCGGCGATGGAGCCATGGCCGTGACTTCTGAGCGAGGAGCAGATGGTCTGGCCCTGCGGATCGAGGACGCTTGGCTTCAAAGACACGTGGACACGAAATCTCATCTTTCTATTGTAGAAGAGGATGGATGCCGCCCTGCCGGGATGTGGGAAAATAGAGGATTCCCATGGCAAAAATTGAACGTGCTTTGATTAGCCTGACCGATAAGTCGGGCGCGGTGGAATTTGCCCGCGGCCTGGCCGCGCTTGGCGTGGAACTGGTCTCTACCGGAGGAACCGCGAAACTCCTTCGGGACGCCGGATTGGGCGTCAAAGACGTCTCCGAGGTCACGGGCTTTCCTGAGATGCTGGACGGGCGCGTGAAGACGATTCATCCCCGCGTGGCAGCGGGCATTCTGGCCGTGCGCGGCAAGGCGGAGCACATGGCTGCGCTCGAGACGCACGGACTGCCCCGCTTCGACATGGTGGTGGTGAATTTGTACGCCTTCGAAAAAGTGGCGGCCGAACCGGGAGCCACCCTGGAGCGGCTGATCGAGAACATCGATATCGGAGGCCCCACAATGATCCGCGCCGCGGCGAAAAACTACCAGGATGTGGCCGTGGTGGTGTCGCCGGCGGACTATCCCGCTCTACTCGCGGAGTTGCAGGCCAACGGCGGATCGCTCGGACGCGAGACGCACTGGCGGTTGGCAAGGGCTGCCTTCGCCCTCACTGCCGCTTACGATTCGGCAATCACAGAACGCTTAGCAATGGTGGATGCTCCCACGGAAACGCTGCCCCAGACGCTGAACGTGCGTGTCCCGCGCACCATGTCGTTGCGCTACGGAGAGAATCCGCATCAGGCGGCGGCGCTCTATGCGCGCGGCGAGGAAGGAATCGCCAATGCGCGCCAGTTGCAGGGCAAGGATCTCTCTTATAACAACCTGGTGGATCTCGATGCGGCTTGGCAATTGATTCAGGAGTTCGCCGATCCGGCATCGGCCATCATCAAGCACACGAACCCCTGCGGGTGCGCTGAGCAGCCCACCCTTGCCGAAAGTTACCGCAAGGCCTTCGAAGCCGATCCGGTTTCGGCCTTCGGTGGAGTGCTGGCGTTCAACCGTTCGGTGGACGCCGAAACCGCCGCCGAGATTGCCAAAACGTTCATCGAGGCCATTGCCGCTCCCGGCTATAGCACCGAAGCGCTGGCAGTCCTCTCGGCAAAAAAGAACCTGCGCCTGCTGGAAGTAAAAGGCGGGGCATCGCAGGAGCCCGTGGTGAAGTCGATCGGCGGCGGAATGCTGGTGCAAACCGCCGATCTGAAACCTCTCGACCGCGCGGCCTGCAAGGCGCCGACCGACCGCCAGCCGACCGAGGCTGAATGGCGGGCGCTGGCCTTCGGCTGGAAAGTGGTGAAGCACGTCAAGTCGAATGCCATCGTCTATGCGCGCGAAGGGCAACTGATCGCCAGCGGCGCGGGCCAGATGAGCCGCGTGGATTCGGTACGTTTCGGTGCGGCAAAGGCCGTGCTGCCCTTGCAGGGTGCGGTGGTCGCCTCCGACGCCTTTTTTCCATTTCCGGATGGCGTGGAGCAGGCCGCGCAGCACGGCATTACAGCGGTGATTCAGCCCGGCGGATCGGTGAAGGATGCCGACGTGGTGGCCGCCGCAAACCGTCTGGGACTGGCCATGGTTCTCACCGGCGTGCGCCACTTCCGGCACTAGGACGGGTTGTGAGGGCGGCCTTTTTTCAGTAAGATAACATAGTATCGCGAACCAGGGGTTCGTGTATCTTGACCACCACCAGGGGCGTATGTTCAGACTTAGCAAATACATTTCTGTGTTTTTGCTTGCAGCCTTGACTGCTGCGGCACAATTAACCACAGGCTCCATTTCCGGTTCCGTGCAGGATCCGAACGGGGCATCCGTACCTTCCGCGAAAGTTGTCGCGAAGAACGAATCGACAGGGCTGATTGCGGAAACGGTCAGCACCGAAGCGGGCCTTTACTTGTTCGCCAGCTTGCCGGCGGGCATGTATTCTATCAACGTAGAAAAAACGGGCTTCAAGAAGCTGGTCCGCGGCGGTATCGAAATCCGCGTCGCCCAGCGCGTCGGCCTCGATCTCAAACTCGAGATCGGCGATGTGCAGCAGACCGTCGACGTGACGGCCGAAGCGCCGTTGCTCGAACCTGCCACCAGCGAACGCGGATCGGCGGTGTCCCCCAAAATGATGGACACGCTGCCGCTGTTCACCGGCGGTATCCGCAATCCCGAAGCGTTCATCAACTACCAGCCCGGCGTTAATCTCGGCGCCGAAACCAGCATCAGCGGTTCGGGCGGACGCGGCAAGGAAGTACTGATCGACGGCGGCAGTTTGACCATTCCCGAATCCGGCGGCGTCGTGTTCAATTTCCCGGCCTCGGAAATGTTCGGCGAATTCAAGCTTCTGACCGCCAGCTATTCGGCCGAACACGGCCGTTTCGGCGGCGGCGTCGAACTCTTCATCACCAAATCCGGCAACAACGACATCCATGGCCGCGGCTTCTGGAACCTGCGCCGTGACATCTTCAATGCCAATTCCTGGGCCAACAACCGCGCCGGCCGCGCACGCGCCAAGGAACGCTTCAACGAAGCCGGTTTCGCCCTGGGCGGTCCCGTGGTTCTGCCGAAGTACGATGGGCGCAACAAGACCTTCTGGTTCTTCACACTCAGCCGTGACCTTCGTCCCGCCACTGCCGGACAGGCGCTCTACACCGTGCCTACCCAGGCAATGAAGCGCGGCGATTTTACCGGTTTCTCCATCTTCGACCCCGCCACCACCACTGGGACCACGCGGTTGCCCTTCGCCGGCAACCTGATTCCGCAGAGCCGCATCAGCCGCGTGTCGTCGGCGATTCTGCCGTCGATCACGGACCCAACCCGCGGCGTCGCACAGAACAACTTCGATTTCGTCAACGTGAGCCAGCTCACCGATACGATCTGGAGCCTCAAGTTCGACCACAACTTCACACCGAACAACCGCATCGCCTACTTCCACAGCTTGCAGGACCAGAACACGCAGGCCACCACCGGCTTCGATGGTCCTTTGGGCATCGGCCTTGGCGACAGCTTCCAGCGCCCGCAGTATATTCGCGTCAATCATGACTTGGTGATCAATCCCACCGTGCTGCTGCATTCGACGGTCAGCTTCAGCCGCACCCGTCAAGGCTGGGGCAACCCGGCGCAGCAGGGCTTCGCCTCGAAAGTTGGCTTGAGTGTGCCGACCGACGCAACCCCCCGGTTCCGCTTCTCGGCCCGCGATGCCATCAGCCCCTGGGGCGTGCAGGACGGCAAGGTGTCCGGCGGCGGCAACAACAACGGACAGAACAACACTACTTATCACATCAACTCGCATCTGAGCTGGCTGCGCGGCCGCCACGAAATCAAGCTGGGCGGCGATCTGCGCCGTCTGCGGACGTTTGCCTTCGACGCCGCGGGCACGAATGGACTGTTTAACTTCGAGAACTTCCAGACGGCCGATCTGGCGGCGCTGGGCACGACGGGCCACAGCTTCGCCAGCTTCCTGCTGGGATCTCCGGATCGGTTCGAGGTGAACAATCTTCCGGTGCCGGAAGTGCAGATCCGCTACGGCTACCATGCCGGCTACTTTCAGGACAACTTCAAGGCGACGAACAAGCTGACGGTGCAGTTGGGCTTCCGCTACGAAGTGCCGATCGGCTGGCACATGTCGAACTACAACATGTCGACGTTCAGCCCCACGGCAACGAATCCGGCGGCAGGCAACCGCGCCGGCGCCATGATCTTCATGGGGCCTGGGCCGGGCCGCACGGGAACGAAGCGTCCCTACGACACGGATTTCACAAACGTTGGGCCGCGCCTGGGCTTTGCCTACATGCTGGGAAGCAAGACTGTGCTTCGCGGCGGCTACGGGATCTACTATCAGACGCTGGGCAACGGCGGTTGCGGCTGCACGCTCGGCTTCGGCGGACGCCCTGGCGTGACGCAATCCGACGGGCGCAATCCGGCGTTCCAGTGGGACGGCGGTGTGCCGCGTCCTACGGGCGGGCTGCCTCCGTTCATCGATCCCGCCCTGGGCAACTTCCTGGACGTGGACTACGTGGGGCCGGATTTTGGCATGGCCCCGCGCGTCTACAACTGGAGCCTCAACATTCAGCATGAAGTGAAGAACCTCCTTGTGGACATCGCCTACGTCGGCAACCGCGGACGCGGGTTGAACTCGACGCTGGATGCTAACCAGGTTGCACCGCAGGCGTTGTCGAACGGCGCGTTGATGCTGCAGCCGATCACGGCGGCGACCGTACAGCAGGCTGGTTTCCGCGCTCCCTTCGATGGGTTTGGCAACCGCACGCTGGCCCAGGCCCTGCGTCCCTATCCTCAGTTCCTGAATATTCAGGATCGCAACAGCGGCGACGGACGCACCTGGTACGATTCGCTGCAGGCGAAACTGGAACGGCGCTTTGGCTCGCTCCAGACGCAGGCCTCCTACACCTGGTCGAAGTCGCTTTCGAGCCTCCACTTCCGCCAGATCTTCAGCCAGAACTTCAACGTCGGTGCGCAGGACAACTACAACCTGGGTGCGGAAAAGTCCTATCTGCCCTTCGATCAGCCGCACGTGTTCAACTGGCTGATGACCTACGAACTGCCCTTCGGCAAGGGCAAGCGCTTCCTCGGCAGCTCCAACAAGGCCGTCGACATGGTGGTGGGCGGCTGGAACGTGGCCACCGCGTTCCGTTACTCGACGCCTGCTCCCATCCGTATGAGCTCGACCAACACCCTGGCAAACGTGTTGTTCACCCGCGACCGGCGCGTGAATCAGGTCAACCAGGCGATTACCTCGGGCATCAGTCGCGACGCGCTGGAGCCGGACAATGCGAACGCGCGCTGGTTTAACCCCGGCGTCTTCGCCAATCCCGGCCAGTTCGAATTCGGCACGGCGGCCTGGTATCACAGCAGCTTCCGCCAGCCCCGCCAGTTGAGCGAAAACTTCTCCATCGCGAAGAACCTCACCGTGATCCGCGTGAAGGAGCAGGATGTGAAGTTCCGCTATCGCGCGGACTTCTTCAACGTGTTCAACCGCGTGGAATTCAACGTGGACCAGAACTTCCAGAGCGCGAACTTCGGCCGCGCCACGGGTCCGAACGTCGGCGCGCGCATCATCACGATGGGCTTGCTGCTGGAGTTCTAAATCGCCTTACGGAAATGCAGAAGGGCGCCGGGAGAAGATCCTGGCGCCCTTCGTGTTTCTGGCGGCCAATCAACGCGGAGCGAGAAATGCCGTGCGTGGTCCTTGGCGAAAAATGCCTTCAGGCGTGATTCGTCTGTCTCCTCTGTGCCTTCGCTCCACGTAGCAACTCGCGGATTTCTCGATAGCTACGCCCAACCGCTCCCCGGCTGTCCGAGGTGTCTGCCATCTGGATTGCTCTCATCTCCCGATTGTTTCTAGCGCCGCACGTTCAACTGGAAGCGGCCGCCGAAACGCTGGGAATCGCCATCGAGTTCGATCCGGTCGAAGCGGCCACCGGAGTTGAGATACAACCGCCCGCGTCCCGACGCCGCTTCGCCCCCTACATTGGTAACCGTGATATCCAGCGCGTTCCCTCCACCCGTCCACCGTCCCGCCATCTGCAACACTTCGTTGCCATACAGCGTGAATTCGGCATTGCCGTCGCTCCTCAAATTCGCCCGCAGGCGGCGGATGTTCTGATCCTGATTGTTCACGCGCAATGCGCCCGTGGAAGAGAGGGTTTCGTCAAAGCCCGTGAACTTCGCCTGAATCGGAGACTGGCCCGAACCGAGCCCGGAGAGGTTGGGAAGGATGCCTCCCCCGCTTCCGCTGCCCGAAGTGGACGGCCGGTCGAAGATGCTGCCGCCTGTTGCCCCTGTTGGCGCGGCGGTGGGGTCCGCGGTCCACGTCAGCTCAAACGTATATCCTTCATCGCCGCCCTTCTTGTCACGAATAGCGACAATCGCCGTCCATTGATTCCCCAATCGCGGTTCCTGCACCAGTCGCACTTCCCCGCGCCCATCGATCCCGCGAAAAGCGAACTTCGTGAAACCGCCCGATGGCAAAGGCTGGCTGCATTCTGAGCCGTCGTCGCGTCCCGCGCGTCCGGTGAGCGTACGCAGCAGGATGCGGTCCCCGCGCAATTCGACGTCGCTCTCGTCGTCAACGCGCACACGAACAATGCAACGTCCGTCGGCGGCGCGCGGGTTGTAATCGCGCATCTGCTTGGGACGAAATACCGGATCCTGCTGCGCGCACAAAACGGCGCAACCAAGCCACAGCAATCTACGGAACATGCCGATTCCTCCTACTTGCATCATAAGAAAGAGGCGCAGCGGAGAGGAATCGTTTCACAGACCTAGCTAGGTGGCGTCGTTCATGCCGACCTTGCGGCCCTTGAGCAATGCCTGGTTCGCCATGTGCGGACCGGCCACCGCCTGCGCCGCGATCTCCACCGTACAGTTGGGATCCTTGCGTGTCTTGATGCAATCGAGGAAGTTCTGCACATGCGATTCCACCGGCACCGGAGCCTGCTCCTGATGAATCGGCGGGTTCGTCTTCTTCCACGGCTCGGCGTACACAACAAACCCCGCATCGTCCAAAATCATCGTCGCCTTGTCGCCCATGAACGTAATCGACCAGCCGTTTTGATAGGAATTGGCGTAGTCCAGCGTCCAAGTGACCATCATCTCCGGATACTCGAATACGGCGGAGAAGACGTCGGGATGCTCCGCGCCCGTCATCTTCGCCACGTAGCCATGGCACAGCGCCGACTTCGGCGGCCCGTTCTTCGTGAACCACTGCACGACGTCCATCAGGTGCGTCCCCTGATCCGTCATGTTTCCCCCCGCGTAATCCCAGAAATAGCGCCAGCGGCGGAATCGCATCGGCTCCAACTCGCGCTTTTTCGCCGCCCCTAGAAAACGCTTCCAATCCAGCTTTCCCGGAAGCGGCGCGTTGTCCAGCGGCCCGGCGATGTTCCAGTTCCATTGCGGCTTGACCAGCGTCACGCGCCCCAGTACGCCATCGTCCACCAGTTTCTTCGCCTTCATGATGGACTCGGCGCTGCGCCGCTGCATGCCGATCTGCACCACCTGTTTCGATTTGCGCACCGCCTGGATCATCTTCTGGCTCTCTTCCAGCGACTTCGACAGGGGCTTCTCCAGATATACATCCTTGCCGGCGGCAAGCGAATCCAGCAGCATGGGGCAGTGCTGATGATCGGGCGAGGCGATCACCACGCAGTCGATGTTCTTCGTGGCCAGCAGTTCATGGTAATCGGCAAAGGCTTTCGCCTCCGGCGACTCCTTCTGCGCCAGTTGCAGGTTCGGCTCGTACACATCGCTCAAGGCCGTGCACTCGAAACCCATTTTGTTGAAGATGCGTTGCAGATAGCGGCCGCGGCCGCCGGTGGCGATCAGCCCGTAACTGACCCGGTCATTGGCGCCTTTGGCGCTTTGCGGCAGAAACATCGGAGCCGCGGCGAGGGAAGTAAGAAAATTGCGCCGATCGGACATAGGAATCTCCTTGTCCGCAATCCTATCACCATCGCGCGGCTAGATCTTCTTCAGCTTCCAGCCGCCCCGCCGGAATGCCCAAAAGCCCACGACGGCGAGTATCGACTCGGCCACCGTGATGGCAAGATACACTCCTGTGGCGCCCAATCCGGCGGGATACGCCAGCGCCCAGGCGAAAGGGATCTGGAAAACCCACTGGCAGGCCAGATTGATGATCGTCGGCGTCATCGTATCTCCCGCGCCGTTGAACGCCTGCACCGTCACCATGCCCCAGGCGTAAAAACCGTATCCATAGCAGATGTAACGCAGGCACTTCGACCCTTGCAGGATCACCTGTGGGTCGTGGCTGAAGATGCGCAACAACGGTTCGGCAAAGACAATGAACCCCACCGCAAGCGAACCCAGAAACACCATGTTGTAGATGCCTGCGCGATACACCGACTGCTCGGCGCGATCCGGTTTACCCGCGCCCAGGTTCTGACCCACCAGCGTCGCAGCCGCATTGCTCAATCCCCATGCCGGAAGTATCGCGAAGATGATCAGACGGATCGCGATCATATATCCCGCCAACGCCGTGCTGCCGAAACTGGAGACCAGCCGCACCACCCCGATCCAGGATGTGGTTGTGATCAGCACCTGCAGAATACCCGTGCCGGAGACGCGCAGCAATCGCCACATCACATCCCATTGCACCCGCATCTGCTGCCAGCTTACCTTGATGCGCGATATGCCCCCGAATAGTACCCAGAATTGAAATGCAACCCCGGTTCCGCGGCCGATCGAAGAGGCGACCGCCGAGCCGAGCAGACCCAGCTTGGGAAACGGACCCAGACCCAGAATCAGACAGGGGTTAAGAACAATGTTGATGATGTTCGCCAGCCACAGCACGCGCATGGCGATGGCCGCATCGCCCGCGCCGCGAAAAATCGCGTTGTTCAGGAACAGCAGAAAAATGAAGACGCAAGTGCCGAAAATAGTCCGCGTGAAGTTCTGCCCGGTAGCCACAACCGCCGCTTCGCCGCCCATGAGCGCAAGCAGATCCGGAGCGAACACCACCCCGATCGCCGCCACCGGCAGCGAGCAGAAAATACCGGCATAGACCGCTTGCGCCGCGGCCACCGATGCGCCCGCCGGATCTTTCTCGCCGATGCGCCTCGCCACCATCGCTGTGGCCGCCATGCTCAGTCCGATCGCAACGCCGAACAGAATGCTCAGCAACGATTCGGTGAGCGCCACTGCCGCCACCGCTTCCGTCCCGAGGCTGGACACAAAAAATGCGTCCACCACGCCGAACAGGGACTCCATCGCCATTTCCAGAATCATCGGAATGGCTAACAGGAGAATGGCGCGGTCCAATTTTCCTTCGGTGTAGTCGTGATGCGATCCGCGCAGAGACTCACGAACGGATGCCCAGAAGCCGTGAGGGTGTGCGGAAGGCTGCGAAGCCTCCATCTCTACAGGTTAGCGGAGTTTGCCTACAAGAAAAGCGCGGCCGGCGGTCCAATCGCGTTTCAGCGTTGCCACGGAGATCCCCATCGCTTCCGCCGCTTCCTCTTCCGTCAGCCCACCGAAGTAGCGTAGTTCGATGACTTGCGCCGCGCGCGGATCCATCGCCGCCAACTCTTCCAGCGCCTGATGCAGGTCGAGAATCTCGTCCTCCAGCGGCTTCGCCTTCGCGTGCGCATCGCTCAGTTCCACCTTCGCCCCACCCCCGCCGCGCTTGGCCGCCTGCCGCTCGCGAGCCGCGGCAACCAGGATGCGCCGCAGTTGCTGCGATGCCACCGCCAGGAAGTGGGCTCGATCCTGCCATTCCACCTTGCCCCCGCCCATCAGCCGCAAGTACAGCTCGTTCACCAGGGCTGTTGCCTGCATCGTCCGTCCCGGTGTCTCTCGTCGCATGTACATTCCGGCGATCCTCCGCAGTTCCGGCTGAAGCTGCGCAAACAGCTCCCGCCCCGCGTCCTGATTGCCCTTGCGCCAATCGTGCAAAAGTGCGGTCACAGGCGATTGGTCCATACCCTGGTAGTATAAATGAGCTGTCCCGCCTGCTGAATGCACTAACAGTCATGTGATGGCACTGATGAGTCCCGAAAGATTCCAGCAAGTCCGCAATGTGTTTGAGGCCGCCCTGGAACAGGAACCCTCGGTGCGCGAGCAGTTCGTGGCGCAGGCCGCCGCCTCCGATGAGGACCTGTTGGTGGAAGTTCGCCGCATGCTGCAAGCGCACCGGCAGAAGGTCACCTATCTCGATGGCGCGCTCACCGCTCCATCGGAACTACGCACCGATCCGCTCCGCTTGGAAGGCCGCCGCCTCGGCAACTTCGATATCCTCCGCGAAATCGGCCGCGGTGGCATGGGCACCGTCTTCCTCGCCCGCCGCGCTGACGGCCTCTTCCTCCAGCATGTGGCCATCAAAGTCCTCAGCCCCGAAGCAGGCAGCGAAGAAACCCTGCGCCGCTTTCAACAGGAACGCTCGATCCTCGCCTCGCTCGATCACCCTAACATCGCCCGCCTCTACGACGGCGGGACGACCGAAGAGGGCTGGCCGTACTTCGTCATGGAATTCGTGGAAGGCCTGCCCATCGATAAATACTGCGAAGAACAGAAGCTCAACACCAGCGCCCGCCTGCGGCTCTTTCAAACCGTGTGTGCCGCTGCTCATTACGCACACCGTCATGGTGTGGTGCATCGCGACCTCAAGCCCGGCAACATTCTGGTCACCCGGGATGGCGAAGTAAAGCTGCTCGATTTCGGGATTGCCAAGCTGCTGCAAGCCCCCGAAGGTGCGCGCACCGTCCTCGCCACCCAGACCGGAATGCTGATGATGACCCCGGAATACGCCGGCCCGGAGCAACTGCTGGGCCAGGAGACAGCGCCCGCCACCGACGTCTACTCGCTGGGCGTCATCCTTTACGAACTGCTCACCGGCCGGCGCCCCTATGCGCTCAAGAGCCGTATGTTGCACGAGATCATTCGTGTCGTTTGCGAACAGCCCGTGAAGCGCGCCAGCACCGCGGCCACCGGGACGCACACCGTCGCTCGGCATGACGGAACCACCCAAATCCTGCAACCTGCCGCCCTCAGCGCCACACGCGAGGGCACGCCCATCGACCTGCAACGCCGCCTCTCCGGCGACATCGATACCATCCTCGAAAAGACTCTCTCCAAAGAACCCGCCGATCGCTACCCGTCCGCCGATCATCTCCGCGCCGATATCGAACGCCATCTCAACGGTCAGCCTATTCTCGCGGCGCGGCAGGGGCCGCTGAAACGCGTGTCGGACTTCCTGGGAAAGAACAAAGCCGCTCTGGTGCTGGGCCTGTCGGCGGCGGGTGCGCTCGCTACCGGAGCGATTCAGATCGAGTTCACGGCGGCACTCTATGTCGGTGCGGCTTGCCTCATTCTGGGCCTGTGGTATGCGGCTACGGACCGCCGCGCCGGAACCTGGATCCACCGGCATGTTTACGGTGGAGACGTCCTGTTCGTCCTGGTTTGCCTGGCGCTGTTGGGGTTGGCGCTCTATGTGGCGGATTTCTACCTCCCCTCGCGCAACCGTTACGGCGATGGCTGGGCATGGGTGATCGGATTCTGGGCGCTGTTGGTCTATTTCAGCGGGCTCGCGATCAGTTGGATCATGCGCCAGCGGTGGGCAGGCCGTCTCCTCCTGCGAACCCGTTGGGGCAAACCCGGCTATTTCGGCCTCATCCTGCTGCTCTACTACAACATCAAGTTTTTTGTGCGGCTGGATAGCGAACGTAGCGTTACGTCCTTGCTTCCGATGGTGCTCTTCTTCATCGTCGGCGCCGTCTACTCCAAGCTGGTCGCATGGTTCGAAATCCGGGACCGCGGCGTGCTGCATCAGGGAGTTCACTTCTCCTGGCTCGAAATGCAAAGTCATGGCTGGGAGAACGAGAAGAAAGAGCCCGTAACTCTCGCCCCCGAGTTGGACGGAGAGAAACTCTATCTGTGTCTGCAGGTGCGCCGGCGCTTGCCCGTTTTTAGTCCGCGCATTCGCGTCGCAATCCCCGCCGGCGACCGGGAACGGGTAGACTCCTTCTTCCGGCAGCATTTGGCCGTATGGCCGGATAGCTCCTCGGTCCAGGCAACAAAGTGAGCTGATTCTTCCGTCAATGGCGCTATCCGCAATGTGAACGCACTCATGAAACCCGAACGATTCCGCCAGATCCGAAATCTCTTCGAGGCGGCACTGGAACAGGATCCTGCTGCCCGCGAAGCGTTCGTCTCCCAAGCCGCCTGCTCCGACAACGAACTGCTGTCCGAAGTGCGGCGCATGCTGGCGGCGCATCAGCAAAGAGTGACCTACCTCGATGGAACCCTCACCGCCCCCGCCGAGCTGCGCACCGATCCGTTGCGCATGGAAGGGCGGCGCCTGGGGAACTTCGAAATCCTGCGTGAAGTGGGACGCGGCGGCATGGGCACCGTGTTCCTGGCTCGCCGCGCCGACGGGCTATTCGACCAGCAGGTCGCAATCAAGGTGGTGAGCCCCGAAGCCGGCAGCGAAGAAGTCCTGCGCCGCTTCCATCAGGAACGCGCCATTCTGGCCTCGCTCGATCATCCCAACATCGCCCGCCTCTACGACGGCGGGACCACCGAAGAGGGCTGGCCGTACTTTGTGATGGAATACGTCGAAGGCCGGCCCATCGACGCCTGGTGCGATGAGCAGAAGCTCAACACCAGCGGCCGCCTGCGTCTGTTTCAAACCGTATGCGCCGCCGTGCACTACGCCCACAGGCACGGCGTAGTGCATCGCGACCTGAAGCCCGGCAACATCCTCGTGACTCGCGACGGCGCGGTGAAACTCCTCGATTTCGGTATCGCCAAGGTCCTGCAAGCTCCCGAAGGAACGCGCACCGTTCTTGCCACACAGACGGGCGTGCGAATGATGACTCCCGAGTACGCCAGTCCGGAACAATTGATGGCGGATGAGACAACTCTCCTCACCGACGTCTACTCGCTGGGGGTGATTCTCTACGAACTGCTCACCGGGCGGCGGCCCTACGATCTGAAGAGCCGCTTGCTGCAGGAAATCGTACGCGTCGTTTGTGAGCAGCGCGTCAAGCGCGCCAGCGGAGCGGTGACCCAGATCCATACCGTCACGCGCCAGGACGGCGCCACGCAAACCATCCAGCCGGCTGCGCTCAGCATGACGCGCGAAGGCACGCCCATCGACCTGCAACGGCGCCTGGCAGGCGAAGTGGACACCATCGTCGAGAAGGCACTGCAGAAGGACGCGGCGGAACGTTACCCATCCGCCGATCACCTCCGCGCCGACATTGAGCGGCACCTCAACGGGCAGCCGATTCTTGCCGCCAGGCAAGGGCGCTTCGATGCCGTGGGGCGCACGGTTTCGCGTCACAAAGTCGTGCTTGCGCTGGGCTCTGCCGCTGCCGGAGCATTCCTTGCCGGAGCGATTCAGGTGGAAATTGCCGCACTCTTCTACATCGGCGCGGCCTGCCTGCTGCTCGCCCTTTGGTACGCCGCTACCGACCGCCGCGTCGGCGCCTGGATCCACGATCATATCTACGCGACCGAGCCGCTCTCCATCCTGATCTTCATGGCGCTGATCGTGGGTGCGCTCTATTGGGCGGACCGCATTCCCGCCATGCGCGCCCGTTATGGAGCGGGCTGGACCGTCATCGCCGGCTTCTCATTCGCATCGCTCTATCTGGGCGGAGGGCTGATCAGTTGGCGCATGCGCGAACGCTGGGCCGGTGAGTTGCTGATGCGCACTCGGCGCAACAAGACCGCCGGCGCCGTGATCGCCTTGGCCGTGTTCAATACCACCAACCTGATCGCTCGCCACGTCCGTACCGAGGCCAGGCCCGAACTGATCGTCATCCCTTATGCGCTTTTCGTTGTTCTGGGCTTCCTCTATGCCTGGCACATCGCCGCATTTGTGGAGATCCGCGGCCGCGGGTTGTTGTTCCAAGGCGTACTGGTCTCATGGCTGGAGATGCATGGCTACTCCTGGGAAAACAAGCACGGCGTTACCATCCTGCTGTCGCCGCAACTGCCCGATGAGTTGCTCTACCTGCGCCTCAATGTGCGCCGCCGCTTTTCGTTCCTACGTCCCTACATTCGCGTCCCCATCCCATATGATGATGTAGAACGCGTGGAGCAATTCGTGAAGGAACATCTGGCCCTATGGCCCGCATGACGCGCCGCGGCTTCCTCGGTGCGCTGGCGGCGGCGCAGGCGCAGACGCGCGCACGCCCCAACATTGTGCTGATTCTCACCGACGATCAGGGTTGGTGGGACATCGCGGCTCATGGAAATCGCTTCGTGCGCACGCCCCACATGGATCGCCTGGCTGCGGAGGGCGTCAGCTTCGAGAGATTCTACGTGTGTCCCGTCTGCGCCCCGACACGGGCCGAGTTGATGACCGGCCGCTATTACTTGCGCACCGGAGTCTACAACACCCGATTCGGTGGCGACACCCTCGATGCCCGCGAGACCACACTGCCGCAGGTGCTGCAACGGGCCGGTTACCGCACGGGCATCTTCGGCAAATGGCACCTCGGCCGCTATGCCGCGCAGCATCCCATTCATCGCGGCTTCGACGAAACACTGATCTTTACCCAAGGCCACACCGAGCGCTACTTCTATCCCGACCAACTGGAGCACAACCGCAAGCCCATCGCGGCTCGCGGCTACGTCACCGATGTGCTCACCGATGCCGCCATCCAGTTCGTGAAACAGAGCGGCGGGCGCCCCTTCTTCCTCTATCTGCCCTACAATGCCCCGCATTCGCCGAACTATGTGCCCAGCCGCTACACTGAGCGATACATGAAGATGGGCGTGCCCATCGGCGATGCCGAAATCTACGGCATGGTGGAGCGTGTCGACGAAAACATCGGCCGGCTGCTGGAGGTCCTGGACAAAGAAGGGCTTCGCGGCAACACCATCGTGCTCTTCCTCAGCGACAACGGCGGAGTGAGCCGCCATTACAGGGCTCACTTGCGCGGCGCCAAAGCATCGGTGTTTGAAGGTGGCGTTCGCGCGCCGCTCTTTGTGCGCTGGCCGGGCCGGTTGCGCCCCGGCACGAAAGTTGAGCCGATGGTCAAGGTCTTCGACATCTTCCCAACGTTGTGCGATCTGCTCGGCATCCCTCTGCCCGAAGGCTTGGCCCTCGATGGCAAGAGCGTTCGCGCTTTGCTCGAAACCGGACTCGGCTCAAGCCCGCATCCATTCCTTTGCCACTACTGGGACCGATTCCGGCCCGGTAAAACGCAGGGCTGGTCGATTTGCGAACCCCGCTTCAAGCTTGTGGGCGAGCAACTATTCGACCTGGCCAACGACCCTTCGGAAAAATCCGATGTCTCCCGGCAGTATCCCGAAGACAAGCGGCGCCTGCGCGCACGGTTCGATGCATGGTTCGACGACGTCACGCAAGGCAAAACCTTTGAACCGCCCGCCATCGAGGTAGGCAGGCACGACGAGAACCCTGTCGATCTCGAGCCCAGTTGGGCCCGCCTCAACGGCACCCACACCACTTGGGCTTCGCCGGGCGATGAAGAAACCACCCCTGCCTCGCCCCTTCCCGGGCGGCACGCGCCATCCACCGTGAACTACACCTTCGCCGGATACGAATGGGACTCCATCGACTCCTGGCGCACCCCCGGCGAAACCGTGCATTGGAACATCGACGTCGTGCGCGCCGGCCGCTATGAAGTCACGCTCAGCTACGGTTGCGACCCGGCCGATGCCGGCGGCCGCTTCCGCATTCGCGCCGGCTCAGCCAGCATCGAAACCGTGGTGCACCCGACGGCCGGACGCGCCCTGTTCGAAAAGCATGTCTGCGGAGTGCTGCGTCTGGCCAAGGGCCCGGCGAAACTCGAAGTCGCCGCCCTCGAAGTGAAGGGAAAGGAACTGATGGCGCTGAACCGGATCTGGCTGCGCTCGCTATCATAAAAGTACGATGCGTACTTACTTCATCTTGCCGTTCCTTTCAGGCCTTCTCTTCGCTGGAGCTGAAGAAGATAAAAGGCTCGAAAACGCCGCCATCATGTTCGAAGAAGTGATGGGGACCAAGGACAAGGAGATCCCTCAAGACCTCCTGGATAAGGCCTCCTGCGCGGTGTTCGTCCCCGGTTTGAAGAAGGGCGCCTTCGTGTTCGGCGCCAAGTACGGGCGCGGCTTTGTTTCCTGCCGCAAAAAGGAAGGCCCCGGCTGGTCGGCGCCCGGCGCGATTCGCGTCGAAGGCGGCAGTTTCGGCTTGCAGATCGGTGGATCGGAAACCGATGTCATCATGCTCGTGATGAACGACAAGGGAGCCTCCCGCCTGATGAGCAGTAAATTCACCCTCGGTGGCGATGCCTCCGCCGCGGCCGGTCCGGTGGGACGCACGGCGTCCGCGGAAACCGATGCCACCATGCGCGCTGAAATCCTCACCTGGTCGCGTGCCCGCGGCGTATTCGCCGGCATTTCCCTCCAGGGCGCGACGCTTCGCCCGGACAAGGATGCCATCAAAGGCATCTACGGAAAAGAGATGGAAAACAAGGATATCGTCTTCGGTAGCGTGGAGACGCCCGCCGCCGCCGGCAAGCTCATCGGGCTCCTCAATAAGTTCAGCGGACGCAAGTAGAATAGAGCTTCATGTATCTGCGGGCTTTCCGCGTCGAGAACTTCCGCGGCATCGTTTTCGCCTCGCTCAGCTTCGACAAGACCACCGTTCTCATCGGCGAGAACGACTGCGGCAAATCGAGCATCCTGGAAGCATTGGCCATCGCGCTCGGCGTGGGCGCCGACGGCCACGCCTTCGCTTTCGACCGCCATCATGCCCATCTCGATGGCGACGATCCGGCCCCCGTCCGCATCGCGCTCACTCTCGAAGAGGACGCTCCCGGCCAATGGAACTCCACGCTCCCGCGAAAGCTGAAGTTGTGGACAACGCGCTGGTCCGCGCCGCGCACGCTCTATGTGGAAGTGCAGGCGGCATGGGCCGGCCCCGGCGATGAGCCCATCGTCACCTGGGGCGCCCGCACACGGCGCGACGGGCCCCTGCTCTGCGTCAACAGCCCGGAACTCATTCAGTGGGTGCGCCGCATCAGTCCACTGTTGTGGCTGCGCGGCGGCATCGTTTCTTCGACTCCCGAGCCCCGCAACGGGCCCCCAATACACAGCGGCAACGTCGAGATCGACCAGATGATCGATGCCGTGGAAGAGCACTACCGCAGCGTCGTGGCCGGCACCAGTTCCGATCTGTCGGCGGAACTTGAGAAAGGCTTCGCCGCGGCCCGCTCGCTTCTGGAACAATCCGGCGGTACGGTTACCGGCGCTTGGGGAAGGCTTGGGCCGGCGCTCGAAGAAATCACTGGCAGACAGCGCGTTCCTTCGGCATCCACCCCGGGGCCGCCGCGCTATCACGGCGGTGCCGCCCAGAAGATCGGGCTCCTCTTGCTGGTCGGCGCCGTGCTGCGCAGTGGCTACCTTGTGGCGCCCGGAACTGCTCCCGTAATCCTCATCGAAGATCCCGAAGCGCATCTCCATCCCATGACACTGGCCTCCGTCTGGGGAATTCTCGAACAGATCCGCTGGCAGAAAATCGTGGCCACCCATTCCGGAACGCTGCTCTCCGGCGCTCCGCTTTCGTCCATCCGCCGCCTGCTGCGCGAGAAAGGCGTTGTCCTCGAGTTCTCCGTCCCTCACGGCAAGCTCAGCAGCGAAGAACTCCGGCGTTGGAGCTATCACATCCGCAGCCGCAGAGCGAGTGCGATGTTCGCCCGCTGCTGGCTGCTGGTGGAAGGAGAAACCGAGTTCTGGTTGCTGCCCGAGCTGGCCCGCATCCTCGGCTACGATCTCGCCGTAGAGGGTGTCACCTGTGTCGAGTTCGCCCAGAGCGGACTCACCGCCTTGATTAAAGTCGCCCAAAACCTCGGCATCGAATGGCACCTCCTGTCGGACGGCGATGAGGCCGGCCAGCACTACCGGGACATGGCGCGCCCGTTCTTTGACCCCGAAGATCAGCCACGGCGTGTTACCGTTCTCGCCGAACGCGACATTGAGCATTGCTTCTATCAGCACGGCTTCGCCCACATCTACCGCAAGGCCGCGTTCCCCAATGCCAAAGCGCCGTCCAAGGGAAGTCCGAAGGCCACCATCCTCCAGGCCGTCGGACGCACATCGAAGCCCTATCTTGCTTTACAGATCCTCGAGGCCGTGGCCGATGCCGGTCCCGGCCGAGTGCCCTCGGTTCTCCGCCGAGCCATCGAAACCGCCATCGACTTGGCGAGACATTCCACCTGATGGGCTAAGATATTTCATATATCAATCAGGTGTCTGTAACGGACAGTCCAAAGTCCGCCTTAAGAAAGAAGGGGCTGGCTATGTCGCCTTTGAAATCCTCCCCAGCGCACGTCGCGCTGGCTGCCTTCCTTGCGTTTTCCTTGCCTGTTGCCGCACAAATCGGCGGCGCCGGCGCCATCAAAGGCTCCATTGCCGACCCCACGGGAGCGATGATTCCCGCGGCGCAAGTGGTCGCCACCAACATCGCCACCGGCGTGGAGACCCGGCGCGAAACCACCGCGGCGGGATTGTATGTGATTGCTCCGTTGCCCGCGGGCGTATATAAGTTGGCGGCCTCGGCGCAGGGCTTCCGCACCCTTGTACAGGATCGGATTGTCGTCGACGCCCTCACCACCGTGGAACTCGATCTGAAGTTGGAGGTCGGCGCGACTGCCGAAAGCGTCACCGTATCGGCCACGCCCCCCGAACTCAATACCGCCGATGCGCGTATGGGACAAACCATGCGCAACGACATGTACACCGCCCTGCCGTTGTCCATGGGCGGCGGCAATCCCCGCAACCCGGCATCGTTCATCTACCTCATGCCCGGAGTGCAGGAAGGCGGCACGTTCGGCTTCATCAACGGCGGGCAGAGCTTCTCCAAAGATGTCTACATCGAAGGCTTGCCGATCACAGACGCCGTGCGCCAAGGGGAAAGCCGCGCCCTGCAATTCGCCGTCTCCGTGGAGTCGGTTGAGCAGTTCCAGGTCGAAACCAGCGGCCAGTCCGTCGAGTTCAACGGCCAGGGCTCGGAGAACTACACCATCAAATCCGGCACCAACGATCTGCACGGCTCGCTCTATGAATACTTCCGCAATACCAAGCTCGATGCGCGCGGCTTCTTCGCTCCCTCCCGCACACAGCAGAATCAAAATCAATTCGGATTCACCATCGGCGGCCCGGTCATGCGCAACAAGCTCTTCTTCTTCGGCGCCTACGATGGCTACCGGTACCGCGTCGCGACGCCGTTTCAATTTGTCACCGTCCCCACCATGCGCATGCGCGCAGGAGATTTCGGCGAACTTCCCGTCAACATTTTCGACCCCGCCACTACCAATTGCCCCAACGGCGCCAACTGCACCCGCCAGCCGTTTGCCGGCAATGTGATCCCAGCCAGCCGCATCTCTTCGGCTTCCAGGCTGTTTCAGGAGCCATTGCCCGCCCCAACGCAAGCCGGCATTGCCAGCAACTTCCTCAACAACAACCCCGGCGTCGGATTCAACAATCAGAACGGCACCGCCAAAGTCGACTACAACCACTCCGAAGCGCATCGCTTCAGCGTCATGTTCTCGCGCGGCTCGCATGAACAAAGCAGCGCCATTCGCGGTAATCCCGTACCCTTGCCGCTTCCCTACACCGTCACGCGCGTCGTCAGCGAAGTGCCCACTGTCGGCCAGGTCAAGCACACCTGGGTTCTTAACTCCACCATGATGAATCAGATCAACCTCGGCGCATCGCGGTTGTGGGTCCCCATCACCAACCCCACCATCGACGGCAACTGGGTGGAGAAGGCCGGAATCCGCGGTTTGCCCAAAGGCGATGCCACGCAGTCTTTCCCCGAAACCTCTTTCGCTGGGCCCAACGCACCTCAGGGATGGCGCGGCACCGATGCGCGCCCGTTCCTCGATGCGCTCAACAACTACACCCTGCAGGACAGCTTTCAGTGGATCAAGAACAGCCATTCCATCAAAGCAGGCTTCCAGCATCAGCGCCTGCAGGACAACTACCGCGCCCGCTGGGACGGCACGCTCTTCATCGCCGGATTCAGCAACCTGCAGACCGCCGGCTTCAACAACGGCACCCTGCAGAACGCCACCGGCAACGCCTACGCCAGCTATCTCATGGGGACGCTGGGGTCCGCCACGGTCAATGAAGATTCCGTGGTTACTTCCGGCGCTCGCTTCCGCAGCTATGCCTGGTGGATCGGCGATGACTGGAAAATCACACGCAACCTGACGCTCAACCTCGGCATGCGCCACGACATCATGCTCCCCTACGTGGAGGTGGTCGATCGCGTCTCCTGGTTCAATCCCGACATCCCCAATCCGGCGGTCGGAGGTTTCCGCGGCGCTCTGCAATTCGGCGGCAACGGCCAGTCCCCGCTCTACTGCAACTGCAGCACCCGCATCAAGACTCATCTCAACAACTGGGGCCCTCGGCTCGGCTTCGCCTGGCGGCTCGGCGGCAAGACCGTTATCCGTTCCGGCTACGGCATGATGTACACCCGCCACGGAGCGGTCGGCGGGCGCGGCGGCGCACGCGAAGGCACCGGCAAACTCGGCTTCACCGCCGCTCCCGGCTTCCCCTCGCCCGACGGCTTCAGCCCAGCCTTCGATTGGGATGACGGCGTACCTGCCTATGAGCGCCCTCCTTTCATTGACGCGACACTCAACACGGGCTTCTACACCACTCGGCCCACCGCCGGCTCCGTCGCTTATGACAACCCCGAAGAGGGCGCCCGCCCGCCGCGCTATCAGAATTGGAATCTCTCCATCCAGCACGCCATTTCGCCCACCATCACGCTCACGGCGGGCTACGCCGGCGGCAACGGCAAACTGCTGCGCGGCGGCGGTCGCGGCATCTGGTCGGGCCAGATCCATCCACGCTACCTGGCCCTCGGCAATTTGCTCACATCGCAAGTCAACGCCACCACACTGGCGCAGGCGCGCGCCATCATCCCCGATGTTGCACTCCCCTATTCCACCTTCCGCGGCACGTTCGCCCAGATGCTGCGTCCGTTCCCGCAGTACAGCGGCGTCAACGTCGATTTCGTTAATCTCGCCAGTTCCAACTACAACTCGCTGCAACTCACCTTGCAGAAGCGCATGGCGAACGGACTCACGTTCAACATCAATCACACCTGGAGCAAGACGCTCTCCGATGCCGGCGCCGGCCGCAGCGAGTACTTCTGGGAGATCGAGAAAACGCATGGAGAAAGCGATCGCCGCCACGTGTTCAATGCGATGGTAGTCTACCAACTGCCCTTCGGACGCGGCCGTGCGATCAACCCTGCCAACGCCGTCGTGCGCGGACTCGTGGAAGGCTGGAGGCTTTCCAGCATCACCCGTCTGCGCTCGGGCAATCCCTACGGCATCATCGCCGCGGCTTGCCAGTTGCCCAATGCCGGCGGATGCCGCGCTTCCTACAACCCGAACTTCAACGGCTCCGTCCGCATCAACGGCGAATGGGGTAGCGGCGATCTGCTCGGCGCCCGCCCGCAGTTCCTCGATCGCACGGCGTTCATCAACCCCGCCGCCTACACCTACGGCAACACGCCCGGCGCTGGCGCCTACGGACTCTACGGCCCCGGATTCTGGAACGAGGATCTGAGCGTGACACGGCAGTTCCGCATCACCGAACGCTTCAAACTCGACTTCGCCGCCGAGTCCTTCAATGTCACCAACGCGGTCATCTTTAACGGACCCGCCTCGCTCGACATCAATAACGCCAACTTCGGACGCATCACCAGCCAGCAGAACAGCCCGCGTTCCCTGCAACTGGGGCTGAAGCTGCAATTCTGATAAAAGCAATTCCCCCAAAAAAAGGAGACGCCATGTATCGCATTCTTTGCCTTCTGCTCGCTGTGCCTGTCTTCGCCGCCGATGAGCCGCCCGTCTCCTGGGTGGACCCCGACACCGGCCATCGCGTTGTGCGCCTCACCAAAGAGAAGGGAAGCGCCAGCCTCTACTTCAACCAGAACGGCTACACCGCCGATGGCAAGCGCCTCATCTACACCACGCCCGAAGGCATCTCCGTCTTCGATCTGGAAAAGAAAACCACCCGCCAGGTGGTGACTGGCCGAGTCCGCATGATCGACGCCGGACGCCGCCACCAGCGCGTCTACTACCTTCGCGACGGCGCCGCCTACTGGACCGATGTCGATTCCGGCCAATCGAAGAAGATCGGCGATCTGCCCCGGCGCGGGGGCATTTCTACGGTGAACGCGGACGAGACGCTTCTCGCCGGCACCTACATCGAAGGCGAGGGCCGCGATTACAACAACGCCCGCCCCGCACAGCCCGCTCCCGGCACGCCGCAACAGCAGCAGGGCCATTCGCTCGATCAGCCGCGCAACAAGGGTCAGATGATGGAGGAGCGTTGGGCCGCCAAACTCCCGATGGGCCTCTACACGATGAACATCCAGACCGGCGAGGTGAAGACAATCCACAAGGACAACAACTGGCTCAACCATCTCCTGTTCTCGCCCACTGATCCGGCGATGCTGATGTTCTGTCACGAAGGCCCCTGGCACAAGGTCGATCGCATCTGGCTGATGCGCACCACCGGCGGCACGCCGAAGAAGATTCACTCGCGCACGATGGCGATGGAGATTTGGGGCCACGAATTCTGGAGCGCCGATGGCAAGACCATCTGGTACGATTTGCAGACGCCGCGCGGCGAAGATTTCTGGCTCGCTTCCTACAACGTGGAAACGGAGGCGCGGCAGTGGTTCCACCTCCAGCGCGATGAATGGTCGATTCACTTCAACGTGACGCGCGATGGGAAGCTGTTCACGGGTGACGGTGGCGATCCCGGCCAGGTGGCCCGCGCCAAGGACGGCCAGTGGATCTATCTCTTTCGCCCGGAACTGATCCCCAATCGCGGACTGGACGACAAGAGCTTCGTCCAACCCGGCGTGCTGCGCTCGGAAAGGCTCGTCAACATGTCGAAGCACCAATACCGCCTCGAGCCTAACGTCAGTTTCACGCCCGATCAACAATGGGTGGTGTTCCGCTCCAACATGTTCGGCGATACCTATGTGTTCGCAGTGGAAGTGGCGAAGGCCGGCGGGCAAACGAATTGACCCGGTGCCAGCACTGCAGCCAGGCTCATCACGCTATCCGCTCTTGCCGAACACCATTAGCCATGCGGTGACCGTCAGCGCATGTGCAACCATTCCCGCACGGACGCTCTGCGCCTCGAGGTATGCTCTTCCGAAACAGTAGTGCAGCACAGCGCTGCACAATGCGAATTTCCAGTTGAAGGCGCTCCGAAACCACAGGTGCACTGCCGCGGAAACAAAGGTCGTAGCCGCCAGCGCATGTTTGGCGGACCCGAACACGTCTCTGAACCATTCGAAGACTAGTCCCCGCAAGAAGAACTCCTCGCTCAGCGCCACGACGCAATAGACCCCGATCAAAGCTCCCACCGCATACAACGGCAATTGCCACAGTGCCGCTTTCGGCGTTCCCAGGCGCAGAATGCCGAGGCCGTATCCGGCCGCCGCCGCCATCGGCAAACCCACCAGGAACCACTTCACTCCGGCACGAATCTCGCTCCGAGACGGCAATAATCCGAACTCGAGTCTGCCGGCGTGCCGGAGGAGCGTCATGACACCGAACGAGAGCCGTATCCACATCAGGTGCCCCAGGAAGTCCACCCGCACGCCCGGCATGGCATCGGGATAGATTTGCCGCATCAAAGTGCCCTTCATCAGGACGACCGCCGGAAGCCACAGCAGCAGAACCAGGTCCGTCATCCGGTTCGCAGGCAGCATGGCGTACCACGCGGCAACCGGCACAACCAACGCAATCAGAAGCAAGCCGTTCGCGGAACCACTCAACAGCAGCCACGGCCCGATAGCAGATGCAGCCAGCAAGCCCGTCTTCCGCCATTTGGAAAGCGCATCCAGTCTGCTGCCTACGGCAGGGAACGCCATTGCCAGATACAAGGCGGATTCCAGCAGCAGAGCCGGCAAGACGGTGGCGGCAATTGAGCTTGGAATGCTCTTGGCATTGGCGTAGACCGCAACACCGATCGACGCCAGGCAACAAACCGCAACCGCCGTGGTCCAATATAAGCGCACGTCCCGAATACTCTATCGCATTCACACCGCCCGCATCCGTAACAACGATGGGGTCCCTTATTGCCGCCGCAACATGGGCTGGTAATGGCTCAGGAACGCCGTATAATTCCCAAAGAGCGCCACCTTTGATCCCACTCCTCATCCTTTTCATCGCCACCGCCCACGCGCAGCAGCCCGATCCACTCCTCCGCTGGCTCGACGCCCAAGCCCAGCGCCACCTCGACCGGCGAGACAAAGCCATCGCATCCATCCGCACCAAAGAAGACGCCGAGCGCCGCAAACAGCACGTCCGCGCACAGATCCTCAAGGCCCTCGGCGGGCTTCCGGCATACAACGGCCCATTGCACGCCCAGGTTACCGGCCGCATCCAAGCCGATGGATACATCATCGAGAAGATTCTCTATCAAACCTTCCCCGGCTACTACGTCACCGCCAACCTCTATCGCCCTGTGAAACCCGGACGCTACCCCGGCGTTCTCTTCCAGGCGGGCCACACCCAGGAAGGCAAAGCCGAGCCGCAGCGCCTGGCCGCGAATCTTGCCCTCAAAGGCTTCGTCTCCCTCGCATTCGATCCCGTGGGTCAAGGGGAACGCGAACAAACTTACGATCCACAACTGAAGGCTCCCGCCGCGGGCTGGTCCGTCAATGAGCACATTCACCTCGGCGCACAAGCCGGGCTGATCGGCGAAGGGCTCGCGCGCTATTTCCTCCACGACGCCATTCGCTCGCTCGACTATCTCGCCAGCCGTCCGGAAATCGATCCCCAGCGCCTCGCCGCGGCAGGCTGCTCCGGCGGTGGCGCGCTTACCACCTTCCTCGGAGCTCTGGACACCCGCCTCAAAGCGGTCATCCCCTCCTGCTTCCCCGTCTCCTACCGGCTGCTGTTCTCGGGCGCCAATCCGCATTCGGAAATGACGCTGCCCACGCAGCTCTCGCTCGGACTCGATACCGCGGATTTCGTCGAACTCAGCGCACCAACGCCCTGGCAACTGCATGCTACCGAGGAAGACTACTTCACCCCGCCGGCAGCGAAGATCACCTACGAGGAGGCGCGGGGCTGGTTCCGGCTGCACAATGCCGGGGACAAGATCGAACTCATCATCGGGCCCGGCGGCCACGGCACTCCGCTCGCCAGCCGGGAAGCGATGTACCGCTGGTTGATTCGCCATCTTCGGAACGGCGACGGAGACGCCCGCGAACAGGCGGTGCATACCTATCCCAATCACGAATTGCTGGTAACTAAAACGGGCCGCGTCGAAGACATCGCCGGCAGCCGCAAGTTGCACCAGATCATCCTCGACACCTACCGAGCCACGCGCAAACAAGGCACATCCACTGAACTCGCCGGCGAACTGCGCCGCCTCGCCATCCAATCGAATGCCACGGCGCCGCAATTCACCATCGCGCAGGAATCGGAATCGCAAGGGCTGCGCAAACAGAAGCTGCGGTTTACCAGCGAGCCCGGCATCGAGATCGATGCCACGCTGCTGCTGCCGGCAACGCCCGGCCGCAAGCCCGCCGCCCTCCTGGTCGAGGGCACGTTGTCCCAATTTCTGGCCGAGCGCACGGCGCGCACGGGCCGTGTCGTCCTGCTGATGGAGCCGCGCCGGTCCACGGTGGTGGATACCCGGCGCCCCTACGTCGGCGACTGGCTCTCGAACACACGTGCCGATGAGATCGGGGTGAGCCTGCCGGCGCGGCGCGCTCACGATATCGTGCGCGGAGTGGATTTGCTGGCAGCGCACGCGGAAGTGGATGCAGCGGACATCCGTGCCGCGGCGCAGGGAGTGAAAGGATTCTGGCTGCTACTCGCCGCCGCGGTTGACCGGCGCATTCAGAGCATCTGGCTCGATCGCACTCCCCACACCTTCACCGAAGCCCTGGAAAACACCCTCAACACCGCACTGTCAGACGCCGTGATCCACGGCTTCGCCCTCCGCTTCGATATCGCCGATCTGGCCAAACTCATCGCTCCGCGCCGCATCCTCTGGACAGACCCCGCCAACTGGATGGGCCGCGTCATCGCTCCCGGGCCACCATTCCGCAATCGCTGGGTGCTCGGCGATATCAGCGAGATGAGCGAAGTCCAAGACCTCGCTTTCGCCAAAGAGTGGCTGCAATAGCCCCAAGGCCCACCAGTGCGCCCGCCGACGGCTCCGGTACGGTGCCAGCAGGGTCGGCGCTCGTCACCGTAACCTTGAAATTGTCGATGCCGGATACGGCCGCCGCTGCAAGGCAACCCGAAGTTACGCCCGCCGGGCAGATCAGCGGCAAAGCGACGCGGTAGCCGAAAGTGATCACCCCTCCACTCGCTGAGAAGTCCGGCTTCTCCACTCCCGCGTTGATCTGGCCCCAATCGTTGGGGTCCGTGCTGACATGATGGAAGGCGGTCCATGCGCTCAACAGCACCTGATCGTCGACCCCGGCCAGAAAGAACCGCTTGCCTCCCTGCTCCAGGAAAGGCCGGTAAAACCCGGCTGGAGTAGTCGACCCCAAACCCGTGGATGAAATCCGCGACAGATCGTAATCGAACCGAATCTGTTGAATCGCCCCGCCCGCCGAGGGATCGTAGGTGAGCAGAGACCCGAAACTCGCGATGTTAATGTTCAGGTTGGTGCCGGCGGCCACAGGCTGGAACGCCATCGCCATTTGCCGGTAGGCATCCGGATTTCCACCCGCCGCCTGGCGCGAATTGGTCCCCGTGCCGTTCACTTGATTAAAAACAACCTGACTCCAGTTTGCGGGCTGGAAATCCCCGTCTGTAATCACCGTTACTCCCGCGTGCAGCGGAGCGTACACCGCCATCGACAGCATCAGAAAAAATCGCACGACAATGCTCCTTGCTGAGAGGTGGCGTAAAAAAGCGGCTGTTTCTCCGGCCATGCTCCATTAAAATGTCAATTGTCGTGGGAGAGATCACTCAAGCCCTCCATCGCTGGTCTTCCGGGAACCCGCATGCCTTCGACCAACTCGTGGACCTCGTCTACGAAGAAATGCGGGGCATCGCGCGCGGTTTGCTGGCCAACGAGCGCGGCGGCCACACACTGCAATCCACCGCATTGGTCCACGAAACCTACCTGCGTCTCCTCGGCCAAAACCAGATCCAGTGGAACAGCCGCGCCCACTTCTTCGGCGCCGCCGCCCGCGCCATGCGCCGTATCCTGGTCGATCACGCCCGTCAGCGCGCCGCCGGCAAGCGCGGAGCCGGCGCGCCCCATGACCCGCTCACACCGGAACTGGCCATCGCCTTCGAACCCGACCTCAACGTCATCGCCCTCGATCATGCCCTGGACCAACTGGCGGCCCTCGATCCCGAACGGGCGCGCGTGGTCGAACTGCGCTACTTCGCCGGACTCACCATCGAGGAAACCGCTTCGCTTATGGGCATCTCCGATTCCGCCGTCAATCGCGATTGGGCCTTCGCCCGCGCCTGGCTGTTCCGCCGCCTGCAAGGCGCTGCGGAGAATCTCGCCTGATCCTACGCCACGACAAGCAGCACTATGACTCCGGCTTGGGACACGGTTCGCGACACCTTCGGACGCCTGATCGAACTGCCTCCGCCCGATCGCGAGCGCGAACTGTCTGCGCTCCCCGCCGAAATCCGCGCCGAAGTGGCGGCCCTCCTCGATGCCGACCGCGACGCCGGAGCCTTCCTCCGCCCGCAGGACCAGCGCTCGCACGATGCTTCCGGCTCCAGCCTCGGCCCCTACAAGTTACTGCGCTGCCTCGGCTCCGGTGGAATGGGAATCGTCTATCTCGCCCACCGCGGCGATGGCGAATTCCGCCGCGAAGTGGCCATCAAGATCGCCGGCGGACGGCTGTTTGCCCCCGAGGCCGAGCGCCGCTTCATTCATGAGCGTCAGATCCTCGCCCAACTCGATCACCCCAACATCGTGCGCCTCCTCGATGGCGGCATCGCCGATAGCCAGCGTTACTTCGTCATGGAGTACATCGCCGGCCAGCCTTTGCTCGAATATGCCCGCGCCAAAAACCTCAGCGACTGCCTGCGCCTGTTTCTGGATATCTGTTCCGCCGTCCATTATGCCCATCAGCGCCTTATCATCCACCGCGACTTGAAAGCCGCCAACATCCTGGTGAATGCCGAAGGCGTTGTCAAACTGCTCGATTTCGGCATCGCCCAGATTGTCGAACCTGGCGGCGGCTCGACCGGCGCAACGTTCCTCCGCCCGGTGAGCCTTGCCTGCATGAGCCCTGAGCAGGTCCGCGGCGAATCCCTCACCCTCGCCACCGATATCTACAGCCTCGGCGTTCTGCTCTACGAGCTTACCGCCGGAATCAATCCGCAGTTCCGTGACGGCGATTCCTACGCCGAAGCAGTCGAACGCGTGTTGCACGCCGATCCTCCTCCGCCTGGCCACCATAACCGCTCCCTGCCCCGCGACTTGGATGCCGTGGTTCTCAAGGCCATCGCCAAGGACCCGCGCGAGCGATACTCCTCCGTCGCCGAATTGCGCGCCGACGTCGAACGCTTCCTCGCCGGACGTCCTGTGCTCGCCCTGCCCCCTAGCCTGCTCTATCAGGCCCGCAAATTCGTGCGCCGCAATCGCGCCTTGACGCTTACTGCTGCCACGCTCCTCGTCAGCCTGATTGCCGCTGCCGTCGCCATTGCCCGCCAGGAACGGCTCGAAGCCGAGCGCTTCGATTATGCCCGCCGTTTCGTCCGCTCCGTCATCTTTGAGATGCAGCCGGGCCTGGAGGCTATCCCCGGCGCCCTGCCCGTCCGGCAGAAGATGCTCGAAGAGTCCATGACCTATCTCGAAGCCCTCTCCAAAGGAGCCGGGGAGAACATCGGCCTGCTTCGCGAACTCTCCGCCTCTTATGCCCAACTCGCCGACCTGCAAGGCAACATGCAAGTCCCCAACCTGGGACGCCGCCAGTTCGCGCTCAATCTCATGGCTCAGGCGGAAGCGCTGTTGCTGCGGGCGCTTGCTCTTGCGCCCCGCGACCCCGGCCTGCAGCGCGAGGCAGCCCGCCTCTATTCCAACCTCACC